>NZ_CP163423.1:2400000-2750163 GCF_041429785.1 Fretibacter rubidus
CGTTCCCTCTGGCACGAACCCCATTAATTCGTAACAACTGAATGTCCTATCGCTAATATTCTTCTCGATTTTAGGGAAATGAATGCTAATGAAATCATCGGGCTCGGAAGTTTTAATATCCGATAGTACAGGTACCCGCTTTCGCACAAGGTCTGCGATATCACTGCGGGTTAATTTTATAACAGCTTGAGAACCAGTACGGGTGGCAATTGCTTTATCGCTTATACGAGACGCGAGTGTCGGTGACAGGCTACGCATATCAACGACGTCTTTCACACGCACGTCGTTTCTATCAAGATCAAGCGTATCATTGAGGGCCAGTGAGACACTTGCCGTTATCAAAAATGTTGCTATCACAGTTCCCCCTCTTTTATCGTATAAGTAAAAATTTATCTGCGCAAATTATTCGCGATGGCCATCATTTGATCACCTGCTTGCACAATTTGCGCATTCGCTGAATAGGCTCGCTGTACGATCATCATTTGAACCATTTCATTATTCAAATCGACATTAGAGCGCTCTATCGCCCCTTGTACAAAGCTGCCTGCTCCGTCCTCACCCGCCATTGTATCAATCAAATTTGCATCGTCATTTAACTTGTAAAGGCCACCATCCATACGCTCAATATCTTGACTGTTTTGAAGGCGCACCATCATTATCTGACCAATTTCAACGGCATCAGTTTCTCCGTCGGTCTGCGCCATTACCAAGCCTTCATTATCGATAGCAATCGCTCTTGCATCAAGCGGAATATTAATTTGCGAGCGCAGCACCATGCCGTTATCTGCCATCAGCATACCGTCATCATTCACACTTAGGGAGCCACCGCGCCAAAGATAGCTCTCGCCGCGCGGTCCCATCAATTCAATGAAGCCGTCGCCATTAATCGCAATATCTAGCGGCCGATTAGTCGTCTGAATTTCGCCTTGCTCTGACAAGCTGAAGTTGACCTGGGTCGAAACACCCGCAACGTTTGGGTTGAACTGTAAATTCGCGGCAGCAGATGTGCTACTTGTTCGCCCTGCGATAATTTCAGAAAAGCTCACGTCAGAACGCTTGAAACCTTGCGTGTTCATATTGGAAATGTTGTTTGCAATTACGTCCAAAGCGCGCTGCTGTGACGACAAACCTATCCCGCCAATATAAAATGCACCGTTCATTTCATCCCCCTGTGAATGACACGTTTATGATATTGCCTTATCGCGATCCTTGTCCGAATGTTGATATGGCTTGCCCTATTAATGTGTCATATGTCTGAACCAACTTTGACCCAGTTTCAGCTTCTCGAATAGATGACATCATCAAAGTCATCTGCTCCGCGACCGTAACGTTAGACGCCTCGGTCATACCTTGCCTGATGATCGCTTCCGATACTTCAACCATCGCTGCCTGTGGCGCGCTGAACATCGTTCCCCCTAAAGATATCATAGCCTCTGAACTGATAGGTGCATACAGGCCAATACGGCTCGTCGGTATGCCATCTTCTAATATAGTGCCGTCAGGTTCGACTTGTGCGGCAAGCGTACCTAGCACAATATCGCCGCCATCTTCGGCTTGTAAAATCATGCCTTGAGGTGTTGCGAGGCGTCCACCTTCAATCATTTGAAACTTACCTTGGCGCGTGTAAAACATGCTCTCGCCGCTGCGAACTTTAAACAAACCATTACCTGATATTGCAAAATCGAGTGGGCTGTTTGTTTGTGACAAGCGACCTTGAGCGAAATTAGTTGCACGTTCACTCGACATTTGTCGTTCAACATTCAAGCCTTGACTAGCCATAGCCTCGGAGAAAGAAATTTGGGCTTTGTACCCCGCAGTGCCCGTATTCGCAATGTTGTGGGACACGACCTCCAGTCGTCTTTCCGATGCGGTAAGCATCGATTCTCCGATTTGAACTATACCATCCATGCGTGTATCAAAGACAGTCTTTTGGAATTTTAGCAAGCCCTGAAAATATCAAAACACTACAATGGTCGTTAACTCTCTGAATTATATAGAAATTTTTAGTACACTTTTACAAGTGCTTTTTGACGTCAGGGTTGTGAATATACACCACATCACACTTTTAATATTTTTGGCGGCTTTCTTGATTAGACGCTCTTGAAATCAGATCATGTTATAAGGTCCACCATGCCGCCCAGTGCATTGCCGACCGCTTGCCCCACGACATCTGGAATGGCCGACAGATGTTGTCGCCAAAGTTACTGCTATCAATCGCGCTGCGAGTGGCGGCGTTGGCAATAGCGTCCGCGCGTGAGATACTTGTCACACCAAAGACGGCGCCCAGCTGCTGACCAGCCCGACCGGGTACACTGCGCACAAAGGCATTATTAATTGCACTGGCTGTTCCGTATTGCGAGACAAGGTGACCCGAACCCGCACCTACACCCGCCGTCGCAACAGCCGCAAAGGTAAATTTAGATTGCAGCCCAGTGATAATACCAAGACCTTGCCCCGCAGCATTATTCACCGCCCCGCCAATCACAACTTGGCCAAAGGTGTAAGACGTCAATCGCCGTGCAACAGCGCCGCCGACGCCTGCTCCAGAGACCCCAGCGGTTAAGACAGACAGCCCAACGGCTTTAAAGTCAAAACGGTACTGTATTCTCGTTGCCAGGCCCTCAGCCTGTGATGTGATAGAACTAAGTGCGGCTGATGTCGTGGCACTGACACCCGATGAAAGCGCCCCGCTCGTACCAAGAAAATTCGCCACTGCGCCGCTAATCCCGCCTGTGATCGATATTACAACGACTGCAACTATAGCAAGTATAATTTGTCCAAAATACCGCATTCTTACTTTTTGGCGTCGGGATTGTTGGGCTGACATCGCCAATAGCATTCACAGAGTTATAGGGCTAAAAGGTCGAGGCGTCATGACTCTTGCGCACTACGCCTGCACGCAGCGTGAGCGCCTGCCCAGCAAATAAAGCGGTGCTAACGCTCGCAATGCAATTGGCATCAGTAATTTTAGACCACAGCGCTGCATCACCATATAAATTTGCCGCGATTGAAGCCAG
This sequence comes from Fretibacter rubidus, assembly GCF_041429785.1. Classification (GTDB taxonomy): domain Bacteria; phylum Pseudomonadota; class Alphaproteobacteria; order Caulobacterales; family Maricaulaceae; genus Fretibacter; species Fretibacter rubidus. The sequence goes on from NZ_CP163423.1 coordinate 2,403,018, forward strand.
ATTATCACCGCTGCGCACTGTGTATTGTTCGCCGATACTCCCGTGATTAAAGCTATTAATCGGTTGGTAGCTTTGATCGAAATCCTGATAGGCAATGCCGTTGCGTTGCCCCCCGTTAAATGCAAAATCGGCCATCTTATACTCTTCTTTCGTACGAAAATTTGTAGCACCTGAATTTGTAAGGCAATTCAGCGCAGTATCGTTTGCGGTAAAGGTGCCTAAGTAACTATTATTGCTGCTGACGCCCATTCCTGTCCTGCGAAACGGTAATGGATAATGCGCGGGTCACCAACATCATTTTTCCAGTCATTTTCGTCACTGTCAATAATTTGACCACTTAGATCTTTACTGGAGTTTATAGTGCAGCGTCTTGCATCATTAATATTGGCAAGAATTAATTGATTGCAGTCATTATAATAAAAATGCGTCTGGTCGATTGTATTGAAATCATCATTTGTATCGCTGACATATGCGATGTAGTGCCGAACATGCAGGCATCAGTATTTGCAATGTTACAGAGGCAGATTTAAATAAAGCTATTCCTATCGCTGACGCTCTTACTATCTACATAGCGCGGAATAATCAGGTAAGCTGCTAAAGTCCAATCTACCCTTTATTTTGGCGGTTCTCTATCAAGTCATCGACAACTTCGGGCTCGGCCAAGGTCGACGTATCACCAAGATTTCCAAACTCATTTTCTGCAATTTTGCGCAAGATGCGCCGCATAATTTTGCCTGAGCGGGTTTTGGGCAGCCCCGGCGCAAATTGAATGAGGTCTGGTGTTGCAATCGGGCCAATCTCTGCACGAACATGTTTGATAAGGTCCTTGTAAAGCCCTTCGTCCGCCTCGACATCGGCCCGTACGGTGACGTAAGCATAAATACCTTGTCCTTTAATGTCATGCGGATAGCCGACAACGGCGGCTTCGGCGACAGCGTCATGGCTGACGAGTGCACTCTCAACCTCTGCCGTGCCCATGCGGTGACCCGACACATTGATGACGTCATCCACGCGACCTGTAATCCAGTAAAACCCGTCCTTATCACGGCGACATCCATCACCTGTGAAATAATTACCGGGATAGGCTTCAAAGTAAGCCTGCTTAAACCTGTCATGATCGCCATAAACCGTGCGCATTTGTCCAGGCCAACTTTCTGTGATGATGAGGTTGCCCTCAGTCGCCCCCTCCAGCGTTACCCCGTCAGCATCCACTAATTCTGGCACAATGCCAAAGAAAGGGTGGCTACCCGCGCCTGGTTTCATATCCGTGGCTCCAGGCAGCGGCACAATCATTGCACCACCTGTTTCTGTTTGCCACCATGTATCAACGATGGGGCAGCGTCCCTCTCCCACGACATGGAAATACCATTCCCACGCTTCGGGATTGATCGGCTCACCGACTGTGCCCAGAATTCTAAGTGAACTGCGATTGGTCACTTTTACATAATCTTCACCCTCGCGCATCAGCGCACGAATAGCCGTTGGTGCAGTATAAAATAGCGAGACTTTATGTTTATCGCAGACCTGCCAAAAACGCGAAGCATCTGGATAGGTCGGTACACCCTCAAACATCACAGTTGTCGCGCCATTAGCAAGCGGGCCGTAGACGATATAAGTATGCCCGGTAACCCAGCCCACATCAGCGCTGCACCAGTAAACATCATCTTCTTTCAAATCGAACACATATTCATGGGTAATGGAGGCCCAGACGAGATAACCGCCTGTTGTATGCAATACGCCTTTTGGCTTACCCGTTGAGCCGCTGGTATAGAGAATAAACAGGGGGTCTTCAGCGTTCATGGGCTCGGGCGGGCAATCATCCGAGACATCTTTCAAAGCCTCATCCAGCCAGACGTCACGCCCCTTTGTCATGCTGACATCCCCCCTTGTGTGACGAACAGTGAGAACATTTTTGACAGGCTGACCGGATTTGGCGGCAATGTCGCAAGCCGCGTCGCAATTATCTTTAAGCGGAATCCTTTTTGTGCCGCGAAGGCCCTCATCCGCGGTAATAACAAATGTGCTGTCACAATCTGTAATGCGTCCCGCTAGGGCGTCCGGTGAGAAGCCACCAAAAACTACCGAATGGACGGCACCAATACGCGCGCACGCCAGCATGGCAAAAGACGCTTCTAAAATCATCGGCATATAGATGGTAACGCGGTCCCCTTTTTTAACGCCCAGTTTTTTCATGACATTGGCAAAGCGGCAGACCTCTCGGTGTAGCTCTGTATACGTCAAAGTTTGGCTGACATCGGGGCTGTCGCCCTCCCAAATAATGGCTGGCTTATCTCCGCGGGTTTCAAGGTGACGGTCAAGACAATTGGCCGACACATTCAAAACACCATCAGCATACCATTCAATATTAAAATCACCCTCTTCCCAAGATACATTTTTCGCCTTTGTGTAAGGGCTCATCCAGTCCAGGCGCTGGCCTTGCTCAAACCAGAACCCTTCAGGGTCATTGATCGATCGGTCATACATGTCTTTGTAAAGCTCTGGCGTCAAATTAGCGTTGCGCGCAAAATCTGCGGGCACGGGATATATTTTCTCAACGTCATCCATTTTAAACTCACCTATCATCTGGTTCATGTTTCTCTCCTAATCGCGTAATTAGAAGCTGTACTTTGTGGAAAATGTGAAGCGGCTAATATTTCCGCTACTATCATCCTCCAGTGTTTTGATTCCGTAAAGGCCTTCTATGCCGACGGTTATCTTTGGCGCGATATCCCAGAGATAAGCCGCATATGCCGATTGTACACTTTTCGTACTGCGCGGATTGAGGGCGGTCAAGAAATCCGGGTTGTCGGCCAATAAAGCTGAATATCCAATATTAAAGCGTCCTGTTTGGCTGACGGGGTGGCGATAGGCGATAAGGCCACCATAAGACGGTATTGCCTCCACATTGCCTGTTATGGGATTAAATGCTGCGCCGTTTAGCGCGTTTAGCCCGACATAACGGCCTAGCCCTTCGCCGGCGATGGCATTGAATCGAATATCCCCTTTTTCGCCAACATTAATACGGCCAGAGGCACTGACCCCAAAGCCAAAAGTCGATTCATCTGTCAGACCGCTTTCAAGGCGCAATTGGCGCCCAATCGCGGCCAATGAAATATTGCCGAAATCGCCTTTCAAATTATAGCGGGCAATAACGTCGGGGATAACATTGCTATCGGCTTCAATACGCCCTGAACCGCCAGCGGGCGTAATCGTTGCGTCGCCAGATTCTAGCGCAAATTGGAAATTACCATTTGTATAGCGGATCATAGGTTGGCGCATAAATGTCATCCCATCAGACAGGACGAGGAAGCTCGCACTTTCTGGAATGGCCGATGTATTTTGAAATGTTGACCATTCCTGGCCGATCCGGAACCCTTTGTAGTCCAAATAAGCCCGACGCAAACGCGGTGAGAAGGAGTTAGAGACGCGCTCATTGCCTTGCAGAGAGCCGAGGAAGTCCATTTCGATATGGGCCGTGGCTGTCTCAGCACCGCTACCTCGCTGTGCCGAAATCGAAAAGCGTGTGGCTTGCGCCGTCAGGTCGGTTGTCGTTGTCCCCTGCCCGTCCCCATTGGCAACAGGCGTAACGCTAGGAATATAAAAATCACGCGCGATAGAACTAGAGCCAATAGCTCCGTCAGAGAGATGTGTCACATGGGTATCAAGGTCGACATATCCGCCAATACGAAACGTTGTGTCACCGACTTGAAAGCCCGCCTTTTCGATATTGCCTTGAGCGGAACCAACTGGGAGGGGTTGCTGGATTTTCTGCTCAAGCAGGATAACATCGCTTTCGCCTTTGGCCTTTTCTGCGGCGAGTTCCGCCTTTAAAAGCGCAATTTCACTTTCCATGGCTTGCAGTCGGGCTTCGATTGTTGAGCTTTGCGCGAGCGCGGCAGGCGCGGTTGATAAAGCTAGACTCGCAAAAAACGTCATTTTGAGCACAGTGTACATTAAATTCTCCCCTTTTATTTGGAGAGTTTGTCTCGTAAATAATGTCACGGCGCCATTAGCCATTGGTGCTAAGACGAAAGTCTTATAGACGGACATCGTCGGCCCGCCCGCTGGCAATAAGAAGAATTAGCAAAGCTAATCAAGGGGAGTGAAAGTGACTGACAATGTCAAAGTCTTAATCGTTGACGATCATCCACTCTTCAGAGACGCCCTTGAGGTGGCTCTGATTAAGTCAGCCATAAAGCCCCGTGATATCAAGAGCGTGAGCACAGTGTCCGATGCGGTTAATGGTCTGACGGCAGAGGATTTCAACTTGGTTTTGTTAGATTTAAACTTATCAGACTCTCAAGGATTTGAAGGCCTATCTAGAATAAAAGCGGCAAACGCTTTAGTCCCCGTCATTATTGTGTCTGCCACAGAGACAGCCCAGGCTTACGGCACAGCAAAGTCGCTTGGGGCTTCAGCTTATATTCCCAAAAGCAGTCCATTGGATGCCATTACGGATGCGATTAAATCTGTGTTAGCGGGCGAAGAAGCTTTCCCAGAGGGGCCTTCAGATCAAGACAGTTCTAACAGTGCGGCAGCGGAAAAACTTGCGAGCTTAACTCCGGCCCAACACCGCGTAATGAGTTGCTTGTCAGAAGGATTGCTAAATAAACAAATCGCATTTGAAATGGGAATATCAGAGGCAACTGTGAAAGCGCATATGACAGCAATATTCAGAAAACTTGGCGCGAATAACAGGACACAAGCTTTGCTCGTCTTTAGGGATGCGACGCGACTTTAAAGTTATTCTGCCGCGATTTTGGGCAGACATGTCAGCAGGAATTGCCGAATATCTTCAGGGTTGGCTGGCTTGCTCAATATTCTAATATTATCATTAGCGGCATACCGCTCAATATCTTTGGTTTTGAGCGCAGATAGAAGGCACACATTTTCGGGGCGTGCTAAATATGGCCGCAACTGTGCAATGACGTGTAGTCCGTTTTCTTCTTGTCCAAGCTGAAAATCGGCGATGATCGCACCCACGTCATTATGACGGGCAAGCTCAATCGCATCGTCTCCATTTGTACAGGTCAGCACAGTACAATTCCACCGCGACAGTAGCGCTGTCATAGCGTCTAGAATAGTAAGCTCGTCATCCACACATAAGACCGTTAGGCCCGCCAACTCATGGCCTTGCGGCGGCGGTTGAACGGGGTTGACATTTAATCTCACAGGTTGCGTTTTGGCGCGCTCAAACGCAACAGAAAAGACACTGCCTTTTCCAAATGTTGATTTCACGTCTAAGGCCGTGCCCATTAATTCAGCCATACGCTGCGCGACAGACAAACCAAGGCCCGCGCCGCGAATACCTAAATTGTCGACATCTTCAAATCTTTGAAATTCTTCGAATATCTGGTCTAATTTATCAGGCGCGATACCGGGGCCACTATCCCACACTTCAATTACGACACGCCCATCGCGACGTCGCGCGCCAAGAACAATCCCGCCCTCTTTGGTATAGCGGCGCGCATTAGAAAGATAATTTCGGACAATACTTTGCAGAAAATCTGGATCAGCTTTCACACTTAACCGGGTCGGTACAAATCGTAGGTCTAATCCCGCCTTCGCCGCCATAGGGGCGGCCTCGTCGACCAGGTCTTCAAATAATGGCCCTAAGGCTATGTCTGTCGTCTGGGCTTTAACATTTGAGTGATCAAGCCTTGAAATATCCAGCAGACCTTTAAGAAGTTCATCCGCGGACTGAATGGACTGGTCCGCTTTTTTTAGCAGCGCAGCGTTCTCCGGAGCCCCGTCTACAGCGCCTAAAAATAGGCGTGCCGCATTCAGCGGTTGTAGCAAGTCATGGCTTGCCGCAGCCAAAAACCGGGTCTTAGACGCATTCGCCCCAACGGCTTCTTCGCGCGCTTTATCAAGATCTTGGGTGAGCGCTTGTAGCTCTTCTGTGCGTTTCGCAACCCGCGCTTCCAAGGTTTCATTGGCCTCTATCAAGGCTTTCTCTCGGCGTTTATCCTCAGTGATATCTGTGAATGTTGTGACATAGCCGCCGCCCGGCATAGGGCTGCCCGTTATTCGAATAAAACGCCCATCCGGATTTTGCCGTTCATATATATGCGGCTTGCCCGCCCGCATATGATTGACGCGCCTGCGCGCTTGATGAGGTGTGTTGTCGCCCTCTATCCATCCTGTGGAAATGTTATGCTCAATTAGATTTTGGATCGGTGCGCCGACATGCACAAGTTGAGGCGGATAATTAAAGAGCTCAATATAGGCTCCATTCCACGCAACTAATTTCTGATCGCCGTCAACAACACTAATGCCTTGGGAAACATTTTCCAACGTCGACTGCAACATATGTTGATCAAAGCGGTCCGCGTAACTTTTTTGGTCAAATATCGTCAGCAGATCATCAAGTTCAACATTCACACCAGCCAAAACCGAAGACATAATGACACGTGCTGATGAGGCGCCAATCGCCCGCGCAAGCAACTTTTCCGTATGTTGTACTAATTGCCAATCTGCAGGGCCAGTGCCTGAAACTTTGGCACCACTATCTTTGCCAAATTTTTCAAAGGAATGAGAGACGGCCTCAGCCTCTAAAAAACGTGCGGCTAATACGGCGAGCCCATCAGGAGACACCGATGTAATTTCTGTGTTTGGATTAACGCCACTGGCAATCTTCTCCGTTCCAGCTGCTGTGAATGCCACCGCTTGAACCCTGTCGCGTAGGCGCTCCGTCGAAACCCAAGAGACAAGAACAAAGCTGACAATATTTATGCCTAAACTCCAGAATACGCCGTGCGTTAAACTATCCCCAAAGTTAATACCGAACAGGCCGTGTGGGTTGAGTATCTCTGGCAAAATAGAGGCCACGGCGTCGATGCCAAAAACGGCTGGGAAAAACATCGTGAACGCCCAAAGACACATACCCGCCGCTAAGCCCACAATCACACCGTTCTTCTTGCCATGACGCCAATAAATAGACCCCAGCAGAGCGGGCGCAAATTGTGCAGCGGCGGCGAATGACAGCAGCCCAATATTGGCCAGAGCCGCACTATCATCGGCAAGCCGGTAATAACAATAGGCCAGCATTAGCAACGCAACAATAACACCGCGCCTTATCAGAATAAGTTTAGCGCCCCCATCACCAGATCCCTTTGTAAGTGTATCCCGCTCAATGAAATAGGGCACAATAATATCATTGGTGACCATAGTTGACAGCGCAATCGTGGCGACAATCACCATACCTGTTGCAGCGGAAAAACCGCCCAGAAACACAAACATGGCCAACAGTCCGTCCCCTTGGGATAGCGGCAATTGGATCACATATAAATCTGGCGATACGTCGGGGGATAGGACAGATAACCCAGCCATGGTTATCGGGACGACGACCAAGCTTGTGAGCAAAAGATAAAGCGGAAATATCCAGCGCGCCCAACTGACTTCTTGACTGTCACGACGTTCAATGATGGCCACATGAAACTGACGCGGCAGACAAATAATCGCCGCCATAGATAAAAACATTATCGTTATCGCCCGGCCCGAGATACTATAACCATCAAAGTGGATTTCAGCTCTACTCATCAGGGTCGTCGGTCCACCGTCCATCACCGCGATTGACAGAGCGCAGACCATCATCAACGCCAATAATTTCACAATAGCTTCAAATCCAAGCACACGCATCAACCCGCGATTATGCTGCGTCACATCCGAATGCCGCGCCCCAAACAAAATGGCAAAGACGGCCATAGCTATGGCGGTCAATAGAACACTTTCGTTGGACAGTCCGCTCTGTCCGGTCATGGCGCTTAAGCTTAGGCCGACTGATTTAAGTTGAAGGGCAATATAGGGCAGGCTCCCCATGACGGCGGCACATGTTGCCAGTATCGCAACGCCGCGGCTTTTGCCGTAACGCGCGGATAGAAAATCAGAGAGAGAGGTAATGCTTTCGCGCTGCGCTATGTCGCCAATCCTGCGGATGACATGCGGAAAGCATAAAAATACGAGTGCCGGGCCGGCATAAATCCAGATGTAGTCCCATCCCGCTGACGCGGCTGTGCCAACGGCCCCAAAATAGGTCCAAGACGTGCAATAAACGGCTAGCGCAAGCGCATATCCAATACCGCTATAACGGCCTAAAGCTTCATTATTTTTCGCAGCCTTGTCACCAGTCCACGCAATAAAGAACAGCCCTAAAACATAGGCTGTTGTTACAATAATAATAAGCCATAACGGCATAGTTTACCCTCGCCTTATGACTATGCTTAATTAGAGGGCTTTTTGCAATCTCGCCTAAAGTCGTATGCACAAAAAAGGCCGCATCCAGGGGATGCGGCCAGTGTGTCGACGTTTTGGGGACGTCTATGGATGAGTCCTTATTCTGCGGCTGGCAGAGGCGCCATTCCACCATCAGCTATACCGTGTGATGTCCGTGTTCCCGGGATACGGATATCCTCAACAAGGTCTTGGATATCTTGCGGCGGCGCTTTGGTCACGAGCGCAACAATGACGCCCACGGCAGCAGAGAGCCACATAAAGACAAAGCCAATGCCTTCGGGTGAAACCCCGCCGTCACCAAAATTAAACCACCACTGATCTGATGTGCCGCCGCCAAATTTGAAGTAGTAAATATAGCTGAACGTTGTCACCAGACCCACGACCATAGAGGCAATCGCGCCTTCTTTGTTCATGCGCTTCCAGAAAATTCCTAAGAAGATAATCGGGAAGAGTGAGGCCGCAGCCAGACCAAAGGCAAAAGCGACCACCTGCGCCACAAAGGGCAGATTAGAGGCAAAGGCGCCTAGCAAAGCAGAGGAGACGACAGCAACGGCAGCCGCCGAACGGGCCGCTAGCATTTCCTGCTTCTCTGTCATATTCGGCGTAAAGGTTCGTTTCAACAAGTCATGGCTGACCGCAGAACTAATCACCATCAAGAGACCCGCCGCCGTTGATAGAGCCGCCGCAAGGCCGCCCGCGACGACAAGGCCAATAACCCATGCTGGCAAGTTCGCAATCTGAGGATTGGCCAGCACGAAGATATCGCGATCAGGGACGACTTCATTGGCAACACCGTCTGGCGCATCCGGACCACGATATTGCATTTTGCCGTCACCGTTCAAGTCATCATACTTCAAAAGTCCTGTTGTTTCCCAATCCTTATACCATGTAGGCACAGGCTTGCCGCCATCCGCCAGAATTTGAGCGGCGCGTTCTTCATAGTTTTCACCATCAGTGATGTAAGTCGCTTCATTGACCGTATCGATGAAATTCATACGGGCAAAAGCACCGACCGTTGGGGCCACTGTATAGAGAAGCGCAATGAACATAAGCGCCCATCCCGCAGATTTACGCGCGGCTTGCGCGGAGCTTACGGTGAAAAAGCGGATGATAACATGCGGCAATCCCGCTGTGCCAAACATTAACGCAGCGGTGATACAAAACACATCAATCTTTGATTTGGTTGTTTGCGTGTATTCGGTAAAGCCTAGATCCGTGACCATAGTGTTAAGCTTCTCGAGCATTGACACATCGGTTCCTGCTACATTGCCGATAAAACCAAGCTGTGGAATGGGATTGCCCGTAATGGTCAGAGAGATGAATATCGCTGGCACTGTGTAGGCAAAAATCAGCACAACATATTGGGCGACTTGCGTGTAGGTCACGCCTTTCATCCCACCAAGAACGGCGTAGAAGAATACAATCGCAGAGCCGATGAAAATACCGACATTGAACGGAACACCCAAGAAAGAAGAGAACGCCACGCCGACACCTTTCATCTGCCCTGCAATATAGGTGAAGGACACAAAAAGCGCACAAATAACGGCGATGACCCGCGCAACTTTGGAATAATATCGGTCACCAACAAAATCAGGCACAGTAAACTTACCAAATTCACGCAAGAACGGTGCAAGCAAGAGCGCAAGCAAAACATAGCCACCTGTCCAGCCCATCAAATAGACGGAGCCGCCATAGCCCAAAAAGGCAATGAGGCCCGCCATGGATAGAAACGAGGCTGCAGACATCCAATCCGCAGCAGTCGCCATACCATTGAGCGCGGGATGGATGTCATGGCCCGCAACATAAAAATCACGCGTTGATCCCGCGCGTGCCCAAATCGCGATGCCAATATAAAGGCTGAACGTCGCGATAACGAAGAAATAAGTCCAGAATGTCTGATCCATAGCCCTACCCCTTAATTCCGAATTTTTTCTCATATTTGGTCATCTTGCGGCAATAGACCACGATGAGCGCGAGAAAGACGTAGATGGCCCCGTTTTGGGCGAACCAAAACCCGAGCGGCGCGCCGCCAATTGAAAAGTTATCCAAGGCGTCTCTAAAAAGGATTCCGGCACCATAAGAGACAAGGAACCATATGACCAAGAGTGATATCGTCAGGCGTATCGTCGCCTTCCAATAGCCCGCTGGGTCAGCTGTGTGTGTAGTTGTAGACAAATCTATCTCCCCTTCTTTGTGTTTACTCTCGAATTGATTCGAGTTTTCCCGCATTAACTCTCGGGTAAACACGATGAAGAGGGTAGAGAGACTTTAGTCTAAGGCGTGCATTACTTTATTACGGACGCTTACGATCCTTCAGCCCTTGTCTGACTAACAAACTCGCAAAGATAAAGCCGCCCAACACATAAAGTTCTTTAAATCCCAAACCAGGCACCTTCACGGCCTCTAACCCTTGAAAAAGAAATATAAGACCCAGGGTCAAGCCCATCGCAATGAACAGATGTGATTTCATGTCTCCACTCTGAACATTCCAAAACAAACGTCAAGCCTCCAAGCTTTGTCGTAGAACGGAGTGTATTTTTTGCGACGCTTTGACAGGGTTGAAAGCCATTAAGGCGCTCCATTTTTAAGGGGAGCCGAAGGTGAATTATCATAACCTTCATCATTTAACCTCTCGATGATTGATTTAATCGCATTGACATGACCCTCGAATGGGTTGTCAGGGTTGAATATTTGGAGAGGCACATGCGGCGGAATACCCTGCCCCTCCCAAAAGTTTCCTTTGTGATCATGATAAACTTCATTGGATAATTCCAGACGCCATCCATTTGGCAATAATTTCTCCAAGACATCTGAATGCGCCCCGCGTGTGGCTTCTCCCACATGAGTTACATTGGGCTGTGTGCGGAGCGCCATTGTTAGCATCTCGCCAGCACTCACCGTCACATTTGATGTGACCAGTGTCACTGGCCCCGTATAACGTTCACCCGCATGGGGTGTAATAGAAATCGGGTACGGTGTTTTTTGGTTCGAGTCTGCAGCATATTTGGTATAAGCGAGCGAAGGTTTAACCGCGAATCGCTCGGCAATTTCGCGCGAGATAAAATCATAGCCGCCAAAATTAATACTCAAATCAACAATAACTGATTTAGCAGACTCGTTATTAAATAGAGCAATTGCATTGTCTAGCGTGTCTTGCAAAACGGCTAGATCATCATCTTCAAAGCCTTCGCCTTTGCCAGCATAGCCGCCTTCCACAGCAATTGCGATATAGCCAATGTCATCAGAGACAAGGCCATATTGAATCATCTTATTGGCGGTCATTTTTCCTTTGCCACCCAATATAGTTTTGCGGATCCCGGTCATCCAATATTGCATCAACATCTGATTATTGAGGTCTTGCTTGTCCTTGCCTTGACGCGAGGCAATACGGTCAATAGCATTACCAACAGAGCCTTGGCCTGGCTCGAAACGCGTCTCTTTTCCTTTAATTTCAGCGCTAAGCTCTAGATGACCATCTTTAAGGGGGCGTATCATGTCGGATAGAACGCCGAACAGTTCTGTATCCGTCATTTGCATAGATATATTTGAGCGAGCCTCTGAAACTGTGTTTTCCCAATCAACGCCGTAGAGATCGAAAAAGGCGTAGTGCGCGGTCATATAACTTGCAAAGCTTTCAAACACGGCTACGGGATCAGAGGATAATTGCAAACCGCATGTCTGCGGGAGTTTAGGAATGACGTTCATCTCTATTTTGTAATCTTCCAAAGTCGGAGAAAAATAAATTGCGCGCCCTTCGCTGTCATACGCAAGATTATCGGGCGTGAGGTAATGAGAGAGAACGGCCGCTGTTTCCTCATCCTCAATACAAAACTCTGATGTGTAGTGAAAAAGACGGGGATATTCCTTTGTGGCTTCGAGGACATAGCCATATCCATTAGATTGCCAGACACCTTGAACGCCGGGAGGCAATTCTGATGTTGGACGAGTTTTCACAGAGGTTTGGCATCCCGCTAAAGTGAGAAGAGCGATGGTCAGGGCGGCTAATGAGGGTGCGTTTTTAAGTAACATAGATGGCTCCAATTAAAGTGTTGGAACCGATTTAACGGGTCTTGCGCAAATTTCTGTCTCGCAAGGACGGCAAGGACAATCTTTGAGGAATTATCTTAGGCCTTGCTCTTTGCAAAGCTACGATATGCCGTAGGGGTCTTGCCAGTTTCCTTTTTGAAGGCCTTATAAAAGGAAGATCTGGAATTGAACCCGGAGTCATATGTGATGTTAAGAACCGTTTCGTCGGAATTAGCCAGTAAAGGCTTGGCATAGTCAATGCGCCACCGGTTTATATAGTCAAAAAAAGTCTCGCCGATGTGACCGTTCAAAGTTTGCGAGACATAATTGGGTTGTACAGAAACATGTTTGGCGAGTAGGCGAAGGGACAAATTAGCATCAAGAAACAGCTGATTTTCTTCCATCGCCGCTTCTATTTTTTTGGCAATTCGACTTGTATCGTTTTCAGTTAAAGCAGACTTTTCGTATTTTGTGGCGGATGACTGGAATGCCGACAAGTTATCGGTTTGGTCGCTAGCGACCGGGAGTTCACTTGCACCCAAGGCAATGAAACCTGGCATTTGCCGCAAACCCCAGATGGCAAGGAACCAAATCAGAATCACATTAAACACAGAGGGAATAAACTCAATGAGTTCTGAAAAACTTATAAATAGGTCGGGGAGCATGATGAAGATAGTGGCGACAAGCAGCACTATCATCCAAACAATCCATTTTAACTCCCGCCCTTCCGTGCTCGCGAAAACGTCTTTTAAGCGCGTACGATACATTGAAATACGGTGGAGAAGCGCGATAATGTAAATGATGACCTGTGCAGCCCACATGAGCATGATAAACACAATCATTAAAGTGATGCTTATTATCCATGCCGTATCAGGTCCATCTCCATCCCCTATAATTTGATTGCGGATCGACGCTGGCGAAAACAGAAGTAACGAGCAAGCGATCGCGCCTAAGATAAATGGAATGAAGTGTTTGCCATCCGACTTTGTCAGCGCGAGGCGCGTTTCAGAAGTAAGCCCCCGCACGTAAAGCCAGAGTGCTGGCGCTAATAATAAAAATGCCGGGATAGATATAATCTCTGCAATTTGAGACAGGTTTTCAAAATAGCCATACTCTGGGAAAGCATCCAAAACTGACACAGCTTCAATGAAAGCATTGGCAGAGAAAAAAATGATGAGAGGTCGATAGATGCCGTTTGGGTCACGGCGCAGCGCCAATAAACAGATTGCCATGAAAGACAAAGCAAAAGCCATTGAGGCGCATATCGTCTCCAGCAAAGCAAAAAAGGACATGCATGTCTCCAGTTCATAGCGCATCTATAATGACCCTTGTTGAATATCGCTATCAAATTAAAGGGGCTCAACCGTCCGCGCGTGACAGAACGGACAGTGTTTTGTTCCTTTCCGTCCTAGAAAGACGCCAGTAATACCTTAGCCTGTCACACCGTCTCTAGATGAACGGCTTCGCAATGGGTGCAAGTCATGTTTATGGAGACAAAAATGAATTATTTTACAACCACTTTATGTGCAGCAACAATCCTCTGTGCCGCTATACCCGCGCAAGCCCAAGTTAACGGATTTGGCGATAGCGAGGGTTTCACCATTGGGCTAGGCGTTATCGCTGACTGGTCCCCCTATGAAGGCTCCGACTCGCCCTCGACGACCCCTATTCCCTATCTGGCCTATGACTGGGAAAATGCTCATCTTGGTGTTGATGGATTTAGCTATAGTTTTTTCAATACAGATATTTTGGAAGTCTCCGCTGTGCTTGAACCTCGGTGGTCATTTGGAGATCCTGATAATTCCCCCCTTTTTGAAGACATTAAACGCGATACCGCTTTGGAAGCCGGTATTGAAGCCGAAGTTAGCCTCGGCGGGTTTTTTGTCAGCGGAAACCTCCTCCATGACGTCTCTGACGTTCACAATGGTTTCGAGGGTTCTGCCGAGGCAGGATTTGAGATGGAACTTGGCGACCTTCAGCTGAGCACGTCTGTTGGCTATTCTTACCGCGACAAAGGACTAAGTGAACACCTTTACGGTGTTCGCGATGATGAAGCCCGCGCTGGCCTTACTGCTTACGCGCCTAACGCCGCTTGGTATCCCTATGTGAGCGCAGATGCGGTTTATCCCATTGGTGACAGCATGGGCATTTTGGCCTTTGCAAAATATGAGCATTTAAATTCAGATGCGACTGATAGCCCCCTCATTAGCAAAGACCGCGATGCAACGTTTGGCGTGGCTTTCCTCAAGCGTTTTTAGGAGGCTACCATGTCATTCAAACTCTACAGCGTTTTAACTGGCTGCGCATTGCTGACTTTACAATCAGCTTTAGCGCAACCCTCTGGCCAGCACCCCATACTCGACCTAGCCCATCAGAAAGCTCGCATCGAGCAGTCTTACACTGCGCGATATTCATTCGAAATGACCTATCAAGATAATGACTTTCAAGCCCAGGCGCATGTCAATCCGACGCGCCCACAGGGTAGTCGTCTTGAGGTTATGCATCCCGCTAAATCGGAATGGAGCAATGATTTCAAGGATATGCTGCGCCAGTTAGACGACGATCCCTATGAGGAATTTTGGTGTACGGATTTTTTAGCGTTAGTGGGACCTGATGCTCACCCAGTCATGCAGGATGGTAACGCGGTCATCTTTGCCTTTACACCGCAGGCCGGACCTGATGATGATGCCGATGACCGCAAATTTTTGGCGGAGATGATTGCGCATATCACCATCGACAACACAACCGGGGCCATACACAAGTTTGAAATGCGAAACCGCCGCCCGTTCAAACCCATCTTCATCGCCAAGATCAAATCATTTCAGATGCAAGTCCAATGTCAGGCCGCCCCTGATGGTCGGTTCTATGTGGCCGATTTGCGAACAAATTTATCGGCAAAGATTGCTCTTAAAAAAGTGGAAGAGCACGAGCAGCGCACAATATTCAACCTAACCCTGCCCCGCTAAATTCACGCGTTTCAAATTATTCAAGGAGAAACATTATGCGCACCTTCACGACAATTCTTATATTGTGTTCAGTCGTCATTTCTGGCTGCGCCAGCACCATCATGAAAGGCTATGTCTCTCGCGATATATCAGCGGTGATCGCCAATTACGGCCCACCAATCAACAGCTTTGATTTGCCCAACGGGCAGCGCGCTTTTCAGTGGGAAATCATTGATACATCCTATGTTCCTGAAACCATTACATATGATGATGAAGGCGGGCGCGGATATCAGAGAGGCTCAACGGTTCGCTCTGGCGGTTATGTAAAAGAGACAGCCTGCTTTTACACATTTTACGCCAACGCCGCGCCCAATGGCGGTTGGACCATTACCGGTTTTGAAAAACCCTCTTTCGAATGCGAATGAGATAGCCCCAAAATGATAATTGTCCGCCCCGTCACGGAAAGACGTGAACTGAAATAATAGTCACTAGGACAAGGTAATATAAATGAAAGGCCAGACCTTATGGCAAAACGACCACGCACAACTCGAATGACCTCAGCTTTGCTCGCCGTATCGTTTACATTTTGCAATTTAGCGTTCAGCGAGGCCACTTCTCCATTATCTGACATCACACGTCAAAGGGCAGAACAAATGATTGCCAATGGAGACGCCAAAGCAGCGATAGCCGAACTGGAACCTATATGGGAAACAAACAAAAACAATTTTGCACTCTGCCAGTTACTTGTTGATGCCTATAGTGACCGTATTGATCAGGTCAGCTTCTTAAAAAAACGAGGCGTTGCAAAGACAATGCTAGCCACAATGGAACAGTGCTACGACATTAAGCCTGATGATGAAACAGCACAGCTCAATTTGATTATGTTTCATACCCAAGCTCCCTCTAGCGTCGGAGGTGACAAGGAGGCCGCAGAGAGACTTATCAAAGACATCTCTGCTAAGTATCCGTCACGGGGTTTTTTGATGAAGGCTCGACTGGCTATATCGGAAGATGACTTTGCCGCAGCAGAATCCTTTGCGCACCAAGCCATTGAAATCGAGCCAGATAACGTAGAAGCTTTGAATGTCGCAGGTCTGATTGCTCTGCAACAAAATCAGTATGTCAACGCTATTGAGCTATTCAAGCGCTGCGTCTCAGCAGATAAGCAAAACTTTGATTGCCACTATCAAATTGGAAAAACGGCTCACCTAAGCGGGGAATATGCGCAAGACGGCATTACCGCGTTTGAGCGCTTTATTCGCAATGGGCATGATAACCCAGAGTATTTGGCCCACGCGCATTACCGCCTTGCTGAACTTTACCTAAGCACAGACAATCAACGTAAAGCGCGGCCACATTTGGAGACTGCCGTCACGCTAGCGGGCTTGAAGTCAGCAAGAAAGCGCCTAGCCAAGCTTAGCAAGAGCGGCGGTTGATATGCAGGATTGGTTGACATGGTCATATTGGGTTGAAAGCCCGCTTGGCGCATTTCATTTTCTTTGCGCGATCGGGGCATTGGTGCTTGGTCCCTTTATTATGATCCGCCCAAAAGGCACGCATTTACACCGCTGGATAGGACGGATTTGGGCCGTTATGATGACGGTTATCATCATCAGTGCGCTTAGCATGTATGACATGACCGGATATCCCAATCTCTTCCATTTCTTTGCGTTGGTCAGCTTAGTCACCTTATCGAGGGCTCTTTGGGCAATTTGGAGCTATAAGCGTACACACAATCCAAAGCGGCTTAACGCCCATCAACATTCAATGGTTTGGGCTTACTTCGGCCTCTTTATGGCTGGACTTTGGCAGGTTGTTTTCAACCTAGTGCGCTCAGACGTTTTAGAGATTAGCATAGCCATGCTCTACAACGGGCTCGGGTCACTTACGGCCATAGCTGCATTTATAACATTTCGGACATTGAAACAGATTTATCCACATCCGCAGAAACAACCTTAGAGATGACGGATGTCTAAACTCCCAAATGGAGTATCCGCTTTTCCTCCTTTGGGAAGATTATGTACCAATCATTCGATACTCGCCGCGGCTATAGCTAGGCGATCAATTCGAGCCCATAAAAAAGATACGTTTTCCGTATCACCATCTATATCTGCCACAATGTGCAGATCGCCATCATCTTTGACAGCTAAGATACAAACTTCACAGTTTTGTTTATGCGGCCCAGCGTCCAAATGATCGTGAGAATGTGCAACGGAAAGCATTTGCGCAAACAAAAAAGCAACAACCAGAAAAAGGCTGCAAAGCCAAGCAAACGGTGCTCGACTTCTTATCACTGACGGTATGGTCATCTTTCTCAACACGCCACATAATTAACGCAACACTATAATATAGACAACAGGAATTTTGGCGAATGCATAAAATGCAAAAAAAACAAGGGTGCAGGCGAAAAGCCACTTAGACAAGGTGAAAGACCCTAAATTTAAATAAAAGAAGGGCGTGTCGTTACAGAAGCCGTATCTGACTTATTGAGCAAAGAACCAAAAATTATGGATTGTCCAGAGCCCGCAGCAATCCGTTAGCCGTCATTTTTATCTAAGACATCCAGATAGAGTGAGCGTTTTGGTTGCTTGAAGACTTCGCGAACCATAGGCTCAAAAAAGGCGAGGTCTTCGCTCTCATAATCTGGATCAAAAGCGGCTTGATCATATAGGTGAACAAACTGGGCCGTATATTCGTAATAGGGATGGTCTTTGAATTGATCACGAGCGTTTTTGTCCATGCCAAGATGCTCAAAAAAGTAATACCCTTGGAAGACGGCATGATTGGCAATCATCCAATGATTTTTCTCTGATACAAAGGGCTGCATAATGGCTGCGGCAATATCTGCGTGATTGTAAGATCCCAGCGTGTCGCCAATATCGTGTAACAGGCAACAAACAACATATTCTGTGTCACGACCATCACGGTGAGCCCGCGTCGCGGTTTGTAAAGAATGCTGTAGCCGGTCGATTGGAAATCCACCAAAATCTCCATCAAGAAGCCTAAGGTGATCTAAAACGCGGTCGGCTAAACCTTTGGAAAACTGCATCGCATGTTTAGCAATTTTTCCCCAATCTTCTTGAGTGCCTTCCACCATATTGGTGAATGTTGCTTGCTCCGTATTGTCGACAACCTTACCCATGAAAACCTCCTCTATCAATTTTACTTAAAACGATTGCGCGCTCGTGTTTTTACGTTACGGGGCTTCGCCTTCACCATTTTTTACAGCTAACCAAGCTTGGTTTATAACATAGGCTCTAATAGCCTCAGAGTCAGCATCGCTTAACTGCTCACGAAAACCCACCATGCCATTCCCCTTGGAATTTCCGTTTAAGACGATATCAGACCACGCCTCTTCTTCCGATGAGACATATGACCAGCGCAAATCAGGGAGGACACCCGAACTCATGGCGAGCGGCCCGTGACACACCATGCAATTATCAGAGTAACGTTGTAGCCCCAAAGCCACTTGCTCTGGCTTGCCAAAGGCAGCCGTTTTAGGCGACCTTTCAATGAAAGCCTCCATCGCAGACGGAATTTTCGCGGTGCCGCCCAGCTTGAAAACGGCAACACGGCCGACGTTTGGAATAGCTTTTTCACCCCAAGCGTGCCCGGCGCTAATAGCCCATGCGCCGCCCCACCCTGTAGCAATGGCGACATATTGCTCACCATCAATAGAATATGTCGACGGTGCCGCCGCTACGCCGTTATTGACTGTATACGACCAAAGCTTATCGCCCGTCTGCCCGTCATAGGCTAAAAACTCGCCCTGCGGTGTGCCGTGAAACACCAAATTGCTGTCCGTTGACAAGACGCCGCCATTACCGGCCTCGGGATAATTTACGGTCCAGCGGGCTTCTTGCTTCACTGGGTCCCATGCCATTAACGCGCCTGTTACGCTGCCTTTGATCGCGGCATATTCCTCGGCAGAGAATTCCAACGGTATGCCAGCCGCGAAATTATATCCGATATTCCAAAGCCCGTTTTGTGATGCGTTGTCGTTTTCGTCTTCGAGGAATTGCGGCACGATTTGCGCGGGAATATAAGCCAGCTGCGTTTTGGGACTATAGGCCATAGGGTGCCAGTTATGGGCCCCTAATGGTCCGGGTATCATTAAAAACATCTCTTCGGTTTTGCGCGCCGCAGGATTGACGATGGGTCGTCCGTTTTCATCAAGCCCGCTAGCCCATGTAATGACGGGCGAGAACCCCTCACCCGAAATAAAGTCACCCGTTTCGGCGTCGAGGACATAAAAGAAACCATTTTTAGGCGCTTGCATAACCACGCGTCTCTCGGCTCTGTCTTCGCCAATAGGAAGATTGGCTAAAATTAGGCTCTGCGTTGCCGTAAAGTCCCACTGATCGCGCGGCGTTGTTTGAAAATGCCATTTGTAAGCCCCACTATCAGCGTCAAGCGCGAGAATGGAGGATAAAAAGAGATTATCGCCATTACCGTCAGGATCGCGAACTTTAGCATTCCAAGGCGAGCCATTACCCACCCCTAAAATAATGGAATCATTCACTTGATCATAAATAATTGAATCCCAAACAGTACCGCCCCCACCGTCTGTTTGCCATACGCCGTTGTCGCCCCAACTGTCATTGGCGAGCTGCGCAAATATGGCGTCTGATGCGGCCCCGTCGGGCTGTTTATTAGGATTTGGAGTGGTATAAAACCGCCAAGCTAAATCGCCAGTGTCCACATCATAGGCAGAGATGTACCCCCTCACGCCAAGCTCTGCGCCGCCGTTACCGATAAGGACTTTATCCTTCACAACACGCGGCGCACCGGTGATCGTATAAGGCTTTGATTGGTCAACGGTGACCGTGCTCCAGAGGCGTTTACCCGATTTGGCATCAAGCGCTTCTAACCTGCCATCGAAAACCCCAATAAAAACTTTGCTTTCATAAATGGCAACGCCGCGGTTCACGACACCGCAACACCCTTTCGCCGCTTCTTCGCCCGCGATGTCAGGATCATAAACCCAAAGCTCTTCGCCTGTCTTGGCATCAAGAGCATAGACAATTGACCATGCACCGGTGACATACATGACACCGTCAACAACAATGGGTGTGGCTTCCACACCGCGTGCCGTGCGGGCTGCATCAAAATCATAAGTCCATGCGGGGGCTAGCTCCCCAATGTTACTGGCTGTAATCTGTGTTAGCCTTGAATGACGTTGCTCGTCATAGGTGCCGCCGTAGGTTAGCCAGTCTTGCGGCGTTTTCTCTGCAGCGAGAATATGCTGAGTTGATACCGTCTCAATTTTGGCGCGCTCAGGCGCGTCTGAGGACGAGGGTGCGTCGGTATTGGAACAGGCAGTAAGGGCAATAATGGACGATATAAGTGTAAGATGTCTTAGTTTCATTTCATTGCCTTCCTTCGAATGTATCTGGCCCTCTAGTCGTCTTGATCCCAACACCCCGACTAGCCTAATAGGTTGAATCACGGTGCAGATAGGTCCAGCCCAAGGCCAGACCTATGATTTTCTAAGGGCTCTTCGTTAGAGCCCGCCAGATTAGTGACGGAACTTAAGCTCGACACCATATGTCAATGGTGCGCCAACAGAACAACGCTGTGGGTTCTGCAAATTTCTGACGCCATTGAGTTGCGGCGCAAAAGGCTGATCGAATATAGTCAAGCAGTAGCCTTTATCGCTTAGGTTTTTACCCCAGAGGTTCAATTCCCACTGATCATCATCCGCACGCAAACCGACGCGCGCATTCAGAAGGCTGTAGCCCTCTTGAACCGTCTGCGGGTTTTGGTTGGTGTTAGCGCCGATATTTTGTGTACCTGTGTGCTGCACTTCACCGCGAAGGAAATACATCGTACCGCCCATCATGGAGAAATCATCAGACCAGTCAGCAACCATTGATCCTTGCCATTTAGGGGCAAAGTGAGCGCGCTCTCCTGTCAAATCCTGCACAGGGCCACCCGGCAGCGGAGAGGCGTTACGGTAATCTGTGAACTCTGAGTCCAAATAAGACAGCCCGCCCATAAAGCTTAGCTGATCCATTGGCCTGAATGTTGTATCAACCTCGAGGCCTTGTTGGCGAAGCGAACCCACATTACGCGTGATGAAGGAAATCCCGTCGAAGGCACGGTCTTGGAAACCGTCAATGTCAAGACGGAAAGCCGTTGCATTTAACGTCCACATACCATCAGCCAGCGTAGTTTTGATACCAAGTTCATAATTGGTTGTATCTTCTGGACCAAAAATACGTTGTTGACGCGTCAAGGCTGGGAACGTTCCATCCGTATTAAAGCCGCCAGATTTATACCCTGTTGACGTTGTTGCAAATATCATCGCATCAGGCGTGACATCATAGCTGACATTGGCAAAATATGTAAATTGCGACGTATTAAAACCGTTCTCATTGATGTTCATACCAAGGCGTGATTCGTTATCACGCACTGACAGGGCAATGGCGAACGGGTTATTGATGACATTTGTGAAGTCAGCCGTTTTGGTATCATCCGTGTAACGGCCACCCAATGTGAATGATAGCTGTTCGCTGGCATGGAATGTCCCTTGGCCAAAGACAGCGAGACTTTCCAAATCTTGGTCAAAATCACCATCAGAGACGTCGATTTGCTGCCCCGCTGCACAAGCTCCTGCCGCGCCTAAACCAGCGAGACCTGCAACAACAGGAATACAAAACTGCGCGCCGAAGTCAAAATCTTGGGAGATTGTGTAATCTTCTTTATAATAAAACGCACCGAGCAGGTAATCAAAGGCACCGCCCGTTGGCGATAGCAGCTGAACCTCTTGCGAGAATGTTTTATTATCATAATCAGTTTTGCGCGGGAAAAGCTGAATTGGAAGACGAATAGCGCTTTCAAAATATTTTGCGTCCCAATTACGGATAGCGGTAATCGACTTTAATTCATGCCCCGATCCAAATTCATAAGTCACCTCACCCGCAAGACCCCACTGCTTATCATCCAAATCATCACGGTGATCTTGGTAAATATCGTGGTCAAATGTGTCATCTGTGACAATCTGACTAGAATCCGCGCCCGCTAGCGCGCCGAGCGTACCAATAAAGGCTGGGTTTTCCGTGCCATTTAAGAAGGCAATCGTTGCACCGCCCGATTGAATTTTACCGTAATCTGCCGTCAATTTCACGGATAGCTGATCTGAGGGCTGGAACAACAGCTTACCCCGTAAGTTTAAATCTTTACGTTCGCCGAAGTTCTCTCCCGTCAGCAAGTTGTCACCAAAGCCGTCACGGTCAGAAAGCTTGCCGCTCAACCGCATGGCTGTGTTCTCCCCAAGCGGCACATTAACCGCGCCGCCAATATTAAAGGCGTTTTGGCTGCCGTAGCCGATTTGATAATTGCCTTCGAAACCTGCCATTGACGGATCTTTGGTCCGCACATTCAACGCACCCATGGGTGTGTTACGTCCAAATAATGTTCCCTGCGGGCCGCGTAGAACCTCAACGGCCTGAATATCCATCAGATTACCAATGACCGCACCAGGTCGGGGATAGTATATACCGTCGATAAAGACACCAACTGATGGCTCGATACCCGCATTACCCACAGACCCGACTCCGCGAATGGCGATACGATTATTGGACAGCTGTGATGAGCTGGAAATGGTGAAGTTGGGAGAATAAAGCGCGATGTCGCGAATATCCTGCACTCCAGAATCTTCAATAAACTCTGCGCCATAAGCGGAGATTGAAATCGGCACGTCCTGGATGCTCTCAGCCCGCTTAGTCGCGGTAACGATAATTTCGTCTTCTAACTGCGCAAAAGCTGGTGAACTAAAAATGAGCGCGGTTGCGCCTGCCAATAAGAATACCTTGTTGGTCATATATTCTTCCCCTAAGTTGTTTTACTTTTTTATAATATCAACATGGCGCAAGCGCTGCGTATAATTTGACTTTAAAGGCTTAAAAATTGACTTTTTAAGGGTCACTTGACATTTGCTAACAATTTTCGCGAACTCAGCTATGCGTGTTGGCGCCAATAACGCGGTGTGACGCCGGCTTTACGTTTAAATGCCCGCGTAAAAATGGCGGGTTCAGAATAGCCAATTAAAGACGAAATGGTCGATAAGGGTAAATCTGTATTCACCAGAAATTCACAGGCGACACTATGGCGGACGTCTTGAAAAACATTTTGGTAAGTCGTGCCCTCGACTTTCAGCCGCCTTTGTAACGCAGATGGACTAATGCCGATGAATTTAGCCGTGCGTTCAAGGCTGGGTTTACCGTCATCTAATTCAGATTTTATGGCGTTACCAACAACAGACATAAAGCTATCGCCCTGCCCCTCATCGGCGCGGTCCAAATATTTATGCAGCAAGGCGTATAAACCAGGATCGGACGTTTTAAGCGGTATCGATAAATCCTTAGATAAAAGCTCAAGCGCGCTTTCAGATTGAGAATAATAAACAGGGCAATTAAAAATACGTTCGTGAATACGGTAATTCTCAGGTCGCATATGATTAAAATATAACGCCTCTGGTGCCCAAGACGCCGAGGTAACATTCCTGATGAGTTTTACAACTAATCCCAAAGCAAGCTCAGTATGTTGAATGGTTGGGACATTGGACATACCGATTAGCTTTAACGTGCAGAGCGCAGTTTTATCGGTGACACTCAGAGACGGAACAGACCCCGTGTCATGTGTACGCAGATAGGTCACCAACTTATTGACCATAACGTCCACGGTCGGAGCATGGCGGGCCAAATAGCCTAGAATTCCAAATTTCTCGAAACTCTGTCTTTGCGACATTAACAGACCAAAATTGCGCTCCCCCGTTCTTTCAGAAGCCAAATTTAAGGCCATGCGAAATCTGTCGACAGGGATTTTATTATCGGGAGCCTCGAGCATAAATGGGTCAATGCCAACCGTCTCAAAAATGCGGCTGGACTCCGCGCCAAGCTCCGCGGCCAAATCGCGAAAGCCTTCAAATGCACCTGCACGGATGGTTAAGCCACCGTGCCTTGCTGCTCTATTAGCGTGTATCATTTCCCGTCCTATTCTTAAAATTACCTTGAAGAAAACAGCTTAAAAGTCAATCGCACTTTATGAAAAGTCAATTATCTTTCCGCATCTATGACACTGTGATTTATAGAATAGAGTATTTAAGTCGGGGAAACAGCGTGAATATATATGCGAAAGGTTCAAAACCTCGCCTTCATGACATAAGATTGCTGCGATTAGCCCTTCTTTGTGGGGCACTCTGCTTTTCAGCGTGTGGAAATTCATCCCAAGACACTCACCTTGAAGGCGCTCAATCTCAAGACGCCATCACGAAAGATGCGAACACAGGGACCGTATCCGCATCCGATGCGTCACTTTCGCAACGCACGATACTTGAAAAACCTGCCCATTATTCCCCCTATGTCGAGCAAAACTTTCCTAATACTGTCTATTTCGGCGACACCCACCTGCATACATCCTATTCATTTGACGCGGGCATGGTGGGCGACCGTCTTGACCCTGAGCAGGCGTACCGCTTTGCTAAAGGCGAAGTTGTGACAGCCTCATTGGGGGCGAAAGCCAAACTCTCTCGTCCACTGGACTTCTTGGTCATTGCCGATCACGCGGAGTCGCTGGGCATTGCGCCCTTAATTGCCGAAAACAGCCCGATTGTTTTAAATGACCCCGAAGGCAAGCAATTATATGACTTGTCAAAAGGGGACGATCCCATCGCGGCCTATCGGCGTTTCGCGCAAATCAGAGCGACTACAGGCCGCCCGCCCCTGCATAATAATGCTGTGCGCCGCACAATGTGGGACCGCATTACAACGGCAGCAGAAAATCACAATCAACCAGGCCAATTTACGTCGCTAATGGGGTATGAATATACGTCATCGATGCAGACAAATAATCTTCATCGGGTTGTGGTGTTTCGCGATGGCAAAGATAAAGTGGGCTCAATTTTGCCGTTTTCAGCCGTCGAGAGCGCAGACCCCGAAGACCTTTGGGCTTTTTTAGAAAATTACGAGACGACAACAGGCGGACGAGCGATGGCCATTCCGCATAATGGCAATTTGTCCAATGGGACTATGTTCGACGATATCGACATCAAAGGCGAACCTTTTGACACAGATTACTCCGCCCGTCGTCAGCGCTGGGAACCCCTTTATGAGGTCACCCAAATCAAAGGCGACGGCGAAGCGCATCCAATATTATCACCGAATGACGAGTTTGCAGATTTCTGGACGTGGGATAAGGGCAACTTTGGCTTTGCCGAAAAGACCCCCGATATGCTCGCTGGGGAATATGCCAGAGAGGCCTTAAAACGTGGCTTGAAATTTGAAGAAGAACTCGGCGTTAATCCATTCAAATTCGGATTAATAGGGTCCACGGATTCCCACACCTCCCTCGCGACCGCAGAAGAAAACAATTTCTTTTCAAAGGCAACACCCGCAGAACCAGAGGGCACAGGGTTTCGTTATAACGGCGCTATCATTCAGAAATACCCCGGCAAAGATGTCGACGTCCGCGTCTATAGCTACGAATCCGCCGCCGCAGGCCTGACCGCCGTCTGGGCCCAAGACAACACGCGCGAAGCTTTGTTTGATGCCATGGCCCGCAAGGAAGTTTACGCCACCACCGGCACACGCCTTCAATTAAGAGTGTTTTCTGGATATGATTTTCTAGCCTCCGATGCTTTTGCACCGAACCTAGCTGAAATCGGTTATGCCAAAGGGTCGCCTATGGGCAGCGACCTTCCAGAAATAACATCTGGGTCAGCGCCGCAATTTTTAATCCAAGCATTACGCGACCCTGACGGCGCGAACCTTGACCGCATTCAAGTCATCAAAGGATGGCTTAATGAGGACGGCGACCTAAAAGAACAGGTTTATAATGTTGCATGGGCAGGCGACCGCACGCGAGATGACCAAGGTAAATTGCCCGCTATAAGTTCCACCGTAAAAGACGCGTCATATTTAAACACTGTCGGCGACGCTGAGTTGGCAACTGTCTGGACAGATCCTGATTTTAATGCATCCGAACGCGCATTTTATTATGTACGGGTGCTTGAAATTCCAACGCCAACATGGCTGGCCTATAATGCAGATTATTACGGCGACGGCGAACAGCTTAAACCCGATGCCAAAAAACAACATCAAGAGCGCGCCTACAGCTCGCCCATTTGGTACACACCAAAATAGGACCACATATGCCTCTGACTTTTAAGACAATAGCCCTGCTAACTGTAGCAACGGCGATACTAGTGGCCTGTTCAGACACCGAGCTAAACCAAAGCACAACTGACAAGACGCCCCCAGTTGCAAAGACCGACGCCACAGCGACTGAAGTTGCGACAGTTCCAAGAACTGAGACGCGACAACTTCTATGGGGTGATACACATTTGCATACAACTAATTCCGCTGATGCGTTTGCCTTTGGCGCGCGGTTAACGCCCGAAGACGCCCTTCGTTTTGCACGCGGGCAACAGGTCATATCAACAACAGGAATTCCCGCCGTATTAGACCGCCCTTTAGACTTTCTAATGATTGCGGATCACGGCGAAGGGCTAGGTATTTCGCGTCAAATCATGGAGGGCAATCCCGCGCTTATGACAGACCCAACCGTCGCGCGCTGGAGTGGCATGATGCAAGAAGGTGGTGATGCCTCTGCACAGGCGGCTATGGAATTAATTAGCCGTTTTGCCGCCGGGAAAATGCCTGAAGTTTTAAGAGACCGCGCCGTTGTTGGCCCTATCTTTCGCTCTGTTTGGGAGGCGCACAACAAAACCGTCGATAGCTATAATGAGCCCGGGGCATTTACAGCATTCATTGGATATGAATATACCGCCCTTGATATTGGTGACAATTTACACCGCGTTGTGATGTTCAGAGACGGCGCCGATAAAGCCAATCAAGTCCTACCCTTCCCGGCAACTGTTAGTATTAATCCCGAAGATTTGTGGAATGCGCTATCGGCCTATGAAACTAAAACAGGCGGACAGATACTCGCAATCCCGCATAATTCAAATCTGTCTAATGGGCAGATGTTTGCCTTTAGCGATATTGAAGGTAATCCAATAGACGCTGATTACGCGGCAAAATCCGCGCGGTGGGAGCCCGTGGTCGAGGTCACACAAATTAAAGGCGACAGTGAGAGCCACCCGTTTTTATCCCCCAATGATGAATTTGCATCATATGGCGACGCAGGGTGGGAGCTAGGAAATTTAGATATGTCAGGCCGCAAAACGCCCGATATGTTTGCCGGCGAATATGTCCGCGAAGCCTTGAAACGGGGGCTAGAGCTTGAAAATAAAACCGGGATTAATCCGTTTAAATACGGGCTTATTGGCTCGACAAACTCGCACACGGCGCTCGCGACAGGCGACGAAAGCAATTTTTTTGGTAAACATAGCGACGGTGAACCAAGCGCAGAGCGCGCGTCCAAAGGTGACGGCCTGTCCGAAGTATCGCGTATGGGCTGGCATTATCTAGCGGGCGGATACGCCGCCGTCTGGGCGAAGTCCAATACGCGCGAAGACATCTTTGATGCCATCATGGCCAAAGAAGTCTACGCCACAACTGGCCCTCGGATTGCCCTGCGTATGTTTGGCAGTTGGGAGTTTTCTGACACTGACGCGCAGGCTTCAAACTTTGTTGATATTGGCTATGAAAAAGGCGTGCCCATGGGCGGCGATCTGTCAAACCCACAAGACAAAAACAAAGCTCCAACCTTCCTCATCAACGCCTTAAAAGACCCTATTGGCGCAAATTTAGACCGCGTCCAAGTCATCAAAGGATGGCGAGATAAGGACGGTGCGTTACAAGAAAAAATATATGACGTCGCCTGGTCAGACGACCGAACATTTGACGCATCTGGTAAATTACCCGCTGTTGGAAACAGCGTTGATTTATCAAGTCCAAGTTTTGAGAACTCTATCGGCGATGCAGAATTACGCACTGTTTGGACAGACCCCGACTTTGACCCCGATGTGCCTGCATTTTATTATACGCGAGCGATTGAGATTCCTACCCCACGTTGGAATGCCTATGACGCCGTGCGTTACGGCGCAAAAATGCCAGAAGGCGCCGTCATGGTCACGCAAGAACGCGCCTATAGCTCGCCGATATGGTATCACCCAAAATAATAAACTGAGTGCATTCACATGACGACCAAAACATTGAATAGCCCAAAATTTTCCTCATTTTGGCGACTTCCCCTCCTGCATTTCACTTTTCTTGGACTTTTGATATTTGCGTGGGACGCCATGCGCGAACAGGCACCGTCGGATGATAGCTATTCGATTGTCGTGACCGTTCCGCAAGTCGAACGCATGGTCGGGCTTTGGACAAAGACGTGGGGCCGTCCCCCGTCCGATCAAGAGTTGCAAGGCCTTGTGCGCGATCACATCAAAGAAGAAATTTATTACCGCGAAGCGCGCCGTTTGGGACTAGAACAAAATGACGTGGTGATACGTCGTCGTCTGCGTCAAAAAATGGAGTTTCTCTCCGCCGATATAATTGATGATGTCATCCCTGACGAGGCCACACTGCGGGCCTATTATAACGCTAATCAGCGAAAATACTCGCAAAGTGCGGTCTTTGACATTGATCATATATATTACAAAGCCAACCAAAAAAGCCGCGCCAAAACAGACCTTGTTACGCTTAGCCTATCTGGCCGTTCCGACAGCATGGGAGACAGCATTGCTTTACCCCCGACCTTAGACGATGCCGATGAAAGACAAATCGCGCGCGTATTTGGATCGCAGTTCTGGACAGAAATCCAAAACTTGCCCGAAGGGATATGGCGAGGCCCGGTAGAGTCAGGTTTTGGCCTTCATCTTGTTAAAATAAATAAGACAGATGACGGTGGCCCACGCCCGTTTGATAGCGTGAAAGACGCCGTCGCCCGCGATTGGCAATCCGCTGAAAAGCTAAAAGCACAAAACAAAAGTTTTGAGACGCTGATGTCCAATTACAACATTGATATTGAAATGCCGTCTGAATAATGCGGGCGTTGTTTTTTGTAATCATCATCGTTCTTTCCTGGTTTTCCAATGCAGCCATGGCGCATGAAATACGTCCCGGCTATTTAGAAGTGAACGAACACGTCGTCACCGCCTCTGATACGACTACATTCTCCTATGATCTTGTCTGGAAAGCCCCTATCCGTATGGGCGTGCCACTGGCGGTATCACCAGAATTTCCGACTGATTGCGTTCTGTCCTCAAATGTTGAGCGTAAAAATAGCGGTAACGCCGTGATTAGCCGTTATGGCGTATCCTGCGACACGACGATTAGAGGCAGCGTGATTTCGTTCAACGGATTGGACGCCACACTCACAGACGTTCTGGTGCGGTTTCAGCCCCATGCTGGCAAACAGCAAACTTTGCGCGCGACAGCCAGCACACCCTTTGTCACGCTTGCGGTCAAACCATCCCGCTGGGATGTTGCTCAAACCTATTTTATTTTGGGCGTTGAGCATATCTGGTTTGGCTTTGATCATCTTTTATTTGTTCTAGGCTTGGTTTTATTAATCACAGGCGCACGGCGCATTATCGAGACCATCACCGCCTTCACCCTCGCCCATTCTGTGACTCTAATCGCAACGACCTTGGGCTGGGTCAGTTTACCTATTGCGCCTGTAGAGGCTGTAATTGCCCTCTCTATAGTTTTTTTAGCGACAGAAATAATTGCTAAACACCCAAATGAAGACCGCTTTGCAGAACGCTACCCTTGGATTGTTGCTGCTGCATTTGGCCTTTTACACGGATTTGGCTTTGCCAGTGCGCTGTCAAATATAGGTATGCCAGAGCAAGATGTACCAACCGCGCTTCTGACATTTAATCTTGGTGTTGAATTTGGTCAGCTAGCCTTTGTTGCTGTTTTATTAATCGCTTTATTCGTCATTCAAAAAATGAAGATACGCCGCTTTACAGAAATTGCAGCGAGCTATTACATCGGAGCCCTAGCTATGTTCTGGCTCATTCAACGCGTCATTTAAGAGAAATGTAAGTGGTGCGTTCAAATGATGCTGTCAAATTATACTGCGGCAGAAACGTCGCCTATTCACCGTTGCTATGTTCCAACTAGGGCAGCCAGAGCCGCCAATTTATCCGCATCTCCGGCTGGTTTATCCCACCGTATACGATGGATGCGTGGAAACCGAAGGGCGTAACCGGATTTATGCCGCGGGCTTTCGTGGGCGCTATCAAAGGCGACTTCAAAAACGAGCTCTTTTTTGACCTCTTGAACAGGGCCAAAGCGTTGCAATTTATGGACTCTAATCCATTTATCGATGTCTTTCATTTCTTCATCTGTAAACCCGAAATAGGCTTTACCAATCGGCAGTAAACGCCCATCATCATGCCACAGGCCAAAGGTATAATCCGAGTAAAAGGATGACCGTTTACCGTGTCCGCGCTGCGCATACATCAGAACGGCGTCGAGCAAAAATGGCTCTCGTTTCCATTTATACCATGCATGTTTTGGCCGCCCAGCAACATAGCTGGACGTCTTATCTTTTATCATAATGCCTTCTATAAGGCCGCCCGTTTGCGTCGCATCGTCTCGTAATTTTGAGAGGTCATCAGGGGTCTGAAAGTCTAGCACGTCGGATAAGGAAAATCGGTTTTCGTTTTGAGACGCAATGAGAGCTTCTAATTTTGCCCGACGTTGAGCAAGCGGCAGAACTTGTAGGTTTTCAGCACCATGCTGCAATATATCATAGGCCATCATATGCGCCGGTAATTTGTTCATCAGCGCTTTGGTTGGGGCCTTCTTATTCAGCCGCTGTTGCAAATCATTAAACCGTCCGATTGTGCCGTCCACATGGATCAGCAATTCCCCGTCCAAGACGCCGTGAAAATTAACGGCCTCTAGCAAGTCAGGGAAGCTTCGGGATATATCATCGCCTTTCCGCGAAAACAGTTTGGCCCCGTTTTCATTAGACGCGATTTGCACGCGGATACCATCATATTTCCATTCTGCCTGATGCGTCGTCGGACTAATGCGAGCGAAGTCTTTGTCTTCGATAGGATGCGCCAGCATAACGGGGGAATAGGTCAAAACATCGGAAATATCGGGGATATCCCCTGCCCCGTCTATCCACGCAAATAGTGTCTGGTAAGGCGCCTCTATGCCGTGCCAAAGCGTCTCTATGACTTGAACATCGACATCGTTCATATTGGCAAGAGTGCGCTTTACCGAACGTGCAGACATACCAATACGCAGCCCACGCGTTCCAAGCTTTAGCAAAGCCCAACGTTGCGGCGGCGTCATATTATCCAGAAGCTCTGCGAGATAATCCTTAATCCCGTCTTTGTCGCGCGCGCGGAATTCTGTGATAACGTCGGACAAACTTGGTAGACGGTTAAGGCGTTTGGCATCATCATTTGGGCGCCAAGCCAGCGCAACCGTTTCTGATAATTCGCCCACATAATCGCGGGATATGTCGAATAAAAACGGAGCCATTCGCTCTGCCATCATCGTCTTGGTCAGATTACGTTTGAACAGATCAAAACGGAGCGTGCCCGCAATGGCCGCCAAAGCCCAGCCGCGGTCTGGGTCTGGCGTTTCCAAAAGATATGTCGCGAGTATTGCCTCTTTGGCTTTGGTAGAATTTGTAAAATATAAATCATCGAGTAATTGCGAGAAGCGCTCCATTAATCCGCCTCCTCGTCTCGCCCGATAAGGTTAAGCGCTTTGGCATTAATACCGCGCGCACGCAGGGCATATTCAAGGGCCTCCACCCGGCCGTGAGTAATCCAAACATCGGGCGCACCCGTGGCAACAGCCGTTTCAATAAGGTCATCCCAATCCGCGTGATCAGAGACAATCAGCGCCATTTCCGCGCGTCTTTGTCGTGCCCTTGCGCGGATTTGCATCCAACCCGATGCCATAGTCAGCAGAGGGTCGGGCATACGCCGCGACCAACGGTCTGCGAGAGCTGACGGTGGGCAAAGCACAATTTTACCCCGCAGCATATCCCGGTCTTTCACAGATATTTCCGATACGGGTATCCAGTCACCAAAGTCAAAACCATAACTTTCATAAAGCTCGGTCAGTTTTTTTAAGGCCCCATGAATGTAGAACGGATATTCATATCCCGCAGCGCGTAAGGCCAGCATAACACGTTGGCACTTTCCCAGCGCGTAAACCCCGACCATATGAGTGCGGTCTGGCAGGGTCGTTAATGACCGCATTAATTTGGCAATTTCGTCTTCTAATGGGGGATGTTTAAAAACGGGTAGGGCAAAGGTGGCCTCTGTCACAAAGACATCACACGGTACGACTTCAAACGGCGGGCATGTCGGGTCAGGATGACGTTTAAAATCACCAGAGATAACAACCCGCTTGCTGTCATATTCTAACACAGCCTGCGCAGAGCCCAGAATATGACCTGCGGGAGCCAGCCACAGTGTCACACCCTTGCCCAAATCTTGCCGTGTCCCGTAAGGTAGCGGCACGCCACCCGCAACGGAAGCCTCTTGATAACGGGTTCGCATGATATCAATCGTCTCTGGCGTTGCGAAAACGGCTCCGTGGCCTGCGCGCGCATGATCTGCGTGACCATGGGTGATAACCGCGCGGTCAACTGCGTCATGCGGGTCAATGAAGCAATCCGCTGGGGCGCAATACAGGCCCTGCGGTTTTACTTGCATCCAATTCTCAACCGAGGCGTTCATCAATACGTATCCAGTCTTTAACCCACATAGGATTATGCGCGCCAACTTACATACGACAAACGCATCATTAATGGATGATGTTCCCAAAGCTTTTCAGGATTGGTTTACAGGCCAAGGCTGGGCGCTGCGCGATTATCAAGCCTATATGGTGGGGGCTTACGCGCGGCGCGAAGACACTCTTTTGATTGCGCCGACGGGCGGCGGTAAAACACTGGCGGGGTTTCTACCCAGCTTGATAGATCTGTCGCTGAAGCCAGCGGTGCACCCTGCAAAACTCCATACACTTTATATCTCTCCCCTACGGGCACTAACTAATGACATTGAACGCAATCTAATGCGCCCCGTTGAGGACATGGAGCTGCCGATAAAAATCGGTGTCCGCACGGGGGACACCAAACAATATCAACGCGCAAAACAACGCAAAACGCCGCCCGATATTTTACTGACAACACCTGAGAGCCTCATGCTGCTTTTATCTTATGAAAACGCGGCGGACTATTTCGCAGACTTACAGACCGTGATTATTGATGAGTTGCACAGTTTCGCAACCAACAAACGCGGGGATTTCACAAGTCTTGCGCTCGCGCGACTAAGAACCCTGGCCCCAGATCACATTCGCTTTGGTCTATCAGCGACGATTGCCAAACCCAAGGATGCCGCCGCGTGGTTAGGCGCAAGTGGGACCCCCGCAGCACTCCATAGCGTAGAATCAGCCGCCAAACCCAAAATTGATATTTTAGAACCAACCGTCAAATTTCCGCTGGGCGGTCATAATCCACGCTTTGCTGTGGCCGATATCTACGCACAAATTAAACAGGCGAAAAGCGTTATTGTGTTTGTAAACACACGCGCACAGGCAGAATTGTTGTTTCAACATCTATGGCAGGTCAATGATGATAACCTCCCCATTGGGCTTTATCATGGGTCGCTATCGCGAGACCGCCGCCAGAAAACGGAAAACCTGATTGCGGAGGGGCATTTGCGGGCCGTTGTCTCAACATCCGCGCTAGAGATGGGCATTGATTGGGGTGATGTTGATATGATCCTGCAAATCGGTGCGCCCAAGGGAGTAAGCCGCCTATTACAACGCATTGGGCGGTCTAACCACCGCCTGGACGAGCCGTCAAAAGCGGTCATGGTGCCGACTAATCCGCTAGAGGCCGTCGAATGTGCAGTTGCCATTCAGGCCATTGAGCGCGGTGACCGTGACGGCGAAGATTACCGCACGGGTTCCATGGATGTCATTGTCCAATATATCGTCAACCGGGCCTGTTCAGGCAAAGTCAAACCGCGCGAATTGCTCGCAGAAATCCGCAGTGCAACACCTTATTCAAAGTTGAAAAAAGCGGACTTTGATGCGCTATTGCGCTTTGCGGAAGACGGCGGTTACGCACTTAAGACATATGAGCGGTTCCACCGCCTTAAGAACAGCTCACGCGGATATGCCATTGCAACACAAGCACAAGCGCGTCGTCACCGTATGAATATCGGCACCATCGTTGAATATGCCAAGTTAAAAGTGCGCCGTATGGCAAGCCCCATATCAAAACGGGGTCGCGTTGTCGGCGAGATTGAAGAACGTTTCGTCATGCATCTTAACCCCGGCGATACGTTTATATTTGCTGGCGAAGTGTTAAAATATCACGGCGTCAGAGAGATGGCGATACAGGCCAGCCCCGCACGTCGCGCGCGGCCAAAAGTGCCTGCCTTTGCGGGCGGTATGATGCCGTTATCAAGCTATTTGGCGGACGGGGTAAGAACAATGGTGTCTAGTCCGTCCCATTGGAGCGGATTGCCTAGCCAAATTCAAAACTGGTTGAAATTGCAATCAGATTTTTCTGCGCTGCCCAAGGCACAAGGTGTATTAGTCGAAGCATTTTTTGACCGCGATGATCACGTCATTGTTCTGCACAGTTTTGAAGGCCGTAAAGTTAATCAAGCGCTAGGTTTTCTGCTTACCAAACGCATGGAAAAGGTCGGGCTAAAACCGTTGACCTTTAGTATTACAGATTATGCTCTGACAATTACATCGCTAGAGCCCGTGAACAACATTCATGCCCTTCTGACGCCAGACATTTTAGATGACGCATTGACCGAATGGATTATAAATTCCCCCATGGTGAAGCGGTCATTTCGTAAAATTGCAACAATTGCGGGGCTGACAGAACAACGTCTGCCTGGTGCGCAACGGTCTATGAAGCAGGTCACATTCAGCACAGATTTAATATATGATGTTCTCATGAAATATGAGCCTGATCACATTTTACTGCGTATCGCGAGGGAAGAAGCCGAGCGTGACCTTTTAGATATTGATCGTTTACGGGACTGGATGATGGATATTCAAGGAAAAATAGAGGTGAAAATTCTTCCCCATGCGTCCCCTTTGTCTATTCCCTCAATGTTGCAATTGGGTCGCGAACATATTCAAGGCTCCGCAGACAAAGCTCTATTAGAACAAGCGTCCGTGGATAGAGGTCAGGCGCTACTCTCTGACGTGCAGCACTCACTTAATGAAATGGTGCAACCTCGTGCCAAATAAGGTCATCCATCAAACACAAGCGGGCGAAATTATTTTCGACGGGCGGAAGGTTGCGTTTCTACCAAAGTCCAAGACACTCCTGGTCGCAGACCTTCATTTTGAAAAAGGCAGTTTTTTGCAAATGAACGGCCACGCACCATTGCCTGCCTATGACACCCAAGACACGATTAACGCCTTAGCCGCGGTGATTTCTGACTATGAACCCAGCCACGTCGTCGCTTTGGGGGATAGTTTCCACGATATTGATGCGGGCCTGCGTTTATCCGAAGGCCATAGCCGGGCCATTAATGATATGATTAAATCTTTGCCAGAGTTCACATGGATACTCGGCAATCACGACCCTGATATTCCGCAAAGCCTGCTTGGGCAGCAACAAGACCATTTAACCATTGACGGGTTTTTATTGACCCATCTGCCGACAGGTGGCGCCGAGAGCGTGAATATTTGCGGGCACTTGCATCCCAAAGCAAAGATAAAGCTACGGCGGCGGCATTTATCGAAGCCCTGTTTTGCCTGTTCTGACGACAGGATAATCATGCCGTCATTTGGCACCTATACAGGTGGTCTGTGGGTGACCCACACCGCCATTACAGATGTGTTGAATGCGCCGGCCCAATATTACGCCACGGACGGCGAGGATATTTTTCAATTAAGCGAAAACTCTGTGCAAGCTTACCCAAGCTTATAACCAAAAATAAAAAAGGGGCACTGCGAACAGCACCCCTTTAAATTTGATTAGGTGACGACCCTAGAAAGTGTAGCTACCACCAAAGATGATGCGGCGATCAGGCAATCCAACGAAACATGTTGGGCCTTCTTTCGTAGCACATTTTTGGATGATGCCTGATTTAGTCAGGTTCGTCGCTTCTACGCCGATATTGAAGTTATCAGTAACGTCATAGTTGATAGAAGCGTTAAGCTGTCCGCGCGCTAATGTGTGCACAGGGAAGCTGAGTGTTGAACTACCCGATGTGTTAGCACCACCGCCAAAGTCATTTGTACGGAAGCTTGAACGCCATGTGTAGCGTGCGCGAGCCTGTAGACCATATTTCTCATAGTAACCTGTAATATTATAGGCTGTTTTAGAGAAATCCAGGAGGCCGCGTGGAACGCTGAGCGGTCCAAGAACGGTTAAGCCGCGACCCGATGTTGTATCAACCACAGTACCACCAGAGAACTTCTGAAGCGTCAAGTTACCAGCCGCACCAAAGCCTGATGCCCAACCGAGACGGTCTTCAAAAGACGACAGGTCATATTGAAGCGCCATTTCAACGCCAGACTGTGTTGTGACAGACGGATCATTACCCGGCTGCGTGAAATCTACACAGAGACCAGTTGAGTTTGGATCACCAAGCACATTTGGCTGAACTGTCGGGTTGAAGAAACCAGAAGAACAGTTCGGGCCAGACTCGCGAACCAAGTCACTTGTGCCGTTCAGACCGTTCACATCATTGACGTCAGCAACAAGGGCGGCGCCTTCGAAGTTCTGACCAAAGATGTTTGTGCGGTCTTTTGTGAAGTAACCAATACTAAAGACAGCTGACGGGGCGAAATACCAATCAGCAGAGACATCAAACGACGTCACTTCTTCTGGCTCTAAACCTGGGTTACCAAGGCTAACAGCTGAGTTTTCTTGGTTGTCCAAGGTAAAGCCAGACGCCAGTGAACTAAAGTCAGGACGGCGTACGTCTTTACCATAGCCAAGGCGCAGAACGACTTCGTCAGACGGCGTTGCAACCAAGTTGAAACGCGGTAAGAAAAACTCATAGCTACCGCTTGTTGTTTCCAACTGACGTGCAGCACCGTTAATGGATGGCGCATAGCCCGTTGAATCGATATCAGTAGAGATATAACGAAGACCCAAGTTACCGCGGAAGATACCGCTGGCAAAGTTGGCTTGGCCGTAAAGCGCCGTCGTTTTTTCACTAATATCACGATAAGCGTTCAAATCTTCTGACAAGTTGAGCGTCAAATCACCATCGGCATTTGGGTTCGCAAGACGGTGCGCGGCCAGCGCGGCTTCCAGTGAAGCCAAAACTGCGTCTGGATCAGAGAATGAGAGATCCGGGTCAACAAGCAGGAAGTCACTGATAAACAAGTCGCGTCCGTCCGCATCACCAAAGTTATCGGGACCAACAACAAGGATATCAGAGAACGCTGAGCCGCGAGGCGCATCTTCTGCCTGGCTAAACCCGCCAATACGGTCATCGATATCAATAAATTCATGTGTTGATTTGTTGAAACGAATACCCGCTTCGACAGATGTCAAATAGTCACCAAATTTGCTGTCTGTAAAGTCATAGGCAACGTCAAGACGCGCTGCGCTTTCGGCGTTGTCTGTTGTATTACGACCCACATCGACCTGATCCAGCATCACATTGTCTGGGTTCGTTAGATCGGCAAGTGACGGCGCAGTTGGCGAATCAAAGTTGATACCCCACTGAATTTGATCATTGCGCAAATCATAACGGAATGGTGTGCAGTTATCATTCCGGCTGTCGACATTGATACAGTTCGGGTTGATAAAGTTGACTGTCGTGTTGAATGTCGGCGTCGACGAGTCAGCAGATGATGTAGCCAGTTCGGCTGACACGTCCCAGTTACCACGGGTCCATTCGCCGCCTAATGAGAAGATTTGACTGTCAGTGACACGCGCCGCAGTTTCGCTCGAAAAGCGCAGGTTACCATCGTGATCTGTTGGACCAGGTTCGATAATACCAACCAGCGCACCTTCTAGGACAGGACCACCAATCGCGGTGTAATCCAGCGTTTCAAATTCTGTTGGCGCGTTTTCAGGACGGGTTCTTAGGCCCGAAATACCAGACGCCTGTAGACGGTACTGGTCACGGCTGCGCTCTTGATTATTGATAATCGCAGACGCCGTAAGCGTAAGCTCTTCATTCGGTGCCCACTCAACAGTCGACGCCAAGTTTAGAGTTTCGTAGTCATCGTTCTCTTGTTCCTGAACAAGGAACTGAACACCTTGATAGGCTGTAGGGCCGACCGCTGGATTGACAGTCAGGTTATCACGGTCAACGCGCGGACGGAAAGAAACAGCTTCCTGTTCAGTGTAGCTACCCGTGATAACAACACCAATTTCACCGCCGCCAGTGTCCCAGCGGTTACCAAGTGCGCCAGAAATACGGGGCTTAATGCCTTCGACGCTAAGGCTACTGTCTTCACCTTGAACACGGATGTTCATCAACGGCTTTTTAAGATCTAGCGGTTGGATTGTTTTAAGATTAACTGTTCCGCCGACAGACCCTTCAATGGTCTTGGCTTCGGGGGCCTTAATAACTTCCACAGAGGAAATGATTGCAGGGTTTACATCTTCAAAGCTTATGCCGTTACGACCGGCGCCAGAACCGACTGAGGAAATACCATTAATTTCAACGCGGTTAGAGTTTGAACCCCGAATCTGTACGCCCGTACCAACACCGGCTGTACGCGTGATTTGGATACCTGTGATATTTTCTAGAACTTCGGCAAGGTTTTGATCAGGAAGCTTACCAATGTCTTCGGCGCGGATAACTTCAATCAAGCTATCGGCATTGCGTTTTTCAATCAGCGCATTTTCAAGAGAGGCGCGAATACCCGTAACGATAATCTCGTCCTCTGGGTTATCTTGCGCCATGACAGCTGTTGATGTTGCCATCATTGTAAGACCCGTACCAACGAGCAATGATAGCCGGAGCCATAATGCACGATTCTGACGTGCGGGTTGTGTTGAGTTCGACATAATTTTCCCCTGTGGTGAATAATGTTAGTATTATGACATTTTTATTGTAATTTATACCAATGAATGGAGCCAATCGCCCCCTTCTGTCAACCACTTAATTAAACCAATATACATTAAATTGGTCCTACCAATTTAATGTCTGCATGTATTTAATGCTTAAGATATTGAAGGGTCGCGAGAGATAATGACGGCTGACCTAATCAAAGGACGCCTTAACCTCATAAAACGTGGCCTGCGCATAGTCATCAGCGCGACCTGTATTGTTTTGATTATAAACGCCCGCTTTGAAATACATGAACTCGTCAGCGGCATCATATCCGCTGCCCGTTTGATCGATTGTGTGGGCGGCTATAATAGCTCCGTCCTGAATGATGCGCACGTCAATGAAATTACCTCGCGCCTTAATCTCGTAACTAAACACCTCATCAAGCGGAATACCGTTCATTGGGTCGTCTTTGTAATTCTTACGCTCGCCAATTAAATCATAATAAATATCATCGCCGCCAGAAGGTTCGTGGGATGCAAAGATAACGCCGTTTTTATGCCCCGCGCGCTTACGATAAAAAAGCTTCACAGGTTCGTCATGCTTGGCATGTATCTGCCCAATAACAATAACGCCGTGATGAATTTTCTTGCCGCTTTCCGTTGTGCGGTCTATTTTCAAGGTCGCCGTCAGCGTTCCGTCCACGGCGCCCGCCTTATCTTTGGCTTTTTGGGGTGCAGACGAAAAGACCCAATTGTTCTTGTTAGGCGTGCCGTCATTATTGCGTGTCGAAATACTGCTGTCGCCACGACGTAACATGCCGCGCAACTCTGACCGCACATTCTTGGTATTCTTAGATGTTGTCGGCCCTTTATTAGGGGCGCGCATGACCATCCCGCCATCATCGCCCGTGTAGAACCACGGCTTCATGGTAAAGCCGCCCGCAAGGTCTCTTTCTTTTATATTATCCGCCTTGCCGTCTTTGTTTTCATCAACAGGCACGCTGAGCGTCCAGCCGAGTAAATCAAAATTTTGACCGGGCGTAAAATCTGGCGATAAACCGTAGCCGCCTGATTCGCGGCTAATGAACCGCGTGCTGGTCTCGGCCTCGCCGTCTACAGGGGAAACATCGAAATCATCAAATCGCGCGCCCTTGTTGCGACCGCTAGCGAAGACGTAAACAAGGCCCGTGTCGTCACTCTCAAATGTAACCGATACCGGTGACCATTTTTTGGCTTTCATATTCGCGTCAAAAAATATTTCTTTCCCGACCTTAACCCCAATTACGCCGCTACCCTTTATATGGGCCGAAAGCGTGTAAGGTTGGTTTGGAGCCAATTGTATGGCCTGTTGGATATTGCCGTCTTTACTTAAGATTTTTACCGATTTTTCGCCCAAAAAAGCATCGCCCGATATGGAAACGTCTTTACCGTTAGGGTCGTGTTCTGCCCATGCGCCAATACCCGCTTCAAAACCACCATCCGCCATTAAAGCTGTTTGGGCAATAGCAAGAGAGGACAGGCCCAAAGAAAGACCTGCCCCCAAAATTAAAGATGATAGTCTGCGGCGCATTTAGCGCTGCACGCGACCAGAGCCGTCGCCGCCCATGAGGTTTTCAACCTCGGCCCGTGACACGCGGTTATAATCACCCAGTATGGAGTGTTTCAACGCGGATCCCGCGACCGCAAACTCAAGGGATTGCTGACGGTCCTCATAGAGGTTCATCCCTGCAATAAAAGCAGACGCAAAGCTATCGCCGCCGCCAACGCGGTCAACAATATCTGTCAGTTCGTATTTCTTAGACGATAGAAAGCCGTTTTTACGGTCACGCATACAAGCGGACCATCCATTGATATTGGCATTAACGGCCGCGCGCAGAGTAATGGCGATCGTCGACATGCCCGGATAAATATCCAGAACTTTTTGCGACAATTCTTCATACTTTGATAAATCGAGATGTCCGCTTCCGCTTTCAACGTCGACGTCGACTGAAATACCCAGTGATTTCTGGCAATCTTCTTCATTAGCAATACCCACATCGATATGCTTGACAAGGTCTCGCATGACCTCTGGCGCGGTCTTGCCGTATTTCCAAAGCTTCCCGCGGAAGTTAAAGTCACAGGACGTTGTGACGCCCGCCTTTTGCGCCTCTTTTACGCATTCCAACGAAAGATCAGCACAATCTTGCGACAGGGCCGGTGTGATACCTGTGATGTGCAACCACTTTGCGCCCTTGAAAATCGTTGGCCAGTCAAAATCGCCAGGCTTACACTGGCTAATAGATGAATGCGCGCGGTCATAGATGACTTTCGATGGGCGCTGGTTTGCACCTGTTTCAAGGTAATAAATTCCAACACGGTCGCCCTGGCGTTTGACGTTCGAGACATCAACCCCTAGGCCGCGCAGTGAATTAATAGCGCTCTGCCCGATGTCGTTGTCAGGCAATGCTGAGATAAATCCCGCATCAAGGCCGTAATTGGTTAGGGACACAGCCACATTGGCCTCGCCCCCACCAAAGGTCGCTTCAAAACTGGGGCT
Source organism: Fretibacter rubidus (assembly GCF_041429785.1). Lineage (GTDB taxonomy): Bacteria > Pseudomonadota > Alphaproteobacteria > Caulobacterales > Maricaulaceae > Fretibacter > Fretibacter rubidus. Next base: position 2,444,652 of record NZ_CP163423.1, read on the forward strand.
TTGGAAAAAGCGTTCATAGCCCTGCGTACGAAGGCGAAGCATAATCTCGCCGAAAGATAGAAAATCTGTCATTTTAAAAATCCAATAATAGGGTCAAGCCGTTACTTCTTCAGCTTGACAAAATAGTCAAAAATTTCCGGCACGTTACCGTTACCCATACCTGCATCGACAGCGGCCTGAAGGCTTGTTGATGTGGCCTCAGCCACAAGTGAACGTGAGCCCAAATCAGACATCATCTGCGCAAAGTAACCAAGATCCTTATTCGCATTATTGATAGAAAAGCCGAGGTCACTCACGCCGTCTACCGCGTAGTTTTTACAAAACTTCATAAAGGGTGAGTTTGAAGGACCGCTGGACATGATGTCATAAAGCTGTTGGCGATCGACACCCGCAAGCTCTGCCGCAGCAAACGCCTGAGACATAGCGGTCACGGTTGTCATACCCATGAAGTTATTGATGAGCTTTGTTGTGTGACCGGCACCAAGCGCGCCGAGATAAAAGACGTTTTCGCCCTGTTCTTTTAGCATTGCTTCGTATTTATCAAATGTCGCCTTGTCGCCAGCGGCCATAATATTCAGAAGGCCGTCTTTGGCGTGGGCTGGTGTGCGGCCAAGCGGGGCATCAATCATGCCGACACCTTTTGCGGCCAAATCAGCGCCAATTTTCTTTGTAGACGCCGGAATGGACGTACCAAAATCAATGAGCACAGAGCCTTTTTTAATACCTGCTAAAACGCCATTGTCTCCGTAAACAATCTTTTCAACGACGGCAGAGGTTGTGAGACAAAATTCGACGATATCCGATTTCTCGGCCAGTTCTTTTGGCGTCTTTGCTTGGCTTGCATTACCGCGTGCAAGGACGGCATCAACGGCGTCCTGATTAAGGTCCATAACGATAACTTCAAAGCCTCGCTTCTGAAGGTTTTCCACCATATTGCCGCCCATAAGGCCAAGGCCAATAAATCCTATGACTGGTTTTGACATATTTATAATTCCTGTTTTCAAGTATAATCTAAAGAGTGAGTGATGCGGTTTTCACACCGCGTTAATTAAAGAGCCCAATGTAGCTATAACGAAACTGATAACGCCTCGCGCCGTCTGCTTTTAAGCATTCGCCGCTTCGTTTGGCTTTGCGCCTTTGTAATAATTTTCGAAAAAATCTTCCCGGATCGGCGAGAACATATCGAGCAATGTACCGGCTTCAATACAGATAGCACCGTGCATCACATGTGGCGGCACGAAGAAACTATCTCCCGCGCTCATGCGCTTTGTGACACCGTCAATCGTCACGTCAAAGACACCACTCTCAACGAAGGCAATTTGTGAATGGTAATGCTCATGCTGATACCCTTCTGCGCCTGTCTCAAACATGGCTTTCACGAGCATAAGGTCGTCATTATAGCCCATGATTTGACGTGTTATCCCGCCGCCAACATCTTCAACTTTTACGTCTTTTTGAAATGAAAATATTTCGCTTTGCATTTAAGGCTCTCCATTCGAATGAAATACTTTATAGGGCCCCGTCCAGACCATATCTTGACCGTCAACCGACACGCTATGTGCTTGATCTTCTGTCATGCTTTTTGCAATCCCCAACCCGACAATAGCGCCAGTTTTTGTTTCAATCCGCACATAATCTGCGCTATCGCCAGCAAAGTGCTTCACATCTGCAACTTGGCTGTGGCTCCCGATTGTATACTCAACGGTCGGGTTATAATCACCGTGAGGCTCAATCACAGACACAAAGCGAGCGCCGTTCGTCGTTGTGGCACGCAGGATAAATGCAGGCTCATTACGCAGGTTAAAATCAGGGTCATTCGCGCCGATTTCTGCAAAAAGAACCTTTGTGTTCTCTGGCACGGCTGTGGTGACAGAATAGAAGCTACGGTCAAGAAGCCAGGTAATTTGAGACGTTTCACCCGCGTCAGCCTCCCCAACTTTCCATAAATATTGGTAACCGTTTGCCGTACCAAGCGGTTTACGAATAAGTGTGTCGGCTTCGATGTCTAAATTCGTATCAACAATATGCCCATTGTAATAAAATGGTAAATCATATTGATGCGGTGTATCGGCATGACCCGTCATCACGTCAATAATAACAGGGCGAGTAAAGGCCGGGTCGTCAATCATAGCAACGTTACGAACCATGCGGACATCATCATAGGCTGTCGAAATTTCAGCTGACGTTATCTTCAAACCGTCCGATACGTAAAATGTACCTAGCTCTGGCGAATGTTGATTTCCCAGCACTGTGGAGCCGCCAAAATGACTAGTTTCGTCAACAACGAGCGCGTTATGCGCAATCGTCTGCTTAGCAAATTTATTATTCTCAGGCAGGTAATGCCCGCCGTATTTGGCCTCTACGTTGAGGAAGCGCGCGGCGGCATAATCCCGTAAAATTTCATAGCCGGCATCATAAACCAGAATTCCCATTTTATCGAAATGGCCATGACCCAAGCCTTGGGATGTATTCTTTGCAACGATGACTAAATCATCGGGATCCTCTGACGCCCGAATAATATCAAGCGCGCCTTCTGTGCCGTCTTCACCGTCACCAAGACGCATAGTGCGGTAGTTAAAAGGCTCACCCTTTCCCGCAACAATGTCTTGCGACAATTTACGGCTTTCTGGCGTTAGCATGAACCGCCCTTGCGCTTTGCCAATAGAAAGCAGGCCTTTGTCACCGGTCAAATCATAAGCAATCGCGACACCGTGAACAAGCTCTCTTGTCTTGATGCCCTTTTCCTTAATCGCATCATTGATAGGGAAAAACAGGCCTCCATAATTTTGCTGGATCGTTGTATAAATTGCTTTTCTCAAAATCCCGTCGCGCTTTTCAAAAATTTTAAGCTCGGGGTTATTTTTCTGAACTTCTTGCGCGAAAATCACGAAAGGCATCAAGGCAAAACGCTGATAATACGGACCCTCATTGTAATATCCGTCTGGGGAAAACAGCTTATCCATTTGTTTTAGAAAGCCCGCATCGCCTGACTTATCAAGACCAAGCAAGGCTTGCTGCACATACTCATCATCACCAATTGCGTAGCCCGTCAGGCCAACGGCAGCCGTCGCCCATGTGCCGTGATTATGAACTTTGTTAAACGTTTCGGGCGAGCCATCAGATAGAAAATCCGACATATTTCTTAGCAAATCTGTCTCGATTAAATCCCGCTGTTCTTGCGTTAGCGTATCTTTTATAGCGGCGTAGCTTTGCGCGGCATTGAGTAACCACATGCTTTCATTCAAGTTCTGCCAAAACATTCGGCCTGGGGACTGCTCTTTCTTGGCGGGGTGCAACGCCCAAGACGGGTAAACCTTCGCATAGGCGAGCATAAGCTTGCCCGCATAATCGGCATATTGCTTTTCACCTGTCAGCTTGTAAATCTGGCCTGCATTATAAATCAGCGTCGCATATTGCTTGTGCTTTTCATGCGTATAACCGCCGCCGGGATCTTTTGGAACGGGCACAGTGATAGGCAGTTTCATTTGCGCCTCAAGCTGCACTTTAGCCGCATTCAGATCGTCTTCAAAGGTTGGCCCCTGATAAGAAGACGCCGCAACATTCGCCTTTTTAGAACCGACCGAGCCTTGCGCAGTGGGTGATTGAGATGGCTGGCAGCCAGCCACAGTCAAAGACACGCCACCAGCGATTATGAGTGAAGAAAGCTTACGCATTACGGGTTTAATCCTGTATTATTTTCAATAATCGCTGTTGGCGCTGTGCCGCTGTTAAGCTCGACATTGATGACAGCGGGCGTTGCAATAAAGGTGTTATCCGTGACCCTTGTTTTTGGCTCGCCAACCGTGTGATTAATCACAAAAGGCGCGCTATCCTCTATCTTGTTCTTGGACACATCTGTCACCTGCACACCGTGAATATAAAGCGATGATTTTGACTTGTTACGTTTATCTTTACCCACATTTTTCAAAACACTATTCGTGATTTCAAGATGCGGACCAAAGGTGCTTTCGTCCGTCCCGCCGCGGTAATAGTCAACGATATCGCCACCGATATTTTCAAATGTCGAATTTCGTATCGTTAAATATTCCGCATTATAAATGCCGTAATCGTCAATCTCAGCATCCAGCGAAAAAACAGCGCCCGTGACATCAGTAAAGCTAGAATCTTCAACTAAAATATAATCTGCAAAAGTGCCCTTAGCTGCTTTTACAACAGTGAAAGAATGATTGATATCAATGTCCGTGAAATTGGAATTAAGAATTTCCAAACGGTAGTTCTGCAGCATTGAGTAAGGGCTTGTCCGAATAACGGCATTCCCCGCATTATCGGGACTATCTTTGCCGGAAATATTCAGACCGTCTATTTGCAAGCTACCGCCGTCCAAAATTTCAAACAGGGTTGTGCGCTCAAAACTTACGTTTGCCTGACCACCACCCGAAAAGCTTAGCGGCTTGTCGAGCTTAATAAATTTACTGACCACATGATTGCCTGGTGCAAGGGCAAGCGTGTCCCCAGCCGAGGCGTTTTGCACAGCTTCAAAAAGCGCATTATCTTCGGCTTTCACAGCAATGGTTTTGCCAGAGCCAAAGGCAACAACAGGCTCTGCCTTTGGATACCAATCGGGGCCAACCATATCCTTAGTCGTCACCACCAAATCGCGCGGCGCACCAGAAGCAATATCGGCGTCAGGGTAAAGCAAGCCGTTGGATGCGCGTGATAGGGTTAAATCTTGACGCGTAAAACCGTCAGCAAAATCTGGCACATCGCGGTTGGCGATAATGTTATCGTCAAAGGCAATGCCAGAAACATCATCATAAACTGTGAAAACATCACGCCCATCAGCGTTAGAGATTAGATTGCTTTTGAACACACTATCAATTGGAACGGCGCTACGCTCACTATCGCTACCCGCAGCGAGCTGGATATTATCACTATTCACCAGCGTGTTGCTCTCAATCACCGCGTCTTTGACTTGATGATAGCGGTTGATACTAGAATTAGGCACACCGTTCATCACAACAAGCGCCCCACCAAACCGTGTCCCCTTTAGGCCTTCCATATAATTTCCGCGTACAGTTTGCCCCGCATTAATCACGCGAATACCGCCTGTGTGATCTGCGTCACCACCAAAGAAAACATTGCCTTCAATCAGGTTATTGTTGCCGTGACGCATCGTTAGCGTTCCGCGGCTCTCAAAAAAGGTATTATTCCGAAAAACGTTTTCGCCAGATTTATTTGAGATAATCTCAAGCTCGCCATCAGCGCGGTCAAAATAATTATTCTCAACGACCGTATAGCTATTGCTAAGCGAATAATGACTTGTCCCAATGCGGAGCGTTTCGCCGCCATTAGATCCCAAAATAGGGCGCGGGCCAAAGTAATTATGATCAATCCGGTGACGGTTTTCTTGGCTGGCTTCGGTTTGCAACCGCACAGCCATTGTCACACCCTTATTACGCTTACCGACAAGATGGTTGTGGTCAAAACGGTTATTCTTACCGTACATCAACACCCAGCTATCAACCTCAAAGCGCTCTGGTTGATTGAAATTATCAATAACCACCTCGGTTACCCGAGAGTTATTGGCCAATGTTTCCTTGTCCTGCCGAAAAGCGATGACCTCGCCCGTCGGCGTGTATCCGTCCTTGAACACAAGGCCGGACACTTCCAGAAACTCCCCCCCCAATCGTAAATTTGATTGCCCCGTAAGAAACACTTCGCCTTTGGTCTCAGCCATAAGACGTATCGGTTTATCGGCCTCGCCCTTGCCAACGAAAAGGATTTCAAAATCCTCCCACGTTCCGTCCGCAAGTTTTATTGTGTCGCCAGGGCCCGCTTTTGATAATGCATCTTGATAGGCGGCCTGCGTATCAACTAGATAGACACCCAACTCTGCGGTCGGCGCGCCTTGGCATGCCGTTAGCAAAAGGGCGACCGATAGCGGCACTAAACGCAAAGCGTTACCATGAATATTAAAGCTTATAGCAAGCGCCACAATGTCCCCATTTCAAATTATTATTATAATTTGAATATCAGGAAAAATAGCCCGCAAGTCAACCAATATTAAATACCAATATTCCAATATTGGTATAGGCTAAGCTAATCTATTTGAGAGCTTAGCAGAAAACGTGAGCGGCTTTCTGACGCTTTGCGCTTCACTTCACGGTAAGCCTCCTCCTCTGAGGCGACAAGCAGCGCTTCAATCATACGTGTAAAGTGCTCTCGCATCGCGGCCCGTGCCGCAGATGAGTCGCGGGCCTTTAACGCATCCAGAATACGGCGATGCTCACGCTCCCGGTGGTCTGCATCTTTTTGACACACCGCACCATAAACGCGCTGCACTTGCGCAGCTTCAGACCGCATTTTCCACATGTTTTCAATCGTATAGATAATAGCGGGGTTATTCGTGGCCTGCGCAATTGTCAGATGAAAAAGCCGGTCGGCCTCTTCGTGGTGACCGTCATTCGCGTCATCGCCCGAGACCATGTCTTGCACGTAACCTTCCAAGGCCTCCAGTGCTTCGTCCGTAATAATAGGCGCCGCAAGCGCGGCAGCTTCAGACTCAAATAAGGCCCGCGCCTCGGTTAGCTCAAACGGTCCAACTTTGGGCAGACCCCGCCCCAATTGACCAGAGCCATCCAAAACATAGGCGCCAGACCCAACCTTAATATCGATACGGCCTTGGGCCTGTAATGAAATTTCAGCTTCACGCACGGAGACGCGACTCACGCCAAATTTTTCGGCCAAGTCACGCTCACCTGGCAATCGACTACCCGGCGGGAATACACCGGAATCAATAAGCTCTAAAATCTGATTAGCCACTGTATGATAAAGACGTTGATCAGCCATAAGTCCCTCCACCAAAGCTTTATACCAATATGAGCATCTAAAGGCGTTTGTCTATACCAATTTATTTTTTGGAAAGAAAAAGGCGCGACATCCAAAGATGTCGCGCCTTTTGACGTTAAGATATGGAATGATCTAGCGGACTAGAATTTACCGCGAATACCAAAGAAGATACGTGGGCCGTAAGAGTTGACCTCGTAAATATCATCTGGAACCCATTTAAACTGACGCTTAGGCTCATCAAACAGGTTGATGGCTTCGACAGATACACGGAAGTTATCATTCAACTTATATGACGCGCGCGCCTCAAACACACTCGTGTCACCAATTAAGCGGATACGTGTTCCGTTAGAAATGAACGGCTGGAAGTAATCAGAGCGGTATTTATAGATACCCTGTAAATCCAGGTCGCCGATTTGGTAATATACCTGACCCGAGAACACGTGCTCTGAGAGGCCTGGGATGCTCGCCGCAGGAACAATACCTGCATTCGTTTGCGTAACAGTACCGTCAAGGCCGCGCGTGAACTGATCACCATAAAGGCTATCTTCAAATTCGAAATCTGTGTCAGCGTAGTTATAGCTTAGCTTCGTACCAAAGCCGCTCAGCGCGCCAGGCAGGTAAGAGAAGCGGTGTGACGCTGTGACTTCAAAACCATAAAGGTTGTTTGTGTCTTCGTTCACTTGCTGAACAGACACAGGGAAAGTCAACTCTTGACCACCAACTGTGTATGTTTCGTTTTGAACAACATTTTCAAACCCGCCGCGGAAGCGTTTGTAATAAGCGCCAACAGCAAAGATTGAATCTTCATTTGGATACCATTCGACACCCGCATCAAAGTTCCATGATGTCAGCGGCTTAAACGCTGGGTTACCACTTGTTGTCACGCCAGAAATCAATCCATCCAGTGATGTGATTGGGTTTTCATCATCATCCGTATCAACAAATGAGATATTGCGGTTAAAGCCCATATCCGATGGGTCAGCACGCGAAATAGCCTTAAACACGCCAAGACGCATTAATGTCGTATCATTCAGATCGATAATCGCATTAGCGCTTGGCAAGATCTCTGTGTAATCAAACTTTGACACAACACGCTCTGATGCACCGGCGCTTTCGACGTTGAAGGCGCCGTTTTCATTTGTGATGTTGAACGCTTGCCGGAAACCAACAGATTCAATCTCAGTGTTGACCAGACGCACACCAATATTACCACGCACAGGGTAAGCGCCCATTTGTGTCTCGTAATTCGTCATAGCGTAGAAGGCGGTGACATTTTCAGTCACATCAACCGTGCTCGACGTCTCACGCGTTAGCGACGGAATACCCGCGCTAAGCAGTGGCACAAGGTCATCGCCAGATGACAACAGACCGTTCAACACGCCGTTCAGGTCATTTAGCGAATCAATCGCTGTATTGACCAAACAGGTCGTATCAAGAACAGCCCATGAGTTACGGGAGCTTAGCAAATTGCCGTCGCTATCGAAGTTTTGAACCAAATCACCATCGCGAATACTGCTTAGGAAGTTCGTTTCTGGGAAGTCCTGACCGCAGGCATCACGAGAATTCGCGATGATATTTAACAGGCCTGGCGCCCCGCGCAGGTCGCTGTCAAATTCGCTGCCGCTATTGACGTATAGACGTCCGCCATTGTTATCGCGGATTTCAATTTCTGTCCGTGTGCCGTCATTGCGGTCACCGCCCGCAACACCCAGGAATTCAAGACTGGAATAACGACCACCAAACTCTAGACCTTTAAACATGCCTGTGTTTTCAAGATCATATGTGAAATCAAGACGCCCCGCCGTTGATGTATTGCGGCGCAGAAGATCGTTGTCGATACGAATACGCAGACGGTCAACAAAATTTGTTGGGTCAGCCACATCAAATTCGTCATTAAACAGACGGTACTGCGGAATGCCGCTCGCGCTATCCCATTGAATAACTGGCGTAATATTGGACTGAATACGATAGGCTAACTCTTGCTCTGTCCGTTCAGTGCGAGAATAAGATACATCGGCAGTCATATTTAACCGATTTGTGATGTCTACGCTGACGTTCACACCGCCACCAAGATACTCCTCGTTCTGCGCCCAATCACCGCCTTGGATTTCAATTGTGTTATCCGTGGTGAAAGACGTAATGGCACCCGATGGGTTACGCTCCAGAAGCTCCAAAGTGCTCGTACCCTCATTACCGGGTAGGTCGATGTCGCGGTCATTACGCTTTTGGCCGTTAAAAGTCAGATCGTTGCGCTCTTCTGTGCGGTCACGGTTTGAATATTGAACATCAAAATTGATATCCATGCTGTCGCTTGGCTGGAATTGCAGGGCTGCAAAGATTGCGTCACGCTGGTCGCGTGTGTCATTTTGACGGTAATGACGTTGTGACGGCACAAAGACGAAATCTTCGCCGTCGCTATAGGCAAGTCCTGTCGCAGGGTTGATAGTTGTATCATAGCCATCTGGAATACGGCTGCCGTCATCACGCGTACGGCTGCTGTTTTGGTCTTCGCAATCATCATCGCGGCTAGTCGCGACGCTCCCAAAACCTTGGTTTAGCGGGCTGTTGATAACACATGCAAACGATGAACCGCTAGTGTTACTGGTCGAGCGCACTTCTTGCTCTGGCTGTGAAATATCACTGCGCTGCACACCAATCGCGAGGCCGACGCTACCGCCGCCTGTCATGTCCCACTGATCAACATAAGACGCTGTACCGCGGAAACCGATATCGCCAGCAAGCGTATCTTTTTGATCAAGCTGATCAGGGTTGACGTTACCTTTCAAATCAAACTGAAAGCGGCGCTTCCCATAATCCAGCGGCTTAAGTGTTTCGAGTTGGATTTGACCTGCAACACCGCCTTCGATTTGACTGGCGTCTTGTGTTTTGAAAATCGCTAGTTTGCTCATCAACTCGGACGGGAACATGGAGAAGTTAACAGAGCGGTCACCAGAACCATTCGTTGCTTCGCGGCCGTTAAATGTTGTTGAGCTAAGATACGGCCCAAGACCCCGGATCGATACCTCAGTTGCACCGCCGTTTTCACGGTGAGACGCAACACCTGTGACAGTCTCTAGCGCTTCACCAATAGAGAGCGCGGGCAGATCACCAATTTCAGAAGCCGATAGACCATCAACGATTTGTGTGCTTTGACGCTTTAACGCGATAGCATCTTGAATAACTTGGCGTGTACCTGTGACAATAACCTCGTCTGGGTCATTGTCTTGCGCAACAGCGGCTTGTGAAAAAGCAAGCGTTGAAGCCCCCACACTTAATAACAAAGCAGCCTTTAGAACGGGCTTAAACTTTGACTGTGAGGCAGGCAAAAATATGGAAGGTGTTGTCATTGATATCCCCTGAGAATTTTGACTTTGTAATTAAAACTAGAAGAACCAATAATTCTCGCCGCGTCAACCCGTTTAATCTACCGATTTGTCGCTATTGGTAAGACCAATTGGATTTTTATGGGGATTGTGACAAATTAGACACATTGAAATGGCACGTATAAGCTAAGGGGCCCCCAATAGGCGCTCGTAATGCAGAATTTTGGTAAATGAGTGTATGGGGAATAATAGTTCAGGTTGGGCGTCACGAGCCAAAGCCTGTTCACCCAACCTGACCAGTGCCGTGCCCCGTATCACCAGTGAGTTATGTATGACATAATATAACGCGCTTTGTTATCGGGTGATTACCCTATTTTGCAGGATTTTTTGCATTTGGTATGTCCAATGCGATAGAGGTGCCGTTTGCCGCACCGCCCTTTGCGCGCGGGATTAAATACAGAGACAAGCCGTGCTTCTGCGCAAGCTCGCTAGCAATCGATAGGCCGTAGCCATAGCCTTTGGTATCTGCCCCGCCGTCATCCAGTCGAACAGTGGCCGTCTTTGCAGTGTCAAATTCCGCTTTTGACATGCCAATACCCGTATCGTGCACTTCTATACGAAGCATATCATCGTTGCGGCGTACCCCCATGAGAACTTTACCAGACGGCGTGTATTTAATAGAATTAGACACAAGGTTGGTGATGATGCGCATGATTACAAAGGGATCAGCAGACGAATTAGCGGTCGTCTCTACGTAACGAAAATCGAGCCCCTTTTCAGCCGCATCAAAACGGAACATGTCATAAATGGCCCCCATTGTGCCCGACAGCGTTAGGGCGCGATCATCCCGTTCAGTGTACGTGTCAGTGGCGGTAATATCTTCGCCCGAAACAGACGACTGCAAATGATCAGCAATAATGGTCTCTAAGTAAGTGAAGGTATCATCAAGGCTCAGCCCATCTGGCGCTCTACCGTCTTTATTGTCCCGCAAACTTTGAATATTAACACGCAAGGCATGGAGAGGGTCGCGAAGGTCATGTACGGTTTTCTTCATGGCCTCATCCCGCGACGCCACCAATTCTGTGGCTAAGACATATTGCTCTTCCAAATCATATAAACGATTATTGAGGCGAAGATTTAACTGCGCCTGCTCTAGGCTCTCTTTATCTATACGCTGACGTTCGCGCAGGCCTTGAAGGTAGCGGTCTGCAACGCCGAGACCCAACATGACCGCGTCAATAACAATCGCCACACGAATACTATCAAGCTCCATATTTTGCCCAATATCTAGCGAGGCAAAATGACGTAAATTCATGACAGCTGCAGAGGCCATACCAAATATCCAAGCGAATAGATAAAACCGCACTTCCTTGAACCGTCGGCGCGCGGCAACAAAGCCTGCAAAAGTTCCGATTATGATCGCGACCAGAACAAGAAGCATCAAGACCTGCTTGGTCCATTGCGGATTTAAAAAGGCCGCGGGTATCATCACAACAGGCGTTACGATCATGCAATAAAACATGAAGGTGTCTAATCGGGGATGGAATATCTTTGTCCGTAAAAAGACTCGGGCAAAATCATAAGGCACAATGGCAAAACAAATCCCGATGATAATAGAAAAATATGAATTAAAAACGGGAAAGTTTGGCCACAAATATTGAAATGCTACGCCGTCTGAATGCATCAGAAACAACAACGTTACATTCACATAGACAACATAAGAGAAAAACACGCGGAGCCGCAAAATCAGCAAGGCAAATACCGCCCCAACAATTAAAATCATCATCATACCGTAAGACACGAATATCTTAGATGTTTGCGCAAAGGATATTTTAGAAAAGCTATCTTTAGTTTCCAAAGACAAAGAAATATTAGATGAGCCACCGGACGAATAGGCAATATAAATTGTTGTCACATCTGCTGGGTTTATCGTTATCTCAGACACGAGTTGGGGAAAGGCGATGTTACGATCTGCAAAACGGCTAGACGGATTATATGATGTAATCAAACTGACGTCACCTTGCGGACTAACTGTGTAAACATCATAATATTGCAAGAAGTTTTCGTGCAGATAAAGATACCACTGCGCGACATTGGGCGTGGTGTTCCCCACAGGTAATCGCAGCCAGATTTTATCGGATGTAAAGCCAAAAGTCGGAGACGGCGTGTCTATAGGAGAAAATTCGCCTGATAGCGGGCCTATCATATCGTCAATGGTGTTGTCCCATGTCGCGTCTCTGTAATAGTCAAGATGAGCGGATAGGGTTGGCGAGTTTTGCGGGCCGTCAAGGGCGAGCCGTTTAGACCGGTCTTGCGCTGCGGCGTTTTCAAACAAAAGACTGAAGATTAAAACTATGACGATTGCGGCAGCTTTGCTAACGTGGCGCATAATGGGGGACGCATGCCATACAGTATTATAATCGCCGACGATCATCCGTTTACAGCCGAAGGAATGGAAAATGTCATCAATGAAGTCCCCGCGCTTGACGTTGTCGGTATAGCGCAAAACGGTATTGATGCGATAGGCCTTATTAAACGGGCGCAACCCGATTGCGCGATGCTGGATTTAAGCATGCCAGGCGCTAATGGCTTAGAGGTGTTCCAAGAGGCCAAACGATGGTCACCGAAAACGCGGTTTGTCATTGTGACAGGACTTTCTGCGGCTAGTTTGTTTCGCGAGCTTTATGAGGCAGGCATTGACGGCATATTCGTCAAAAATGACCCACTTGATGAAATCACCTCTGGCATTGTTCGCATTTGTAAAGGTGCACGCGTTTTTTCAAAAACAGCCCATGGTGAGATTGTCAAAGCGCAAAATAATGACACATTGTCAAAGCGTGAAATTGAAGTCCTGCGCGCCCTGGCCCAAGGGAAAAGTAATAAAGAAATAGCGCTTGATTTTGGTGTAAGTCCAAAAACGATTAACACTCACCGCACAAATTTATTGCGTAAAATGAATGTTAATTCCACGGCTGCGCTACTTGTCAGCGCGATAAAAGCAGGGATACTGGACGTATAAAGGGCACCGCTTGGGATGCCCTTTAAAACCGGTTATGACTGCTATATCCTATGGGGGGTCTTCGCCAGCCCCCGAACCAGCAGACCCCTCTGGATCGAAGAAGTAGAGATGGGACAGCTGGTCTTTGCCACGCCCCATAAGGACTGAGAGGTAACCTGAAATCGCCCATTGTCCATTATGGGCCACGACCTTCAATGAATTAAGTGCGTTAACTGTGACTGTCACAGAGTTGTCAGACTTATTCTCCACGACCTCTGGCAAGCTCCATTTTGAAATCATGGTACAGGCACTATAGGGATCAAAAAGGGACAAGAATTGCTTTTGATCCGGGCCTACGGACACAAATGTGCAATTGGTGACGTTCAAATCCAATGTTGGCATGGGGTCAGACGGCTTTTCTGCCTCTGCTGTCGCGACAACGCGGACAATAATTTCATCATCATGGACAAAATTAAATGTTCCCGCCATTGGGCCTTTGGTTTTTTTTGGTGTCTCATTACCCTTGGGCGAGATCACACGGAATTGAAGGGATTGCGTTACTTGGTCAGCATCAAAACTAAGCTCTAAAATATAGGGCTGAGGCGCCGGTGTAGATGATGTCATATCATGGCCTTATCGCGGTTAAAACAAAATGGTAATCCATATCCTGCCGAAGATCCGACAAATCTGGATCATTTAAAACCTCGGTTAAAGGATAACCTGCTTCCAAGGCTTTCTTAAGCGTAGACAAGGCAAGTTTACGCTCAGTTAAGATTTCATAGGCCACGGCAGCACGGTAAAGGACAACTGATGAGGTCTCCTCAGTCATGGATAAGCGCTCCAATATACTACGCGCCATGTCGACGTTACCACGCTTGGCATTATATAGGGCCGCCCGACTTGTCAGTGTGACATTATTGGGGCGTTTATCCCATTCAACTTGGAGGAGTTGCAAAGCCCGATCATAAGCGGCGTTAGCTTTGTCTTTACGCTCGGGCACATAGCGTGCAGCGTCGGCATAATTCGCCCAATATAAATATTCATGCGTATTGCCTTCAAAACTTAAAGTGCGTTCAAAGGCATCAGCCGCCATGGCATAATGGCCCTGAAAAAATAAATATGTTCCAAGATTATTATAAAGCAAATCGGATTGGTTGATTAATAGACCATCTTGCAAAATCTGAATGGCTTCTGAAGTTCTGTCTTGCATATGAACCGCATGGGCCAGTTGACCATAGGCACGCGCATTCCCAGGCGATAAATCGATTAGCTTGCGGAAAACACCCTCAGCCCGAAGAAACTCATCTCTAGCAACCAAGTCGGCGCCATAAAATGAATAAAATACAGGTTTGAGCGGGTAATGCTCGATCGCAAAAGCATTTAAGTCATAAGCATCTTGTCGCTTGCCTTGTTTCCTCAGCGTCCGAATCCGTCCCTCCAATGCAAAGACATTATCCGGGTCTAGAATGTCCGCGCGTTTATAGGCCTCTTGCGCGGCGTCAAAGTCAGCTTCAAATTCATACACCCATCCCATGGCGGCATTGGACAAAGCCAGTTTATCATCAATCCGCATGGCGCTTTGCGCAGCAGCACGGGCCCGTTTCAAAAGCGCCGGGTCTCTTTCTGCAAAAGTATATTGCCGGATTAAGGATAATGCGAGCCCAGCATGGGCGGCCGCATTATCAGAATCGGACGCGATGGCAGTTGAAAATATCGCCTGCGCATTGGCAAGTGCGCCGTCTTGGGCAAAGTTTTCAATATGCTTAAGCCCGTCCGATATACCCATGCCGTAACTCGCGTTCTCCTGACCACTAGACTTAATTCCAAAAGGCGACATTGGCGCCCAAAGAAACACAGCCCCTATGAGCGCTAGCGCCCCAACACCAGAAAGCCAAATGGCAGAGCGTTTAAACCTATGTGTTTGCGAAGCAATGGATGCCCCACTCACGCCAGCCAGATCGCTGGTCAAAGGAGACGTGGGCTCTATTTCAATCGTCGAGCTAGCAGAAGGGGAAGGCGTTGCGTCAGAAGGGTTAAAGAGTGGCGCAATCTCTTTAGGGGCATCAATATCTGCAACAAGCTTATATCCCCGCCGTGAAATTGTTTGAATAGTGTGGTGCGTCCCGCGACTATCGCCTAGCGCTTTACGGAGTAACGATATGGCCCGTGATAGGCGCTCATCACCCCCGTAAGAAACACCCCAAACGGCATCGATTAAATCAGACCGCGATATAACGATACCAGCATTATTCACCAAATGGCGCAGTACATCCATGACTTTAGGCTCGACATTAAACTGCCCTGCCTCGCTTGTTATGACCAGACCGTCAAAATCGACATTGGCTTGCCCAACTCTCATATCATTCCTCTGTTTGCCCCAATTGACCCAACCCAAAAGGTCGAAATCAAAGACGGCGCAACACTCAAGAGATTCGCGCCATAAACCATCTATAGGAAAACAAAATAAGACGCTAGTTGTTTTAAAATGCCGCCCTAAGAATAACCTAAGAAAACTCTAAACGCTCCCACAGGACTTTTAGTAGATATTTTTGCATTGTTTATATGTCAGCGGGGCGCATGTCGCGCGTGACCAAATGTTGCTTAAATATGCGGTTCCTACCAATCCTCCGTATCAAGGCGACGATGAGCGTGAGGACTTAATCCCAATAGTTTTCACTCTCTTTGATCGGGGTAGCGGGGCGCCCCCGGTCATTTGTCACGCAGATAATACCATGTCTGACGTACAGTGTTCAGGTCCATCACGCAGGACCACAGAACGATAATAAGCCCGTTGAGTTTTGGTTGTGTGGGCATCAAAACTCAGCGGGCTTTATTGTTTTCATTCAGTGTATTCCATGAAACCTAATTATATTGAGGCACAATTGAAATAACCCACGGCGTGTCTGTTTAATAGGCTTGCGTTTATACCCACAGCCCTTACAGAGCGCGCATGTTAGCGATTACTGATCTCGATTACGCGGTACAAGGCCGCCCCCTGTTTAAAAAGGCGTCGGCCTTTATTGCAGCGGGCTGGAAGGTTGGATTAATTGGACGGAACGGAACGGGTAAATCCACATTGCTTCGCCTTATCCGCGAAGAGGTTGAAAAGCCGACAGCAGACGCCTCTATTCGCCTGAATAAAAATGCGCGTCTCGGCTGGGTTGCCCAAGAAGTAGCCGCGACTGATGATACGATTATGGAAGTGGTTTTAGCAGCCGACCGCGAGCGTCACGCATTAATGAAAGAATCAGAGACCGCAACAGACCCTGACCGTTTGGGTGAGATATATGAACGCCTGACTGATATGGATGCTTGGAATGCCGATACGCGCGCCGCTATCGTCCTCGCAGGCCTCGGCTTTAGCCAAGATGACTTTTACCGCGCAACGAAAGAGTTTTCTGGCGGCTGGCGTATGCGCGCGGCCATTGCCGGTGTGTTGGTTAGCGAACCTGATGTTTTGCTACTCGATGAGCCAACAAACTATTTAGACCTGGAAGGCGCAGCCTGGCTGGAAGGCTATATCAAGCGTTACCCGCATACTGTGATTATGGTCAGTCACGACCGCGAAATGTTAAATCGTTCTGTCACTCATACATTGGCGTTGGAGCATCAACAGTTGATGATAACACCGGGCGGCTATGATGATTGGATGACATTGCAAGCGGCCAAGACAGCCCAACTTACTGCACAAAAGGCCAAACAAGACGCAGAGAAAGCCCATCTGCAGGCTTTCGTTGACCGCTTTAAAGCCAAAGCGTCCAAAGCGCGCCAAGCGCAATCACGCGTAAAAATGCTAGAGAAGATGCAGGATATCGCAATCCCGATTGCCGAACGCACGACACCGTTTTCGTTCCCAGAACCCAAAGGCAAACTCGCCCCGCCCATGTTGGAGCTAGAAGATGCCGATTTGGGCTATGGCGATGACGCGAAAATTCTATCCAAAGTGAACCTGCGTCTTGACCCCGAAGACCGCGTTGCGATTGTCGGTGCGAATGGGCAAGGCAAAACAACATTGGTCAAATCCATCGCGCAACGCTTGCCGTTGATGACTGGGCGGCGCAAAGCCTCCGCATCGCTACGTATTGGTTATTTTTCGCAAGACCAATTGGATGAATTGACTGAAGGCGAAACGGTTCTTGATCACGTCACGCAAAAGCTGCCCAAAGGTACACAGCAACATATTGCGCGCGGGGCCGCGGCAAAAATGGGCTTCTCCCATGAAAAAGTTGAAACGCGTGTCGAGAAGCTATCAGGCGGCGAAAAGGTGCGCTTGCTTCTCGGCCTCATGTCGATTGATAAACCCCATGTCTTAATCTTAGACGAGCCGACATCGCATTTGGATATTGATAGCCGCGAAGCGCTTATCTATGCGCTTAATGACTTCCCCGGTGCAGTCTTGCTTATTACCCATGATGTCTATCTGGCCGAAGCGACAGCTGACCGTCTATGGCTTGTCAATAAGGGGCGCGCCAAACGCTATGACGGCGACTTATCAGACTATAAAAAACTCGTTATGCAGGCAGACCGCGCTTAGCATTTTAAGGGGCGCGCTTATCCGCTAAGGCCCGACAATATTGACAGCTATCTCTATCCCCATACATCGATTTTTGTTACGCTTCCTAAGAAGACAAGGTCGAATGGGGACATATGATGGAAAAGCCGTGGCTTAAGATTTACGAAGACATTGGGATTAAGGTCCCTGAGTTTGATGACCGCCCCCTGGGACATTACATCGAGCATTTTGCGAGAACCCAATCAGACGCTCCCGCCCTTCAATTTGCAAGTCGTCAGATAAGCTACGGCGAATTGGACAGCCTCTCTAATCAGCTTGCCAATGCCTTGACCGCCCACGGCATAAGTCGCGGCGATGTTGTCGGGCTTCATATGCCCAATATTCCGCAGTATATTATTGCCCTCATCGCGATTAGCAAAATGGGGGCTATTGGCTCTGGTCTATCGCCGCTTCTCGCACCGCCCGAACTCGCCCATCAAATTGATGACGCCTCCATGAAGGCCGTTATATCCCTCTCTGACTTATCGCCTGTAATCGCCAATATGGACGATACGCCCAATTGTCTTTCCCTATTAGTAACCACTGGCGCGGGTGATATGCTGGGTGCGCCTGCGCCAAAACCCATGTCATTCGCTGATATTAAAAGCGTGGCTTTCTTGACCATAATGAATGAGGCGGATAACACCTTCAAATCAGTTGAAACTCATGCCGATGATATCTTCATGATACAATATACGGGCGGCACAACGGGACGCCCCAAAGGTGCCCAGCTGTCAATCCGTAGCCTTGTGAACAATCCTCGCCAAGTCATGGCGGGAGATCCACCCGTATCAGGGGACGGCGAGGTTTACGCCTCTGCTTTTCCCTACTTTCATATCGCAGGCCTAACCTTTGCGATTGGCGGGCTTATGTTTGGCGCTCATTCTATGCTGATCCCCAACCCCCGCGATACAGATAATTTTTGTGACTTGATGCTGGCTTATCCGCCGACGCGACTAGCGGCCGTTCCGGCGCTTTATGATATGCTGCTATCAAATACAAAAATGAAAGAGATAGATTTCTCACGCCTTGTTGTCGCTAAAACGGGCGCAGCCCCAATGACAGAGACAACACGAAAGTCCTTAGAATCCGTGATTGGTGAGAATAAAGTCTCCGACGTTTTTGGTATGACAGAGACGGGGCCTTGCTACACATTTCATCCACTGCCTGTGATACGTGACGGCTCTGTCGGTCTACCCGTTCCCCATGCTGATGTTCGGATTATGGACGTGGAAACGGGTCAAATAGAAATGCCATTTGGCGAGGTCGGAGAGATTTGTTCCAGCGGACCACAAACGATGAAGGGCTATTTAAATCTGCCTGATGAAACCGCTCACGCCCTTCGCGAGATAGACGGGAAAACCTGGATGTATTCAGGGGACGTCGGTTATATGGATAAGGACGGCTATATATTCCTATGTGACCGCGCCAAAGATATGTTGATTGTTGGCGGCTTTAAGGTCTTCTCCGTTGAGGTTGAAGACAAGCTAAAAGCCTTGCCTCACATCGCGGAATCAGCCGTCGTTGGCGCAGCTGACACTGGTCGTCCTGGCAATGATATTGTGCATTTATTTGTGCAATTAAACGACAGCTACAAAGACGCGGATAAAGATAGCGTCATATCAGAAATAATCGACTTCATACGCACCAATATGGCGGCTTATAAAGTCCCAAAAGCGGTTCATATCATCGACGCCATCCCCCTAACGCCTGTTGGGAAGATTGATAAGAAAGCACTCCGAAAACAGTTAATCGATTAATACCTTAAAATGCGTCTGGTTGGTTTTCTGGCCTTGCTGCCTTAAAGGCGGGTAATATTTGACACCGTGCTTCCACCTCAGACAGTGCAGGATAACGGGTCATATCAATACCAAAACGCCGTGCATTATAAATCTGTGGAATAAGGCATATTTCAAAAAAGGCAGGATGGTCAGATAGATAAAAATCTTGTTTATTTTCAGCCACTCGTGGCTCTAGCGCATCAAAGCCTTTGGAAATCCAATGGGCGCTCCAATCTTTGACCTGCGTGTCATCCGCTGCGAACTCACGGCGCAGATAATTCAAAACAGACAAGTTTTGAATTGGAGCGATATCCGCCGCAATGGTCAAGGATGCCGATAATATTTTAGACCGCGTCACCGCATCGCGCGGCATAAACGGATTAACGTCATAGCTCGCGTCAAGAAAATCCATAATAGCCAGGGATTGGGTGAGTTGCGTCCCGTCTGGCAACTCCAACACGGGCACATAGCCTTGGGCGTTACGCGTTAAATGCTCATCGCCTCTCTGCTCGCCCTCTCGTAAGTTTACGGCGATATGGCGTGCTTCAACACCTTTAAGCCCTAAGGCTATCCGAACGCGGTAAGACGCCGATGACCGCCAATAACCGTAGAGGGTCAGCATTACGGCGTATATTTCTCGACACGGTTTTTAATCGTACCAAAGATAGAATTGCCGTCAGCATCATTCATTTCAATACAAACCGTGTCACCAAATTGCATGAAGGGTGTGATAAATTCACCTGTTTGAATTTTTTCAATCATGCGCACCTCGGCGATACAGCTATAGCCAACACCGCCGTCTTCAATCTTTTTGCCCTCGCCGCCTTCAAATTTATTGGACACCGTTCCAGAGCCGATAATGCTGCCCGCGCAAAGGTGCCGTGTTGCCGCCGCGTGAGACACAAGCCGTGCCATATTAAATGTCATATCAGTTTTGGCATTGGCTTTGCCAAAGGGCTTGCCGTTATAGTCTACCAGCAGCGGCAAATCGATCGTATTATCAGTCCACGCCTCGCCCAATTCATCAGGCGTAACCGCGACAGGCGAAAAAGCACTCGAGGCTTTACCGTGGACAAAACCAAAGCCTTTACGAAGCTCATTCGGGATAAGGCCGCGTAGCGACACATCATTGACCAGCATAATGAGCTTAATATGAGCCGCAGCATCAGCAGGCGTGACACCCATCGGTACGTCATCAGTGATGACCGTTATCTCGGCTTCCATATCAATACCGTGGGATGTGTCTATGGCCTCTATTGGGTCATGCGGACCGATGAAAGTGTCAGAACCGCCTTGGTACATCAAAGGGTCATCGTAAAAACTTTCAGGCACTTCGGCACCGCGTGCTTTGCGTACCAATTCCACATGATTAAGATAGGCCGAGCCGTCCATCCACGTATAGGCCCGCGGCAGTGGACTTTCACATTCATCCTGATGAAAAGCGAACGTATCTGCCGAGCCGTCATTCACGGCCTTTGAAAGGGCCTCTAGCTTTGGCGATATGGCGTCCCATTCATCAAGAGCCGCTTGTAGTGTTGGCGCGATATTTTTCGCCGGCGCGTAACGCTTTAAATCTCGGGACACGACAATCAAAAGCCCGTCGCGTGTGTTGTTTTTCAAAGTCGCAAGTTTCATAATTCTTCCTTCATCGCGTAGGGGTCTAACACATTACGCGGCATCGCCCTAAGTGTTGCCAATTAAATTTTGTTAGGTTTAAAGTTTTTCTCAAGGCCCGCCCAGCAATCCGCATAGTCATCTTGTAGCGGCGCTTCATTGGCGGCAAAATCGGTTAAGTGCTGCGGGAAGCGTGTCTCGATCATAAATGACATAGTGTCGTCTAGCTTATGCGGCTTCAGTTCGCCCTCACTCGCTTTATCAAAAGCCGCTTTGTCAGGCCCGTGGGGCAGCATCATATTATGAAGCGACAGCCCGCCCGGTCTAAATCCGTCGGGCTTGGCATCATATTCGCCGTAAATATTACCCATGAGTTCCGACATGATATTTTTGTGATACCACGGCGGGCGGAAAGTGTTTTCAGCGACCATCCAGCGTTCGCGGAACAGGACAAAGTCAATATTGGCCGTCCCGGCTTGTCCTGACGGGGCCGTTAATACGGTGAATATTGACGGGTCAGGATGATCAAATAAAATTGCACCAACGGGGCAATAGGTGGTTAGGTCATATTTCATCGGCGCGTAATTACCGTGCCATGCCACGACGTCGAGCGGGCTATGGTCGATGGTTGTTTCGTGAAACTGACCACACCATTTCAAGGTAACTTTGCTCGGCGAATCACAATCCTCAAAGCTTGCAACTGGGGCAAGGAAGTCACGCGGATTGGCCATACAATTTGCGCCAATCGGGCCCTTCTCTGGCAAGCGAAAGGCTTGACCATAATTTTCACAAACGTATCCACGTGCAGGGCCGCTCATAAGTTCTACGCGAAAAACAAGACCGCGCGGGATAATCACGATTTCTTTCGGACTGACATCTAATATGCCGAGTTCGGTATGAAACCGCAGCGCGCCCTTCTGAGGAATAACAAGTAATTCAGAATCTGCACTGGAAAAATATTCATCTTCCATACTCTGGGTGATAAGATAGCTATGGTTTGCTAGCCCAACCTGCGTATTGACATCGCCCGCCGTCGTCATGGTGCGCATACCCGTGACAAAGTTCAACGGCGCATCAGGCACATCAAGCGGACCCCAACGGTATTGACCCAGCGAAGCCACGTCATCAATGATATGAGGCGCAGATTTCCAATAGGGCATCTCAACGCGAGTGAACCGTCCCACATGTTTCACCGATGGACGAATGCGGTAACACCATGTGCGCTGGTTCTCATCGCCAGGCGCAGTGAATGCTGTTCCAGACAATTGCTCGCCGTATAGGCCGTAAGCACATTTTTGCGGGCTATTCATGCCGCGCGGCAGAGCCCCGTCCAACGCTTCAGTCTCGAAATGATTGCCAAACCCCGACATATAGCCGGGTGTGATAGTGCTGCTGGCCGCTGTTTTAATCTCTCGGGTCATAGATAGCTCGACATTAGAAGACTTATTAGTTACAAATGTGACGATTAAAAATGTAACTATCAAGGGGTAATTTTATATGTCGCAGGCGTTCAATCTTGATGACTTTTTGCCCTATGCCCTCAATCAGGCGGCCGTTGCGGTCAGTGATGATTTTGCCAAAGATTATAAATCGAAATACGGATTACTCCGGACCGAGTGGCGCGTGCTTGCGCATTTGGGGACATCGGGCCCAATGACGGCCCGACAAATTTGTGACGCTAGTAAGACCCATAAAACTAAGATATCGCGCGCTGTCTTTGCCCTTGAAAAACGGCTCTGGCTGTCACGCAGCCGCAACCCGAATGATCGTCGCCAAGAAACACTGGCCCTAACGAAACGTGGTGAGAAAGCCTACGTTAAGTTAACAGGCGACGCCCAAGAAAAAACCCAACGCCTGCGGGAGGCATTGGGGGATGATGACTATAAGGCGCTGATTAAAACGCTGCGCATATTGACGGGCTAGGCTAATGCTCTGCCTTCAACCCAAGGCGATTGCGCAGCACGAAGAGCAGACCAAAGGCTAGGGTCAAAGCGATTGGGAAAAACAGGATTTTTCCCAAAGTCGCTTGCCCCGCTGCCAATTGTACGGCATCGCCGACAACACCGGCCGCTTCGGCCTTGGCCGTCTCGCTATCAATCCAGCCGCCGATGACGGGCGCCCATATTGAAAAACCAACCATACCAGCACCGCCCAAAACGCTCATGCCCAAAGCACCTGTGTCCGACTTATATTCAGCGATAAAACCAATCATTGTTGGCCAGAAATAAGTAATCCCAATGGCGAAGACGATTGCCGCTAGATAAATCATTCCGCCTGTTGAGATTGAAAGCAGGAAAATACCTAACGCGCTGACAATCGCAGAGAAAAGCAAAACGCCCGTTGTATTAAAAGCATGGACTAGCGGGCCCGCAAAGTAGCGGCCAAAAGCCATGATAATGGACACAAGCGCCAACACAATCAGAGGGCTTGCACCAGAGGCCTCCAGTAATCCGCCCACCCATTGGTTGGTACCAAGCTCTGTTGCAGCCGTCACTGTCATTATAAGGCACATTATTATGAATAACGGCGAGAGCATAGCCAGGAAGTTGGCTTTTGTATCCGTCTGCTTGGAATTATCAGAGGTAACGTCTGGAAAACGTGTTGTGAAAACCATCCAGCCATAAATGAGTGTTGGAACAAGCATAATTGCGACCTCTATTTTCCAAGTCTGCATACCGCCTGAGCCTAGTAGCGCTTGAATAGCGAATGCCGCCAGCGCGCCAATAGCCAAACCGCCAGGGAACCAAACATGAAAACGATTGAGAATCGTTGTTTTCTGTTCGGGGTAAAGCTCTGCAATCATCGGGTTGCAAGCCGCTTCGACCGAACCGTTTGCTAGTCCGATAAAAAAAGTGGAGATTGCAAAAGCTAGAAAACTGCCAGACGCTATCCATAATCCCAAACCTGCTAAATGCCCAAGAAATGCAATAATCATGATGGTTCGCGGACCAACACGGTTATAGATAAGGCCACCAAAGACTGTCGCAATGGGAAAACCAAAACCAAACATGGCCGCAGCAATACCCAATTGACGTCCTGTCATTGTGAATTCACCGCCCAATGTTGTCATCATACCGGCTCTGATTGAAAATGTCATAGCCGTGACAGTTAATGCAATGCAGCTGAGAAGAAATAGCTTCTTTCTAATGTCATGCGAAATATCATTCGCTTCAATCGTTGATGTCATTTTAATCCCCTTAATTAATTATCGTTGTTCATTCCTACTTCGAGAAGCTGCGCGTTCTATGACAAGCCCAGCATTTTACGGTTTGTCTTTACGTCTGCTTTGCCGCCTGCGAAATCGTCAAAGGCTTTGTCGGTGACGCGGATAATGTGATCAGCAACAAATTTGGCCCCTTCGCGCGCGCCGTCTTCGGGATGTTTCAGCGCACATTCCCACTCAACAACAGCCCAACCATCAAAGTCATAGGCCGCGAGTTTTGAGAAGATACCTTTAAAATCTATTTGCCCGTCGCCAAGAGAGCGGAAGCGGCCAGGACGATCAACCCACCCCTGATAGCCCCCGTAAATGCCAGATTTTCCATTGGGGCGGAACTCGGCGTCTTTCACATGCATCATTTTAATGCGGTCATGGTAGTGATCGATAAAGGCCAGATAATCGAGTTGTTGCAAAATGAAATGCGACGGATCGTAGAGGATATTACAGCGCGGGTGATTATCAACTTCGGCCAGGAACCGTTCAAATGTCACGCCATCGTGCAAGTCTTCACCGGGATGGATTTCGAAACAAATATTCACACCACATTCGTCGTAATAATCCAAAATTGGACGCCAGCGCCGCGCAAGCTCTTTAAATCCTTCTTCAACAAGACCCGCAGGCCGTTGCGGCCATGGATACATGAAGGGCCATACGAGCGCGCCCGGGAAGCTAACAGAATTGGTGAGCCCCAAACGCTGACTGGCTTTGGCGGCATACATCACTTGTTGCACGGCCCACGCTTGGCGCGCATCGGGTTTGCCGTGTAAATGCTCTGGCGCGAAGGCATCAAAGGCTGTGTCATAGGCGGGATGCACCGCGACGAGTTGCCCTTGAATATGGGTCGACAATTCCGTGATTTCCACGCCCCATTCTGCGCAGTTACCTTTTAGCTCGTCACAATAATCTTGGCTTTCAGCGGCGAGTTTCAAGTCCATGCAAACAGGGTTATCTGACGGTATCTGAACACCTTTATAGCCCGCATCGGCCATCCACCGGCAAGCATTTTCCATTGTATCAAACGGCGCACCGCCCATAAATTGCGCCAAAAATATTGCCGGGCCTTTCATTGTCCTCATGCTTTGATCTCCACCCATTTAGAATTTTTATTTGATGATTTTAAAAGCGCCTCGACAAAGGCCATACCGCGTACACCGCCGTCAATGCCCGTCGATGCTGCGGCTCCGCTACGAATAGTGTCCGCAAAATCAAGATAGACATTGGCAAAGGCCTCGATATAGCCTTCGGGATGCCCGGGCGGCGTACGGTATCCACCCTGGGTAAGATAGCCATTGGCCGCGCGTAATACTTCCGTAGGTTTATCTAAATATGTCCGGATTAGGGTATTAGGCTCCTCTTGGTGCCATTCTAATCCGCCTGTCTCGCCGTACACGCGAATGGACAGACTGTTTTCATTACCGACGCAGACTTGGCTGGCGGACAATGTGCCCTTTACACCATCCTCCATGCGAAACAGGCAAGAGCCGTCATCATCAAGGCGACGACCATCTACGAATATAGATAAATCTGCAGCGACGTGGGTCATGCGTTTACCTGTTACAAATTCAGCCAAGTTATGGGCGTGGGTTCCAATATCACCCATGCAACCAGAGCCACCAGAGCGCGCAGGATCTGTGCGCCAATCGGCCTGTTTATTGTCCACCTCTGTCGCAAGCCAACCTTGGATATATTCAGCGTAAACTTTGCGGACCTTGCCGATACCGCCGCTCTCTACGATATGGCGGGCTTCATTGACCAAGGGGTAACCCAAATAAGTATGGGTTAGCCCGTATGATTTACCGCTCGCTTTCACGATTTTGCGCAACGTCTGGGCTTCTTTTAAATTGAGCGTCGCAGGCTTATCAGACAACACATGAAAGCCTGCTTCTAGGGCGGCTTTGGCGACAGGAAAGTGCACATGGTTCGGGGTGACTATGGCAACGAAATCCATACGCATGTCTTTTGGCAAGGCCGCTTCGCCTGCCATCATCGCATTATAATCAGCGTAGCATCGCGTGGGATCCAACCCCAAGGCAGCACCGGTGGCTTTACAATTGTCGGCATCACGCGAAAATGCGCCGCAGACTAGATCAATCTGACCATCAAGACGGGCCGCTAGCCTGTGCACCTCTCCGATGAAAGCGCCTTGGCCACCGCCGACCATACCCATACGAATTTTTCGGGTCATCTAATTCAAACGTCCTTCTGAGATAATAATATCGACCTCGGCCGTGTCATTCAAAGCCGCTGTCGTCGTCGTGTTACCTGTCGTGAGAGTGTAGTCGCCTTTAAAGCCGCGCAAACGCGCTTGGCCATTTGAATTGGTAACGACCGTCTCGGACGTCCACCAATCGCGGTAAACGGCATCCCGCCATGCGCGGTAATTTGGCTTTTCGGACCAGTCTTCGCGCAGCATGGCCGCTGGCGCTTTCCAATGGTCACCTTCCCACCACCCCCAAACGACAAAGGCATCAAGCTTCGGCTCGGAAAAAGCGGCATATAACATATCGCGCGTGAAATTGGCTTGCGCGTCCTCGTCAAAAGTCTCGACATCAAATTCAGTGATATGAAGCGGCAAATCATATTGCGCAAAATCCCCCAAAATATCCATAATGCGCTGCGGCGAAGTGAGGCCTGCGCCAAAATGCGCTTGGAATCCAATACCGCCAAGGGGCACGCCTTTGCTCCGCATGCTCCTTATCCAGTCATGATAAAAATCGATTGATTTTTCATTCAAGCCACCATTATTTAAAATAGCATAATCATTCACAAATAGCGGAATATCGGGTGCAATATCGTGGGCGAGTTTGAACGCATCCGCAATTAATTCACTATCACCTTGTTCTTTGAAGTATTGATTGACGCGGACTTCATTGACCATATCCACGGCGATAGGGTCGTAATCTTTGACAAAGCTCATCACCTCTCGCACATGGTCAAGCACTTGTTTGCGTTGTTTTTGAATATTGCCTTCAGCCTTTAAAATATAGCTCGGCATATAGTCTTCACCCGGCCATAGGATTGGATGACCACGCCAAGGTAAACCCGTCTCGCTGGCATATTTCACGCCCTCTTTATATTGATCTTTCCACTTGCCGCTCCATCCCCAATCCTGCCAATAAAGCGGCAGGGTCGCCATATTGAAATTTTTGTGGAAGCTCTCGTGGTAACGTGCATCTTTTTGACCTGACTTTCCAACAAATTCATGGCCAACAAATGTCCCAAAGTTAAAGGCATGACGCGTCATTGCGACATTGACACTTTGACCTGCAACAGGATTACCGCGCGCGTCTTTAACCGTGATAAGCATATCGCCTTTGCGGTGTGCCTCAATCTTGGCTTCCGCGACCGCACGCCAAGGCGCGCTCTCCTCTTGGCCAACGTAGCTTATTTTGTTGCGCGGCAAAGTATTGATATCGGCATTAGGGCCAAGGTTCAAAAGATAGGCTGGCCCTAGACGCAGCGTTTGTTTCGTCAGCCCCAAATGAAATGTGATACCAGCGGGCCCGGCGGCAATATCTAAATCAGATTTGCCTGATGCGTAATAAAGTTGCCAATCACGCGAAAGGTAAGCCGCCCCCGTTAGTGCGCTTTTATAGGGCTCTGCACTTTGCTGCACGCGCACAGGCGAAATGATGGGGGTCTGTGCTTCGTTCTGCGCGGAAATGCCCTTGGCCCAATAGGCAAGAAAAATCACATCTCCTTTTTTGATGGGCTCCTGCGTGGCCCAATTCACCCCTGTTGACCAACTGTTCAGCCCTGTATCTTTAACAGTCACTTCCAGAGCTTTACCGCCTGTCACGGACGGGTCAGTGACAATACGGTGGCTTTCATTAGTGCCAAAAATGGCCCCGCTAATAACCGCAGGATTCGCCAATAACTTTCCCCGCTTTGTGAGCTTTGCACGTAGTTCTGAAAGGTCTGCCTCAAAAGCTGACGTCAGGGACAGCGACGCGCTTTGAACTGCGGGCGCCGACTTTTGGATGGGCGCAAGGTTAGTATCAGAGCGCGCAGGCACATTCTTTGGCATTGCTGCGTCAGAGACAGCGCCAGCCCCCATGTTCATGATATAGACAGGGCCCAATTCTATCTCTTGCTTATCTGTTGCGAGTTGTATGGCAACACCCATACCGCCTTTACTATAGTCGTCAGGCATTGGCGCATAAATGAAATATTGGTTCCATGTAGCGTTAACCACAGCGGTATCATTTTTGAACTGCGTATAGGGGTCAGTCGCCATTTGCAGCGCATAGGGCAAACGTGTTTCAGCCGCGCCGTCTGGTAATTTTGATGCTCTCGCCCAAAAACTTGCGAGCACAACATCGCCTTTTTTGACGGCAAGCTGAGAGTTGGCATTCACGCCAATATCCCAAGGATTTGCAGCAGCCTTTTTTATCTTAACCCGCATCGCCTCACCACCCGGCACATCGTCGACGGATTTGATCTTCGGCTTGGCTTTTGTGCCGTAAATCACCCACGCCTCTGGTCCTGGGTGACGTATCATTTCACTAGCCCGAGGCAGCATTTTCCAGACACGTACGCCTTCGGCCTCCAATTCAGCAGGATTAGCATATGTCGCGGGGGCGAACGCAAAAACTGCGAATAAGGTGACTATAATAAGATGAAAAATCGTTTTAATCATGAGATGCCTCTTAATTTCAAAAGCGCATGGCACGAATATTGTCGAGGCTTGTTTTCACGGCCTGGTCATACGGGGCTTTGGGGCTATCATGTTCGGCGATGAAATATTTCATGCCTGATATATCGTTCAGCGTAAAATAGTCCGTAAATGGCGTTGTGCCCGTCCCCACATCAACCATGATTGTATTTGTAATTGTTTCGTAACTATCACCGCGTGCAAGGGCTGCTTTCGGATCGCCTTTCATATCTTTGATATGGCATAGGGTGAAACGTCCAGGATAGCGGTTGATGAGCGCGGGGACATCTTGGCTCGCGAGGTTTGCCCAAAAGAAATCAAGCTCAAAGTCCACAAGGTCCGGGCTTGTTTCATTCATCAAAACCTCCATTGCGGTTGTGCCGCCGCCCAAGTCATCAAATTCAAACTGGTGATTATGATAGGCAAATTTCACACCCGCATCCGATAGTTGTTTGCCCGCCTGATTAAAAGTCTGCGCATGGGCTTTCCAATCAGCAAGTGTGCGCTGGTCTTCACCGATATAAGGAAGGATCATATATTCGCAGCCCATAATTTTGGCGCGCTCAATTGTCAGTGGTATCTCTGTGGTAATAGAGTTGTACCCCACATGCGACGCAGGGGACGGCAGACCGACATCATCCAGAATTGCGCGCAAGTCTGTCGCGCTATGGCTTTCATAATTTCGCTCATTAATCTCGACGTAATCATAACCGATATCTTTTATCATCTGAAACGTTCCAATGAAATCCGCCTTCATCGCTTCGCGCAATGTATAGGTCTGCAAGCCGACTTTTTCGATACTACGCCCGCTGCTCACGGCAGCGCTTTTACTGACTTCTGTGGATTTACCACATGCTGATAATGCGATGAACGACCCGCCGGCCCCCAAGATTAAACGTCGTGAAATCATTATAACACTCCTTGCTCTAGCAAATCAGCGGCATGGTTGGCCGCACGCGCGGATAACGCCATATAAGTTATCGATGGATTTTGTATGGCCGATGACGTCATGGCCGCGCCGTCGGTGATGAAAAGGTTTTTAACATCATGCGCTTGGTTCCATTTATTGAGGACTGACGTCTTCGGGTCATGACCCATACGCGCTGTGCCCATTTCGTGAATCCGGTTGCCGGGTTTGGTCGGCTGCACAGGGTGGACTTTGATGTCCTTATAGCCGCCTTTGATCAGAATATCTTCGGCATCCTTTGAAGCCGCTTCCATTAGCGCATATTCATTTGGCCCCATCCGCGCATCCATTACAGGAATAGGAATTCCCCATTGATCGACATTGCTGCCATGCAGATAAACACGGTTGTTTGGATCAGGCAGAACTTCACCGTAAGCATCAAGGAACACAGTCCACGGACCAGGGTCGCGGTTATCTGTTTTAAATTGCTGCCCAACACCTTTTCGGTTGCCTGTCCAACTGCCGCGCCCTGTGTAGACCTGGAACGCAAAGCCGCGCTTATAATCTTGGTCATAGTCAGGATAATTGCGGTAGCGCGGAATATAACCCTGCCCCGGATAACGGCCGTAGACATAACGGTCAGTCAGGCCGTCAACCTTAGCTTCTGCACGCGCCCCCGCAACGTGATCCATTAAATTGCGCCCGACTTGGTCAGAGCGATTGGCCAATCCCGTTGGGAAAGCGTCAGATGTCGATTGAAGCAAAATAGCCGCCGTATTGATGGCCGAAGCGTTCAAGAAAATGATTTTGGCCGTGTAAATCTTTGTTTCTTTAGTCAAGCGGTCAATGACTTTGACGCCTGTGGCGCGTTTGGTCTTTGGGTCATAAATGACAGAATGAACAATCGAGTCAGGCTTTAGCGTCATATTGCCCGTGCGGTCTGCTGCGGGCAGTGTTGCGGAATTAGAACTGAAATAAGCCCCGTAAGAACAGCCGCGAAAGCAGTGATAGCGCGCTTGGCAGGGGCCACGTCCTAGCGCTTCTTGCTCGGGCGTTGTACGGGTTAAATTCGCAACACGACCAGCAATTAATTGTCGGTCATTAAAATTTTGCGTGAGCTTGGCTTGCAAATCTTTAGCTGCGCAATCAAGCTCAAACGGCGGTAAATATTTCCCGTCAGGCAATTGCCCAAGACCGTCATTATTGCCAGAAATTCCTGCAAAGGTTTCAACCTTGTCATACCACGGCAACAAGTCTTTATACCGAATGGGCCAATCAACACCGACGCCGTCTTTTTTATTGGCTTCAAAATCATGGTCAGAAAAACGGTAGCTCATACGCGCCCAAAGAAGCGATCGTCCACCGACTTGATACCCGCGGTACCATTCATAATCCGTATCCTTGGCAACGTCATAGGGATGGTCGCTGTCTTTTACCCAAAGATGCTTGGTGCTTTCAAAAAATACATAAACGTCTTTTTGACGGGCATAATCACGCGCGGCTTCATCAGGACGGACGCGGTCGAGAAACTTTTTATCCCACGGATCCATCATGTCCGAGTAATCTTTAGTTGGGTCGATGTCTTTGCCGCGTTCTAGGACAAGCGTCTTTAACCCGCGCTCGCATAATTCTTTGGCGGCCCACCCGCCTGACATGCCTGACCCCACAACGATAGCGTCAAAATCTGCCATATTAAATCGTACCCGCTTTCATAAGCTTGGCTGCATGGTCGGCTGCACGCGCGGAAAAGGCCATATAACTTAGGGACGGGTTTTGGCATCCGCCCGAAGTCATAAACGAACCGTCAGTGATGAATAGGTTAGATACGTCATGGGCTTGGTTAAATCCGTTGAGCACAGATGTGCTTGGATCGCGCCCCATGCGGGCCGTGCCCATTTCGTGGATACCGTTTCCAGGCGTAGACATAGTATCGGCACTGATACGGTCAGGATTATCTCCCTCAATACCAATAAATCCGGATGCCTCTAACATCGCCCGTGTATCACGCGTCGCTTGCTTTATCAGAGCCACCTCATTGGCGCCGTATTTGGCATTAATAACAGGCACAGCCATGCCCCATTGATCTGTTTTCGTTTTATGGAGGCTAATGTGATTATCGAAATTGGGTAGCACTTCAGCAAAGGCAACCATGCCTAAATACCACGGCCCCGGCGTTTGATTTTGCGATTTAAAATCATCGCCAATACCTGCCTTGTTCAAATTCGCCCGCCAATTGAGGCGGTAGATGCGGCCTTGATAGCCAAAGCCGCGTACAAAGCCCTCACCCTCTTCCGTGTGGTTACGAAAACGCGGAATATAAAATCCGTTAGGGCGACGACCATAATGGTATTTGTCGAGCATGCCGGGCATCATACCCCCGCCGCGCGCACCTGCAACGTGGTCCATAAGATTATGCCCCAGTTGACCTGATGAATTAGCAAGACCATTTGGCATGGCATCTGATTTCGAGTTCAACAAAATCATTGATGTCGCAATGGTCGATGCGTTTAAAAACACCACACGCGCTGTAATCGTCTTGGCCTCGCCCGTTGTGACATTCACTGTTTTCACGCCTGTGACACGACCTGAGGCGGCATCATAATCGACCTTGTGCACGGCCGTATCATTGATCATCGTCAGATTTCCCGTGCGCTTGGCAGCAGGAAGCGTCGCGGCGTTAGAGCTAAAATAGGCGCCATAAGAACAACCGCGTTCACAGAGGCTGCGGGCTTGGCATTCACCGCGGCCCAAGGCCGATTGCTCTGCTGTTGGTTTGGTCAAATGCGCCGCCCGTCCAGGGATAAGCTTTCGCCCTGGAAATTTCGTCTCTATTGATTTTTTAAATTCTTTCTCCGCACAGGTTAGTTCATGCGGCGGCTGAAACACGCCGTCGGGCAATATCTCTAGGCCTTCTTTCGAACCTGAAATACCTGCAAATTTTTCAACATAGTCATACCACGGCGCGATATCTTTATACCGCACAGGCCAATCAACCCCGTGGCCGTCTTTTTTATTGGCCTCAAAATCAATTTCGGACATGCGGTAGGATTGCCGTCCCCACATAATTGACCGACCGCCTGTGTGGTAACCGCGCCGCCATTTATAATCTTGACCCGCGGGTGTCTCATAAGGGTGTTCACCGTCTTTCACCCAATAGTGTTTGGTGTTTTGATTAAAGGCATAAACCTCGGATTGGACTGGGTAATCCGCGCGGTCTTGCGCCGAAGTTTTGTCCAAATTGGGCGTATCCCACGGATCCACCATATCGGTGTAATCCTTCGTCGGACTAATATCGCGCCCCCGTTCAATGACTGCGACTTTAAAGCCCTTCTCAGACATTTCTTTGGCTACCCAGCCACCAGACATACCAGAGCCCACAACAATTACGTCAAAATCTGCCATAGCTTACGCGTCCCCCTTTTGAGTCTCGCGCCGCATTATGTCGCCCATGTCCGACCAATATCAGAAAATGGTACGCAACCTTTCCATTCGCCGGGAACGGCTTCGTAAATTAATTCCTCCGTCGCGCCGGGCTCCGACATATAATAGGCGGTGGCGACGGTTGCCTTCATATCTTTATAAAAAGCATCATCGGTTTTACCATCAAACACGTCGGCGTCATATTTTGACAATAGCGCCTCACGTTGTTTTGGTGAAAGTTTTGCAAAAGGCTGCCCGCCCATTGTAATGAAGGTCTTTTCTAGCCTGGCCAGACCAGAGGCCCAGGTTTGGCGAAAGGCGTCATCGCCCCACTCTTTATACATTGCGCCTAGCTCTGACGGCACATTGGCAGCGACTGCGCCTGGTGTGTCCGTTGTTGGGATGATGGTATCAGCCAATGCCGTCAACAAAGCCATAGAGGCATCAGCCATAACAGCTGGAGCGGATATAGGCGCGAGAGTATCAGATGCATCACCGCCAACACATCCCGACAGAGCTGTCGATGCGACACTAGTCGCAGACAGCGCCAAAAGCATTTTCATAGCATGACGACGGTCAAGACCGCTAACCACCGTTGATGTAGCCATGCTCGCTTCAGCCATATCAGCTTTCTTATTAGCCATATGCATATCCCCTTTTTATTTTAAGCGTGTAACCTTGCGCTTACTCTCTCAAGCACGTGGCCGCTCCCTCATTAGACACAAGACGTACATCGGATAGACTAACTTGAAACGCGCCTGTGCTCGATAAGGTGAAAGGTGCTGTGACTTGATCCAAATCATCCCCTTCACCAAAGCAGGATAGCTTAACTTGATAGTCCTGCCATTCACCTTCTGGCGCTTTGGATAGCGAAGACCCTAGATCCTGAGTGCCTGCCTTACAATTTGTTCCGCACAATACACCGAGGGATAAATCAGCATTGCCCATATCGGTATCACGGCGAATACGGAAATAGACGGCCATATCACCAGTAGTTTGGCGAGATAAATCAATGGCATTCCCGCCGACTTCAAATCGTGCTGGGCCGCGACCATCCCACGCAATCGTGCGAATATTTTCCTGCGCGCCGTCATCAGCAGAATTAACTTGGATAACACCCATGGGCGAGCGGCCACGCGTTGTTGCAATTGTGGTTTTACCCGCATCGTCAGACGCATATAGCGCCCAAGGGAAAACCGCTTTACCAACGCGGAAATAATCACTGTCATTTTTCACGGACAATGCAATGCCAGCCTCTTCGGGCAGTGTGCCGACCTTGGCAGGGTTCGCGTAAGTCAGACCATAACCATAAGCAAAGAGCGGGTCGTAATTTTCATCCCCGACATTAAGCGGCGTTTGCACCGCTGTGCGCGGCCAAGAATAGGGCAGTGTCCCTTTGAAATCCATATCACCAAATAGGACGTCGGTCGCATACCCCCCTTCTGACCCGGGTAGCCACGCAGCCACAAAAGCG
Source organism: Fretibacter rubidus (assembly GCF_041429785.1). GTDB lineage: Bacteria > Pseudomonadota > Alphaproteobacteria > Caulobacterales > Maricaulaceae > Fretibacter > Fretibacter rubidus. The sequence continues at coordinate 2,479,405 of NZ_CP163423.1, forward strand.
TCAGACGCATTAATTTCGCGGTTCATCCAAAGCGGGCGCCCTGATAGGAATACGGCAACGACGGGGATACCGTCAGCTTTGTATTGTTGCAAAAGCGCCAAATCACTATCATCGCCAGGCTTATAAGACAGATTGTCAATATCGCCTTTGAACTCGGCATAAGGGTCTTCACCAAACACGACCATGGCCACATCAGGTTTTGCTGCGTAGCTACCATCCTCGGATAAGGTCACAGAGCCTCCGCCCGCTTTAACATGTCGCGAAACACCATCGTAAAACGAGCTTCCGCCAGGGAAATCGGAATTGGCATTGCCTGTGCCTTGCCACGACAGTGTCCACCCGCCCGATTGCTTGCCTATATTATCCGCGCCGTCACCTGCCATGAGGATATTCATCCCTTTGGAGAGCGGCAGCACACCGTCATTTTTAAGCAGAACAAGGCTTTCGCGCACGGCTTGGCGGGCGACGTCTTTAGAGTCTGGGCTGGCCAGTAAGTCGTAATCAGAGGCCAAAGCGCGCTGCGACGGTAGACCCGCTTCAAACAGGCCACTCCGGATTTTCACGCGCAAGATACGACGCACCGCATCATCAAGGCGGGCCATATCAATCTCGCCCGCTTCGGCTTGAGCAAGCAAATTGTCAAACAAACCGCGCCAACTATCGGGGGCCATATACATATCGAGGCCCGCGTGAAGTGCGGTTGGACAGTTTTCATTTGTGCAGCCTTCGATTTGGCCGTGAGCATTCCAGTCACCCACAACGAAACCATCAAAGCCCATTTGGCCTTTCAGCACGTCATTAATCAGCCCCTTATGGCCATGCAGCTTTTTGCCCTGCCAGCTAGAGAATGAAATCATCACAGATTGCACGCCCGCATCCAGTGCAGCCGGATAACCCGCCGCATGAATATCACGTAGGTCTTCCTCGCTGTCCAGATTATCCCCTTGGTCACGGCCCCCTGCTGTACCGCCGTCACCGACAAAGTGCTTGGCGGTTGCGATAACTTTATTGCCTTGTAGCCAACCGTCAGATCCCGGCACACCTTGAATACCGCGCACAAGCTCGCCGGCATATGACGCTGTCACCTCTGGGTTCTCAGCATAGCCTTCGTAAGTGCGCCCCCAACGGTCATCACGCACGACAGCAATGGTCGGTGCGAAGGTCCATTCTTGCCCGCCAGTGCGAATTTCTTGCGCGGTAATCGCACCGATTTGACCGAGCAGAGACGGGTTACGGGTCGCACCAAGACCAATATTGTGCGGAAAGACGGTTGCGCCAGGAATATTGTTATGGCCGTGAACGGCGTCCGTTCCCCATAACATTGGGATAAACGGCACACCCTCTGGATAGGCCTCTTGGGACGCCAGATAAAACGCGTCTGCGAGTTCAACCCAAGCTGATGCAGGCGAGCGATTATCACCATTAGGCGCGCTATTGCCGCCGTTTAGAATAGAGCCGAGCGGATAAGTCTTGATATCTTCTGGTGTGATGGAGCCAATATCAGCCTGAACGATCTGTCCGATTTTATGACGCAATGGCATTTTCGCGATAATGTCCGAGATGCGCGCCTCAACAGCAGCGTCCAAGCCAACAGGGCTTTCGAGCTTTGGCCAAATTTCTGGATTGACCGCCCCCGGTGCGCGCATTTCAGCGTCCACATTCGCTTTATCTGTTGGCATTGAGGCGTTGCTACAGCCGATCAGGGCAAGTGAAAGCGCGATAGCCGTTGTTGCCAAAGCGGCGCTTTTTAGGGGGAAGTTCAATGTCACGTTATCCTCGATCCGTTAGTAAGCCATCGCTGGCATCAATCAATTATAGGGCCGATTGGCACAAACTACCAATTCGACAAAAAAGGGTCCGCGAGCATAGCTGGCGGACCCCGATCATTTTAAAGACGCGCAGAAAACTCCGCATCATTATGAGCTGCGTCCAACTAGAAAGTGAACGAGCCAATCAGCGAGATACGACGGTCATTTTCAAAGCGTGAACGCAGGAAGCGGTCGCCTTGCGGGTTAAACTGCATCGTTGTCTCTGTAATCTCAGAGAGCAAATTCACGCCCTGCACACCGACTTGGAATTGCGGTGTGATTTTATACTTGAACGACGCATCCAATTGACCTGTGGCTTCATTGTAAACGGGCAAGCGCGTAATCACGTCAGCCGCCGTCAACAAGAAATCAGAGCGCCAGTTATAGGCTAAGCGCGCTTCAATTTCGTCAGATTCGTAGAGACCGACGATATTAAACGTATGCTTGGATAGACGCTCCAGGCTATCAATTGGGAAAGGCTCTGTGAAATCAGCAACACCGTTCGTTCGCACGGAGCTAATGGCCGAATTCGGAATCCGTGACTGGTCAACATAGGTGTAGTTGGCCTGCATCCCAAAGCCGCTCAGCGCACCCGGCAAGAAGTCATAGAACTGCTGATAGGCTAGCTCGAAACCTTTTACGTTACCGTCACCAGAGTTTGTTGCACCTGTGAACTGGGATGAAATATTACCAATCGCAACGCTCGTGCTGCCACTCGAAATGATATCTTCGAGCTCTTGATAAAAAACCGAGGCCGTCAAAGAGCCGACATCGCTGAAGTAATACTCAAGAGAGGCATCAATTTTATTAGCCTTCACAGGACGAAGGTCTGGGTTGCCACCATCAACAATAAAACGGTTAAAGGCAAATGTCTCTGACGGACCACCAGGTTGCCCCGTTGACTGAATATCAGCCCGAATATTGCGGAAATTACGCAATGAGCCAACATCTGGACGCGATATAGAACGTGCCGCAGCAAAGCGCATGATGAGCTCATCACTTAAGCCCAATTTCAGGTTAAACGACGGCAAGAAATCAACGAAAGAATTGCTTGCCACATTTTCGACCGACCCTTGAGCAAGAGTTTCACACACCTCGCCCAATCCGACCTCGGGGCCACCACCATTTGTAAAGCAGCGATTTTCAGACTGATAATTTGTAAAACCATTTGAGTCGATTTCAGTATTAACAATCCGCAGACCATAATTACCCTCGACATCAATGCCGCCGAAGGCATTGACATTGTCTTGACCGAAATCAACACGCGCATAGAGCGCCATTGTTGTCTCCACCGTGTCAGACAACTGCTCTGGCCCGAAATCAGCGCGAGTACCGCCATGAGGACTCCATCCTTCATTGGGGAATGAACCGCTATTTTGTGTGAAATCGACTAACGCACGATAATCAGAAACTAAAGCTTCCGACGCAAACAAGAATGTGTCGGCCCCGGTCAAAACATCACCGCGACGGAAGTTATCAAAGGTAAACTCCTCAATATTGCCCACCGAACCTGCGTCAACAACGCCGCCAGCCCAAGCTTCTGATAGGTTACCCCAATTGTAATTGGACCAACGCGTTAGCTGATCACGTTCGGCGAAACGACCACCAACACGAACAGACTTAAACCAGCCACCGTCTTCAAAATCATATTCAAGATCAGCTCGTAGCGCGAGCTCGTCACCTTCAGAATCCTCGAAATGATCCATTGCCGCACGCCAGTAAGCCGTGGACGGATCAGTTGTCGACGCCCCGCCTGAACGTGTGCTTAAGTCATAACCAATTGTAGGGTCACCACATCCCGTAAAGCCTGTCGCGCAATCACCAAGATTCAGCGCAATATCCAGAGGCTGTGCGACAAAGACCGATATATCAGAATTTTTAACCGTCGAATCGACATACTGCATGTCAAAATTAGCACGCAAACGATCCGTTGGCGCCCATTTCAAATTCATTGAATAATCAGACGTTACCGTTTCGGTGTCAGACACCCGAGTACTGTTGGCAATACGAACGCCCGGAAAACCATACCAGCCTGCGTCTTCGGATGAAATTACGCCAGATTCGAACAAGCTGCCAACGCCAACAGGCGATACATCATCGCGAGAAAAAGGAACGGTTGTTCCGCCGGGCAAAGATACAGATGTAAGGTCGGAGAAAAAGTTCCCACGACGAGCATTTGGATCTTCCTCTGACACCATACCGCGCTCTGTCCAAACATTTGATGCTTCGGAACGAATGAACTGACCTGTCAAAACCGTTGAGCCGTCGTTGCTGGCCCACTGACCCGCAAGAGCAACACCAAGGCGGTCGCGATCAAAGAACTGCGTCCGAATATTGGCCCCAGACGGCGCCGCAATCGTTCCGCCAGCACCATCATCATAAGGATAAAGCGGTGAAATTTGCGAACCATCAGAACGAGACTTTAGGTTTGAGTAGGAAATATTACCCAAAAGACCAAATTCACCATTTTTCGTATCCCAGCGGTCAGAAAACTGCGCTGAACCCGACGGTGACCACTCTTCGGCCAGATCAGTATAAGTGCCCTCAACAGTCACAGAGGCAACACGACCTGGACGATCAAATGGCACAAGCGTTTTAAGGTTCACGACACCGGAAATACCGCCTTCGATCATATCAGCGGTTTGGTTTTTGAAAACGTCAACACCACCAACAAGCTCTGGCGGGACATCCGCAAAACCGAGCGCGCGACCGTTATTGGCCGTAAAAGCGTCACGACCGTTAAATTCGGAGCGAACATAAGACAGACCGCGAATAACAACGCCTGAACCTTCAACAGAGAAGTGATCTGGATCATCGCCCGCCGCAAAGCGTGAAATAGAAACACCCGGTACACGCTGTAGGGCTTCAAGGACTGAACGGTCAGGCAGCGCGCCAATATCAGACGCCGTGATTGAATCAACAAATGTATCAGCGTCACGCTTAATGTCTTGGGCGCGTTGCAGTGACTGGCGAATGCCGGTTGCAACAACTTCGTCTTCTTCATCAACAGCTGCATCTTGGGCAAATGATGCTGTGCTAAAGGTTGCTGCCGCCAAAATAGCGATAGAGCCACCGCGAAGCAAATTGCGCGCGAAGCTTTGTTGTAGATTCAAATAGGTTGTGGTGTTTTTCACAGTAATCCCCTTACAGATATATGTTTAGACGGCGCTCTACGGGCCTTTAGTGTCTAAAAGACGCAAAATTGACAACGATGTCAATTGCAAAGTTGTAAGAATTTGCATTAAAAGAAAAACTGTGTTGTTTCTGTCACGGTATCGTTGAATTAAAGAAATTCGTCTGACGCGACATTGAGTCAGGTGACAAATGCTATAGCGCCGCATAGCGTGAATAAGGCGCTTAACAGCGTAATAAGGGGAAGCTTAGGGTGAATACAGATAATCGCGACATCCAAAATATTGTTATTGTTGGCGGCGGCACCGCTGGCTGGATGACAGCAGCGGCGCTGACCGCGACCTTGGGTAAAGGTGGATTAAATGTTACTTTAATTGAATCAGAAGCCATTGGCACCGTCGGTGTTGGCGAGGCGACTTTGCCTCACATTCGGTTTTTTAATCAAAAGCTGGGCATTGATGAAGCCACATTAATGCGCGAGACCAAAGCCACCTATAAGCTAGGCATTGAGTTTAAAGATTGGGGCAAGATCGGCGATAGCTATATTCACCCCTTTGGTGATTTCGGTTTTGATATTAACCGTGTGCCGTTTCATCACTATGTCAGCCGCGCTGCCAAATTGGGACAAAACACACATCTGGATAGCTATTCCCTACCCGTCATGGCAGCACGGCACGGAAAGTTTCAACCCCCCCATCCAGACCCTAATAATGTGCTTTCAACTTTTGGATACGCCTATCAATTTGATGCTGGGCTATATGCACAATATCTGCGTAAGTTTTCAGAGGCGCGCGGATTGACCCGTCAAGAAGGCCGCGTTGTCCAAACCAATATAAATTCTGAAACTGGCTTCATCGACAGCGTCACATTGGAAAATGGTCAAGACATTGCGGGAGACTTCTTTATCGACTGTTCTGGCTTTCGTGGGCTTTTGATTAAAGACGCGCTTGGCGTGGGATATCGGGACTGGACGAATTATTTGCCGTGTAACCGTGCCGTTACGGCAGCGTGTGAACATATTGGTCCGTCCCTACCCTATACAACAGCCACAGCCAAAGCATCAGGCTGGCAATGGCGCATTCCGCTGCAACACCGCACAGGCAACGGCTATGTTTATTGTTCCGACTTCATATCCGATGACGAAGCGGCAAACACATTAATGGCAGACCTTGAAGGTCCAGCCCGCACAGATCCGAAAATGCTACGCTTTACCACAGGTCAACGCGATAAATGCTGGGAGAAAAACTGTGTGGCAGTCGGGCTGTCGGGTGGATTTTTAGAACCCCTCGAATCAACGGGACTTTATCTAATACAAGAAGCCATCACGAATTTTATAGAACTGTTCCCGACCAAGGATTGTGACGCTGTCGACCGTGATGAATATAACCGTATTATGGATATATCGTTCGAGCGGGTGCGCGATTTTCTACTGCTGCATTATGTGGCGACAACTCGCGACGATAGCCCATTTTGGAACCACTGCCGAACAATGGAAATACCAGACAGCTTGCAATATAAAATGGATTTATTCCGCAGCAGTGGACGTGTTGTGACATATGAAATTGGGGCGTTTAAAGACCCCAGTTGGCTCGCGGTGTATTACGGTCAAAATATCGTTCCGCAAGGCTACAATCCCCTAACCGACTTGATGCCCGACACGGTCTTAGCGGGGCAATTGGCGCAAACGGCATCAACCGTTGATAATGCCGTTGGCACGATGCAAAATCACGGCGATTATATAAAACATCATGTGCTGCGGTCTGCCGCGATGGATGCATAGCCCGTGAGCGAGCCGCGACAATCCATTGTCATCCTAAGCGGAGACATCGCTGGCCCTATGGCGGCGGCCTATCTAGCGCGACATCTGCCGAAACACAAATACGCTGTGACAGTCGTTGATACGGGCGAATGTGCGCGTGCCAGTTGGTGTAGTGTTGCCCATTACGATTTACGGCGATTTAACAAAGCCATTGGCCTATCTGAGCTCGATTTTATAAAAACCACACAGGCCACCTTTAGCTTGGGCGACCACTATGTCGGCTTTGGTGGTGATAATGGGGATTTTTATGCGGTTTACGCTGATTACGGCATATCGCTGGGCGGCGCCGCATTCTATCATGCTATGGCCCATTTAGGACGGTTGCCGTCATTACAGGCTATTGAAAATTACTGCCTTCCCGCCAAAGCCGCCCGCCAGGGCAAGTTCCTGCCGCCCGACACCAAAGGCCGCCCCGTGCTGTCTGATTACAGCTATGGTTACCACTTTAACGCCGAAGCTTATGCTGCGCAACTGCTCGCATTATCCGAAAAGTTCGGTGTTAATATTGTGAAGGCGTCACTTGTCTCGTTTGATACAGCAGGCAACCATATTAAAAGCCTGACGCTTGATAACGGCCAGACTTTACAGGCTGATTTATTTATCGATGCCTCTGGCCCAGACGCACGGATTGCCTGTCAACAATCTACGCGCAAATCTCAAATGTGGTCAGGCTGGGGATTTGCTAAAAGCTACAACTCAGAAACAAAAACCCCTCACGGTTCACTGCCAATAGCCACAAAAATAGAGGCAACCAACAGCGGCTGGACGGTCCACGCGCCGCTGCAAAACACAACGCATAAGCTTGTGTTTTCAACGGCAACGGATTGCGACGCCACTATTTCGTCTGGACGACAAGAGCAGCTCTGGGTGGGTAATGTCGTAACGCTCGGCACGGCAGCAGCGACCATTGAGCCAAGGTTCGGGGCAACACTTCGCATGATGCAATTAGATATTGAGCGGTTATTAAAGCTGTTCCCCCCACAATTAGATGACCCGATTGAACGGTCTGAATTTAACCGACTAAGCGGGGAAACCTATGACCGTCTCCGTGATTTTCAGATCCTGCATTATAAACTCGCGGGTACGCCAATGAGTATGAGCGTGCCAGAGTCTGTGCAGTTTAAATATGATCTTTTTAAAGCCCGAGGCCGCATGGCCATATTGGATGAAGATCATTTGTTTCGCGATCAGTGGGTCAGCCTTTTCCTCGGTCACGGCATAATACCAAAGCGGGTTGACCCTATGGTCATCGGCATAAATCCTGACGATGTCGACGACAAAATCAAAGGCCTAGAAACGATTATCGGCCAAGCTACAGCTCAAATGCCAAGCCACGTTGATTTCATCAAACGTCACTGTGCCGCCGAGGGCTTTGCTTATGACTAGAGCAGCGCCCATAAAATCTGTCGCTATTATTGGCGGCGGCACGGCGGGGTGGATGACAGCAGCCGCCTTGTCGCGTACGCTTGATACACGCCAAACTTCTGTCACATTAATCGAAAGCGAGCAGATCGGCACCGTCGGTGTTGGCGAAGCGACCTTGCCGAATATTGCTACCTTTAACCGTATGCTAGGTATTGATGAGCCCGCTTTTATGGCCGCAACACATGCGACGATTAAATACGGCATCGAATTTGTTGATTGGGGGCAAAAGGGCGAAAGCTATTTTCATCCCTTTGGTACGCATGGTGCGGATATGGACGGGATAAGCTTCCACCACTATTGGCGCGCTTTGAAATCACGCGACCCTAACACGCCGCCGATTGAAAGCTTTTGCATGACAGCTATGGCGGCGGCCGCTGGCAAGGCGCTCATGCCGCAACGCGACCCCCGGTCACCCTTGTCACGCCTTGCCTATGCGTTTCAATTTGATGCCACGGCCTATGCCGCTTATTTACGCGATTATTCTGAGGCCCGAGGCGTGTCGCGGCGTGAAGGGAAAGTCGTTGACGTGTCCTTACGCAAAAATGACGGATTTATTAGCTCGGTCACCATGATGGACGGCACCGAGATTAAAGCGGATCTATTCATTGATTGCTCTGGCTTTCGTTCCTTGCTGCTCGGCAAAGCATTGGGCACCGATTACGATGACTGGTCGCACTACCTGCCTGTGAATAGCGCCCAAGCTGTGCCGTGCGAAAAAGTCAGCCCTGCCCTGCCTTACACGCGTTGCACAGCCAAACGCGCGGGCTGGCAATGGCGTATCCCGCTGCAACACCGCACAGGCAATGGCTATGTCTATGCGTCAGATTATATTGATGACGATGCGGTCACAACCGAGCTTTTGGGCAGTCTTGGCGGGACACCAACAGGCGAGGTGAAACAGCTTCGCTTTACAACGGGACAGCGCAAAGATTTCTGGGTCAAAAATTGTATCGGGCTTGGTCTATCCGCTGGATTTTTAGAACCGCTAGAAAGCACCTCAATTTACCTCATTCAGACGGGCATTACAAAGCTACTCGCTTTGTTCCCTGATAGCGATTTCAAATCTGTGGAACGGGATGAATATAATAAAATTATGCATAAAGAATTTGAACAAGTGCGTGATTTCCTCATGCTGCATTATATTGCCACAAAACGTAATGATGATGCGTTTTGGGATTATGTACGCACCATGCCTGTCCCAGACAGTCTGCAAAATAAACTAGACCTATTCAAAGGCAATGGCCGCTTTTTCCGCTATGATGGCGATTTGTTTACAGAGACAAGTTGGGTGGCGGTATTTTTGGGTCAGAATATTATGCCAGAAGGTTACAACCCGCTCGTGGATGCGATTGAGCCCCAGCAACTTCAAGACAGCTTAGGGTCTATGCAAAACGCCATCGCCAAAGCCGCCCGAGCAATGCCGAGCCATGAAGATTTTTTAAAACAATACGGCGCAATTAGCACGAGACAATCATGACCGATAAACAGATTAAAAACATCGTTATTATTGGTGGCGGCACAGCAGGGTGGATGGCTGCTGCGGCGCTGTCCAAAATCATGGGGCGTTCGAATATTAAAATCTATTTGGTTGAAAGCGAAGCCATTGGAACGGTCGGTGTTGGAGAAGCCACCATCCCCCAAATTGCGCTATTTAATGACCTGCTGGGCATTAATGAAAACGAGTTTATGGCCAAGACCCAAGCCACGTTTAAACTGGGCATCGAATTTAAAGATTGGTCCGCGAAAGGCGATAGCTATATCCACCCATTTGGAGGTTACGGAGTGGATATGGAAGGCATTCACTTCCACCATTTCTGGCTCCGTTTAAAATCAGTTATGGGTAATATTCCACCGCTGTCAGATTTCTGCCTGCAAGCTTATGGGGCCGCGCGAAACAAGTTTACCCGCCCGATGGATGTGCCGCGCTCACCGCTGTCTAAAATCCATTATGCCTTTCAATTTGATGCGGGACTTTACGCAAAGTTCTTACGCGAGCTATCTGAAAAAAATGGTGTCACGCGCACGGAAGGACGGGTCACAAACGTTGTCCAAGATGGTGCAACAGGTCATATTACCTCTGTCACCCTAGAGGACGGCACAGACATTAAAGGTGACTTCTTTATCGACTGCACTGGCTTTATCGGGCTGCTGATTTCTAAAACTCTGGGCGTTGGATATGATGATTGGTCAGAGCACTTACCTGTTAATCGCGCCGTGGCCATTGCATGTCGTCAAGCGGATGACCCTATACCTTATACCCGCGCCACAGCGCGCGATGCCGGCTGGCAATGGCGCATTCCACTGCAACACCGCCTAGGCAATGGCTATGTTTATTGCGATAGATTTCTGACCCCTGAGCAAGCAGAAGCGGATTTACGTGAAACATTAGAAGGTGAGCCGCTGGCCCCTGCTAAGCACCTAAAATTTACGACAGGGATACGGGATAAAGTCTGGCATAAAAACTGCCTTGCCTTGGGCTTATCGGCAGGCTTCATGGAACCGCTAGAGAGTACTTCTATTCATTTGATCCAAACGGGATTATCGCGCCTTATGTCAAACTTTCCAGATATGGATTTTGATAACAGTGTCATTGATTATTACAATGAACGCACGCGCAATGAATATATCCGCGTGCGAGATTTCCTCGTTCTACATTACAAAGCTAGCACCCGCGATGACACACCGTTTTGGCGGCATGTTCAAAGCCTACCTGTCAGTGATAAATTAGCGCAAAAAATGGATGTGTTCAAATCTACAGGTCGTGTATTTCGCGAAGATAATGAGCTATTTAATGAGACCAGCTGGCTGGCTGTCATGCATGGTCAAAAGCTGGAACCCAAGAGCTACCACCCCGTTGTCCATGTCCTATCAGACGCCGAGATTAAACAGAGGCTAGAAGAGATACGCGCCACAGTGATTAATTCTGAAAAAGTGATGCCCCGTCATATTGATTACATCAATGAGCACTGCAAAGCCGAGAGTGAGCGTTTTTAATTAATTAGTCCAGATGGGGCCTTAACTGCTCAGCCCAAAGGGCGTAGCCTGCATCATTCAGATGTAAGCCGTCATAGGTCAGTGTCGGGTCCAATGTACCGTCATCAGCGGAAAACTCATCCGTTAAATCAATCCAGGTCACACCCGCTTGCACGGCATTCTCACGCAAAGACTTATTCATCGTATGAACCTCATCGCGCTTATCAATGTCCCGCGGTAGAATGGACTGCACGTATATATCTGCCTTTGGAAAGCGCTTTTTCAAAATCTCTATCAGAGTTTTATAATTTGCCTTTATGTCGGTTTTTGCGACGCCCCAGCTTAGGTCATTGGTGCCAATCATGACAAAAATCTTATTTGGGTTATGGCGGGATATTTGCGGCATACGCGCAAGAACGCCCGCCGTCGTATCCCAACCCACACCATGATTTGTAAGGGACCTGACTGGTAGTAAATCCTCACGGCCCAACCAGCCTTCCGTGATGCTATCACCAATTAACATGACGCCGTTCTTGATGATTGGGGCGCCGTCAATAGCCTGAACACGGTTTTTAAAATGCGTTTGACCGTCTTTGGGCAAGTCAGGCGGCGTAATCATGGGCAACGCCGTGCGTAAATCCCAGCCCGTTTGCTGAGTGATATGCACAGACAATTCGCGCGCTATTTTGGCCATGCTGTCACGACCTGGGTGGCTATTACAGCTCCATTTTATACCTGTATTTGACAGGCTTACATCAAGAGTCGAAATTTCATTATCCGCCATTGCATCCATAGCAAAATCAATGCCGTCGCGAATAGCCGCCCCTTTTTCACCGCCCAAGAGCGGGCCGTTCACCGTTACGATATGCGCCGCAGGAAAGCGCGTGCGAAAGTTACGTAACATGTGCAGATAGCCACTGCGAAATTTATCGCGCCCCGGATTTATCACCGACCAATCATTGGTGCCCAAAGTGGTAACAATCACGTCAGGCGTGAATTTGGAATGATCCCAGAGCGGGCCAGCCACATCATCAGGCAGCGCATAATCAATTTGCATTGGCATGACGGGGGCAGGGTTGGCGTCCCAATTATGCACCACACCTCGGCCTGATATTGCAATCAATTGCGCCTCTGCCGCAAGGGTGTCTGCCGTCAGACTAGCGTAAGCTTGCAAAGGCGCATTCGTGCTAGGGTCGTACTCGCAGTCTTTTGTTGTGCCGCGCACACCAAACCCCGCCGTAATACTATCACCCATGAACAATATTTTTCGGTTTGGGCGATCACGATTGAGAAGGCGTCCGTCTATCATCGACGCGCGAATTGTGAACAGTCCTGTATCAAACACTTCTGTTCGGCGAGTAACAGAGACGTCAAAATTAGCTGACTTGGTCACGTCGACTACCGAGTAACGATGAACCCCAGCCTTTAGCTTTAGCGGTGTGTGTTCTTGACCATTGATGACGACATCCATGATACCGTGACCGTCATCTTCAATCTCTATTGAAAATGTCTGGCCGTGAAAGGACAACGCAAGCCCAGAGCCTGGCCACCCCATTTTTAAGCCGTCATCCGTTGCCACGTGACGCCCCAAAACGGTGAGTTTTTCATTATCAAAGGAAATAAGTTTTTCAGTCGTTGCAGAACCACAGGCCGAGGCGATCACTGCCAAAGCTATTAGAAAAAACCGTATAAAAAAAGCGAGGGTAGGTCGTGCGCTTAACTGCATTTATCTACCCTCGCTATCGCTTTATTATGGGGAGAGGCTCTAGCCTTGCATGTCCTCAAGTTCCATCCCTTTTGTCTCCGAGACACCTTTGATAACAAAGAAGATAGAGAGGAAGGCGAAGGCGGCATAAATACCAAATGACGCTGCAAGACCGATGGAGCCAAGCATCACTGGGAATGACAGCGTCACAAGGAAGTTAGCCATCCACTGTGCAAATCCTGCAACCGCCAAGGCTGAACCGCGGATTTGATTGGGGAACATTTCACCAAGCAGCACCCACATCACAGGGCCCCACGTCATGTTAAAGAAGAACACATAAGCCATAGCCGCATAAAGCGCAGTGCGTCCCATATTATCGCTTAGCACCAAGGCGTCATTGACCAACTCGCCCGATGAAAAGGCATAAGCGACAATGGCTAGCATAATTGACATACCGATAGAACCAATCAGCAAGAACGGCTTACGACCAAATCTATCAATGAGGAACAATGTGATGAGCGTCGCGAAAATTGACATCACACCCATAAAGACATTTTGCTTAAGCGCGTCAGCCTCTGTAAAGCCGGCTGCTTCCCACATCACGGCACCGTAATAGAAGATCACGTTGATACCGACTAATTGCTGGAACACAGCCAAACCAATACCAACCCAAACGATTGGACGTAATCCGCCGCCGCTCGTCTTTAATAAATCCGACAACCGTGGTTTATGGTCACTTGCGAGAGACGCTTTAATTTCGTTGATTTTATTGGCAGCCACATCGCTACCAAATAGCCGTGTCATTGATGCAAGCGCACCAGGTTCATCGCCTTTCACCATTAAATAACGCGGGCTTTTGGGAATGAAAAACAGCAGGATTAGGAACAAAAAGGCAGGGGCCAATTCAACCCAAAACATCCAGCGCCATGTTTCATGACCATTAAAAATTTCCGTGGCCCCACCCGATGCACCTGCGAGGTAGTAATTCGAGAAAAACGCAGCCGTTAGACCCACAACAATGGCAATCTGTTGAATGGAAGCCAGACCGCCGCGTAAATGGGCTGGTGCAATTTCAGAAATATAAGCTGGAGCCATGACCGATGCTGCGCCAACAGCCAAACCGCCAAAAATACGAAAAATAATAAAGCTGCCCGAACTGCCTGCGATACCAGAGCCCCAAGCGGATATTATAAAGAAAACCGCTGCAATCATCATCATATTACGACGACCATATTGATCGGATAACTTGCCCGCAAAAAATGCACCGACAGCACAACCAAGCAGCATAGAGGCTACATTTAGCCCACTGGCAAAATTCTCTGCGTTAAAGGCCGCATCAAGGCCTTTAACGGTGCCGTTAATAACCCCGCTGTCAAAGCCAAATAGAAAGCCGCCTAGCGTTGCGACAAGGCAAATTAGGACAATGAATCCTATGTTACCCGACTGTTTTGAACTGGTCGATGTATCTGACATCTCTATCCCCTTTATATTTATTTACCCTAAGCAATGCCAAAATGACAAGGTTGTCAATCGTTTTCACGGACAATGACGACTTTAGTTCGGGATAAACGGCCCTGTAGAATCACGGATGACCAATTCATGCGGTAGTTTAACGACGATTTCTTCATCGCTATCTTGCCGTCTTTTTTGATCAAGAAGGGCAATCGCCTTTTGGCTCATATCGCGGGTGGCTTGGTGCAATGTAGTCAAAGCAGGGTAAATCACCCGCGCCACGGGACTGTCATCAAACCCAGTTACCGACAGCTTTTCAGGCACGCGAATATTACGGCGATAAGCTGCGGCAAGACACCCTGCCGCCATTTCGTCATTGCTGGCAAATATCGCTGACGGGCGGTTTTCTAGCGCCAAAAGACGCTCTGAAAGCGTAAGCCCCGATGCATAAGTGAAGTCGCCGCGCTCTATGATGTCATTATCAAAAGCTATACCCGCTGCCTGCAAAGCGTCGCAATAGCCCTTATAACGGCGCAAGCTGGCCTCATGGTCTTGCGGTCCGCAAATAAAACCAATGCGTCTATGACCAAGGCCAATCAAATAATTTGTCATATCCACCGCCGCTGCACGGTCATCAATACCGACCTGGTTGCTGCCTGCCACAGACCGCTCGGTGCCGATACGCACAAAGGGCACGCGCGCAGCATTCAATCGTGCAATAATTTTTGGGTCGTCGGATTGCGGCGGCGTTAGGATAGCGCCGAGCAAACCATCCTGCGCGGCGAGCCGTTCTATGGCACCGTTTTTTTCAGGGTCTTCAACAACCAGTGTGAAACCTGCGTCTTGGCATCCTGCCATGGCACCAATTTGCACATCCTGGGCATAGCTGCGCGAGGGATTATTCAAAAACAGTGCCACCAAATGCGGCGTCTTAGAGCGCAATCGCCGGGCGGCACTGTTAACCCGATAATTTAAGGCCTGGGCAGCCTGCAAAACTTTATCTTTGGTTTCGGGGCGCACATTTGATTCGCCGTTCAGCACACGGGAGACCGTTTTGAACGACACCCCAGCCTGTTTTGCGACATCAATTATCGTTGTCATAATCTATCCCCATAACAACGACGCTAGCCGAATTAAATGTGAATGACAACCTTGTCATAAAAATTGACAAGGTTGTCAATTTCGCTTAGCCCTGATGAAAATAGTGATTTTTGAGGAAAATAGGGGATTATGATGTCGAGACTATCCACTCTGATTTTAACACGCTGTGCTGTGATGGCACTGACCGCTTGTACCGCCCAAGGTCCCGTCTCTGACAAGGCTACTACCGATAGTCACGTTAAAGGGGCCATGGACACCCTGCCCGTCGTCACCACATCGACATCCGACCGCGTTAATCAACTTCTGGCGGATATGACACTAGACGAAAAACTCGCACAAATCAGCTGCATTTGGTTTGACAAAGCCAAAGTATTAGAAACGGACGGCAGCTTTAATCCAGAGAAAATGAAGGCAGAATTTCCGCACGGTATTGGATGCTTTGCTCGCCCACAAGACACCTTTGGCATGGAAGAACAAGCCGCAGACCGCGACCCTAATGACAGCTCTGTTGTTCGGCGCATGTCGGCGCGCACACCATCAGAGACTGTTGCCTTAATTAATGATATTCAAAAATGGCATATTGAGGAAACACGTCACGGTATACCAACTATGTTCCACGAAGAAGGCCTACATGGTTTTCAGGGGCGCTACGCCACGTCATTTCCGCAATCTATCGCGCTGGCTGCGACCTTTGATACGGACCTTGTCAAAGAAGTCTATTCTGTTACCGCGCGTGAAATTCGCGTGCGAGGCGCGCATCATGTGCTCTCGCCCGTTGTTGATATTGCCCTTGATCCGCGTTGGGGTCGTATTGAGGAAACCTTTGGCGAGGACCCTTATCTTGTGTCGCGTATGGGTGTTGCGGCAATTAACGGTTTTCAAGGCGACGGATTTCCCATCGCTGATGACAAAGTTCTAACCACACTGAAGCATATGACAGGTCACGGACAACCCGAAGCCGGTATGAATGTCGGGCCGAGCCAAGTATCAGAGCGCGTTTTGCGCGAGACATTCTTCCCACCCTTTGAAGCGGCCGTGAAAGAAGCAGGTGCGGCATCTGTCATGGCAAGCTATAATGAAATTGACGGCATTCCGTCCCATGCCAATCCGTGGCTTTTAAATGATATCCTGCGCGGCGAATGGGGGTTTGACGGCGTTGTGGTCGCTGATTACTTCGCCATTAACGAGCTAGAGCGTCGTCACCACATTGTTGATAATTTGGCGGACGCTGGCGCGATTGCACTGCGCTCTGGCGTTGATATTGAGCTCCCTGACGGGGTGGCTTATTATCAATTGAAGGAAAAAATCGAAGCGGGCGAATTTGACGTAAAATATGTCGATCAAGCTGTCCGCCGTATGTTGGAAATGAAAGAGCGCGGCAATGTCTTTGACACGCCTTTCGCTGACGGCGAAGCGGCAGATGCCCTCACGGGTAACGCAGAGGCCCGCGCCCTTGCCACAACCGCAGCACATAAAGGCGCTGTGCTTTTAAAAAACGAAGGCGGTCTTCTTCCGCTCGATGCGTCTAAATATAATAAAATCGCCGTCATCGGCCCTAATGCCGCCATTACTGTGCTGGGCGGATATAGCGACGAACCCCGCCAGACGATTTCTATTCTTGATGGTATCACAGCCAAAGTCGGCGCCGACAAAGTCGTCCACGCCCAAGGCGTGACGCTGACTGATAATCGCTCTTGGTGGGATGACGCGGTTAACCTGACCGACCGCGATCAGAACCTGTCTGATATTTACAAAGCTGTTTCCGTCGCGAAAGACGCAGACTTAATCATTCTAGCTATCGGCGGGGATGAAAGCACATCGCGCGAAGCGTGGAATGAGCAACATATGGGTGACCGCAATGATATTACCCTTATCGGCGAACAAAAGGAACTTATCGACGCCCTAGCCGCGACCGGGAAGCCGATGGCTACTGTCGTTATTTCGGGCCGTCCGCTGTCACTGGCTAATGTCGAGGATAAATTACCTGCCATTTTATATGGCTGGATTTTGGGTCAAGAAACAGGCACAGCGGTTGCGGATATTTTGTTTGGTGACGTTAATCCCTCTGGCAAAATGCCTGTAACGGTGCCCCGCACCGTCGGACAAATCCCAGCGTTTTACAATCATAAGCCCACGGCACGCCGCGGCTATGCTTTTGCTGACGCCAGCCCGCTTTATGCATTTGGTTATGGCCTGTCTTACACGACATTTGAGATATCAGAGCCTAGCCTGTCTGCCGCGACAATTGCGCCTGACGGAACAACGAGCGTCTCTGTCTCTGTGACGAACACGGGCGATGTTGCGGGCGACGAAGTTGTGCAGCTATATATCCGCGACAAGGTCAGTTCCGTGACCCGCCCTGTCAAAGAGCTAAAAGGTTTTGCCCGCGTAAGCCTTGCACCTGGCGAGACAAAGACCGTGAGTTTGCCTATCATCAAAGACGCGTTGCAATTTTTCAACCGTGATATGGTGCGTGTCGTCGAGCCTGGTGAATTTGACATCATGGTCGGCAATAGTTCTGATAATGTGAAAACGACAACGCTGACTGTGAAATAGTCATGTATCTGGGCATTGATATTGGCACGTCTGGCGTCAAAGCCGTCTTAGTTGACGATGCACAAAATATCGTCGACCAAGCCAGCGCCCCATTATCGGTGCAGCGTCCCCAGCCACTTTGGTCTGAACAAGACCCAGCCGATTGGTGGGCGGCGACATGCAAAGCTGTCACCGCGCTGGACCCGCATAAACGCTCTGGCGTAAAGGCCATTGGCCTATCGGGGCAAATGCACGGCGCGACATGCCTTGACGACGCGGATAATGTCCTTCGTCGTGCAATCCTATGGAATGACGGACGCAGCGCTGTGGAATGCTCGGCCATGATGGGCGCGCTCCCAAGCCTAACGTCTATTACAGGTAATCTGGCCATGCCAGGATTTACCGCGCCCAAGCTCGTTTGGATGCAACGCCACGAACCCGAAACATTTAAAAAGACTGCAAAAGTCCTATTACCCAAAGACTATGTGCGGCTTTTGATGTCAGGAGATTACGCCTCTGATATGTCAGATAGTGCTGGCACATTATGGATGGATGTCGCCGCGCGGGATTGGTCAGATGACGTCTTGTCCCTCACAGGTCTTCACCGCAAGCATATGCCAGACCTCTTTGAAGGCTCGTCTGCGACAGGCAAGCTTTCCAAATCTGTCGCCAATGATTGGGGTATGGACTGCGTACCGATTGCTGGCGGCGGTGGGGATAATGCAGCCGGCGCTGTGGGCTCTGGCACAATCAGCTCTGGCGACGGGTTTATCAGCCTTGGCACATCTGGTGTGGTGTTTTTGGCAGACGGGCAGTACCGCCCTAACCCAGAGAGCGCAGTGCATACGTTCTGCCACGCCCTCCCAGCGCTATGGCATCAAATGAGCGTGATGTTATCAGCGGCCAGTGCTGTTGATTTTGTCGCTAAAATAACGGGCTTCAAGACACCCGCAGATTTATACGCGACAGCCGAACACGCTAATGAACCAGGGCGAGGAGCGATGTTCCTGCCCTATTTATCGGGTGAGCGGACACCGCATAACAACCCCAATGCCAAGGGCGCATTTTTTGGTTTAACCCATGAAGATAACTCTGCAACGCTTGCGCAGGCGGCACTAGAGGGTGTGGCCTTTGCGTTGGCTGACGGCATTGACGCGCTACGTGACACTGGTGCAAGTATTGAGACGTTATCCGTGATTGGCGGCGGCGCGCGTAGTCTGTATTGGGGCAAAATTTTGGCCAGCGCCTTTGATGTAACCCTGCATTACCGCGGCGGCGCAGACGTTGGGCCAGCCTTTGGCGCGGCGCGACTCGCGCGGCTATGCGTTAGCAGCGAAAGCGCTGAAGACATTTGCACTCCACCCCCGATTGAGGCGACCATTGAGCCTGATAACAGTTTGCGCGATTTATACAGCCAGCGCCGCGTGAGCTTTCAAAAACTATATCAAAACACAAAAGATTTAACTGCGTAAGGAGCCTGTCATGAGCGGCTATTTTGATCATATTGACCCTATTAAATTTGAAGGAAAAGACAGCGATGATCCGCTGGCCTTTAAATATTATGACTCGTCTAAAAAGATTATGGGCAAAACAATCGCAGAGCATTTGCGCGTCTCTGTTTGTTATTGGCATAATTTCTGTTGGGACGGCTTTGACGTCTTTGGCGGCGGCACGTTTAATCGGCCTTGGCATGGTGACAAAAATGACCAAGCCGCCGCAGAGGCAAAGCTAGACGCAGCCTTTGATTTCTTTGACCGCCTTGGTAATAAATTTTGGTGCTTCCACGATGTCGACGTTATGGCCGCAGCAGAAACCCCGCGCCAGCACGTTGAAAATTTTGCCACCATTGTCGATAAAATTGAAGCCAAAATGGACGCCCGCGATATTAATCTGCTGTGGGGTACAGCCAATATGTTTTCGCATCCACGCTATATGGCGGGGGCATCCACCAATCCCAATCCTGATGTGGCCGCCTTTGCGGCACTACAAGTCAAACATTGCCTAGAGGCGACACACCGTTTGGGCGGATCAGGTTATGTCTTGTGGGGCGGGCGCGAAGGCTATGACACAATCCTTAACACCAATGTCGGACAGGAGATGAACCAATTAGGGCGATTCCTTAACATGGTCGTCGAGCATAAACATAAGATCGGATTTAAAGGTGATATATGGGTCGAACCGAAACCACATGAGCCAACAAAACATCAATATGACCGCGATGTTGGGACGATCTACGGCTTTTTGAAAGAACACGGCCTAGAGGGGCAAGTGGGGGTGAATATTGAACCCAACCACGCGACTTTGGCGGGCAATAGTTTTGAGCATGAAATTGAAATGGCCAATGCCTTTGGTATGTTTGGGTCGATCGATTTCAATCGCGGTGATCCGCAAAATGGCTGGGACACCGACCAGTTTCCCAATGACCTGCGCGAGACCACACTGGCGCTCTATTACATCCTTAAGGGCGGTGGTTTTAAAAACGGCGGCTCTAATTTTGATGCCAAAGTGCGTCGCCAAAGTATAGATGCCGAAGACTTGTTCCATGGTCATATTGGCGGGATGGATTTGCTGGCCCGCGCACTGGAAAATGCGGCGGCTATGATTGAGACGGATACGTTGCAAGCATTTAAAGACGCACGCTATGCAGGATGGAAATCAGGTATGGGGGCCAAAATGATGGACGGCTCTGCAGATTTAGACGCTATGGCCGGCTATAGTTTGTCAGTTAACACATCCCCTGCTCCCATTTCTGGCGCGCAGGAAAAACTGGAAAACTATATTACAAATGCTGTGAAATAATCAGCTTACGTATTATCAGCCACAGTAAAATTTGTTGTGGCTGAGACGGTTTCCCCAGGCGAGAGGACACGCAGTCCTGTCGCCTTGGTTTTACCTTCAAAATTTACCGCGTCATTCATATGGCTAACAGGCTCAAAGCAGAAGTAGTCCTGTTCTTCTGGTACATAAACGACGGCAAATCCCAAGACCTCATCAGCGCTGATATCCATGCCGTAGCGCGCATTGTCCCAGCGAATGCTGGCTTGGCCGCTAAAGCCTGTAAAACAATTATCAACAACCACATCTTTAAGCTTGCGCGCTTGGGTGAAGTCCCATGGCTCTGGTATCGCCGCGTGAATTGTCGGAAGCGCTGCTTCATCCGATAGCCAAACACCACTTGCGTTAAATTGGAGCCGCGCGTTTTTCTTATTTGGAAAATAGGGATGTGTACCAATGCCAGCGGGCATACCGGCCGAACTCTCGTTAGTGATAGATACGGTCATGGAAAGCCGTCCATCGGATAGCTCTAAGGACTGCGTCGCATGGAACGCCCATGGCCAGATATCTGCAGTGTGATTAAGCGAACACACACAGTCGCGTTCAGATTGTTGCGTCACTGTCCAAGGCCGCACCCACCCCAAACCATGGAGCGCATGGCCGTGGTCTGTTTCATGAAATTCCAGCGATATATCTTCACCGCCGAAATGAAACCGTCCATCGCGAATACGATTTGAATAAGGAATAAGCGGAAAGCATGATGTCTTTAATGGATCACGCGCCGCTTTCCATCCGGCCTCAACAGATTTAAACATCTCTTGACCGTCATGGGTGAAACGTAAAACTGCCGCGCCGGAGTCGGGCGAGAGCGTGAGTTCGCTTTTGCCATTCTTTAATGTTACGTGAGCCATAATTTTCTCCAAAGCGGGTTAAAGCCCGCCTTATAACGCATTGTGCGCGACCTAACCGAAAGCATAAAGGAAATTCAACCTATTCAAAGCGCTGAGAATTGTTATGTATAGCTACATAAAGTTGGGCATGTCGCATAAATTGCGGCCTGTCACAATCGCGAGGGGACCATGAAAAAAATTACGATTGAGGACATCGCCAAAGAAGCGCATGTCTCCATCAAGACTGTTTCGCGCGTGTTTAATCACGAACCTAATGTTCGCGATAATACGCGTGACCGCGTTTTGGCCGTGGCAGAGGCGATGAATTACCGCCCCAATTTGTCGGCTCGGAGCTTAGCCTCGAATAAGTCCTTCATTATCGTGCATTTCCATGACAACCCAAACCCCGATTATCTTGACCGTATAAACCAAGGTCTGCACAAAGCGTGTCGCGCCGCCGGGTATTTTTCTGTGAATGAGCCTCTGCCCTTAACAAACGGCAGCTATGCGGCTTTAGCGGCGACTTACTTGACGTCATTTCACGTAGACGGCGCATTGCTCAGCCCGCCGTTATCCGATGACCCTGCATTGCTGGCGGTACTGCGTGAGAAGAATGTTCCTTACACACGTGTATCTCCACAATTTGAAAAACGCTCTAGCGGTGCGACCTACATTGATGACAAAGCCGCCAGTTTGATGATGACTAACCACTTGATCGAATTAGGGCACAAGAATATTGCCTTTATTGCTGGCCCGTCCAGTCATGGCTCAACGATCGAACGCACCGCGGGGTTTTTAAAAGCGCTAGAAACCGCAGGTCTGTCGGTACAGAATTGCCCGCAATATAGTGGAGACTTCTCTTTTCGGTCGGGCCTCAACGCCGGTCAGAAAATCATCGAGTCAGGTCATAATGTCACTGCGATTTTTGCAGCCAATGATGAAATGGCTGTAGGCGCTATGATGGCCGCCATGAAAGCAGGGCTCGACATTCCCAAGGATATGTCCATAGCGGGCTTTGATGGCTCACGCATTGGAGACGTGTTGTGGCCGCAGCTAACCACTATTCGACAACCCATTAGGCAGCTATCGGAACGCGCTACCGATATATTGCTGACAAGCCTGCGAACTTCTGAGACGGATATCATATGCGAGGAGCTTCCCGTCACGCTTCTCGCGCGGGGTAGTAGTTCCGTCCCGAAAATTTCATCTTAACACAGCGCCATTAGCCCTATAGACTTTTGAATAACTAAGCTGTATTGACAGCGTTGTCATAATATTGGGTCTAAGCCCGAACCGCTATACTGGAGACGCCGAATGGCTGAATTTATTCCTGTCGATCCCTTTGATATCGTCATTTTTGGCGGCACAGGTGATTTATCACGGCGCAAATTACTACCCGCCCTTTATCACCGTTATCTAGACGGCCAAATTGACGACAGCAGTAAAATCATTGGTGTCGCTCGCACCGAACTTGACCGTCAGGCCTTCAATGATTTGGCTAAAAAAGCATGCAAGGCGCATACGGAAAATTTTGATGAGGCTGCATGGGAAAGATTTTCAGAAAGACTGCACTACCTGACGATGGATGCCACCAATCAGGATGCCGATTGGGGCGCTTTGAAATCCCTGCTTGCAAAAGACACGCGGCCCGTTGTGTTCTACCTCGCAACGACACCATTAATCTACGTCGACTTATGCCAAGCTATGGCCCGTGCAGGACTAAACACGCCCAATACGCGTCTAGTTTTGGAAAAGCCAATCGGCACTGACCTTGCCTCTGCTCAAGCGATAAATGAGGGCGTCGGGGCCGTCTTTGAAGAAAACAAAATCTACCGTATTGATCATTATTTGGGCAAAGAAACGGTACAAAATCTTTTAGTTTTGCGCTTTGCTAATACGCTATTTGAGCCCATTTGGTCACGTCACACAATTGATCATGTTCAAATCACAGTCAGCGAGTCCATTGGCCTCGAAGGGCGCGCGGATTACTATGACCGATCTGGCGCCGTGCGTGATATGGTTCAAAATCATATCTTGCAGCTTCTGTGTCTGACCGCAATGGAACCGCCCAATAATTTGGACGGCGATGAGGTTCGCACTGAGAAGATCAAAGTTCTAAAAGCACTGCAACGCTTCACACCAGAGACAGCGAAAACACACACAGTGCGCGGACAATATGCAGAAGGCCTCGTCGAGGGCGACCCCGTTACGTCCTATGTCGATACCTTGTCCAAAGACAATTCTGACACCGAGACCTTTGTTGCGATTAAAACAGGGCTTGATAATTGGCGCTGGGCTGGCGTGCCGTTCTACCTGCGTACTGGCAAGCGGATGAAAGAGCGGCGCTCTGAAATTGTCATTCAGTTCAAACCTACGCCGCACGCCCTATTCAAAGGGGCAGACCAGGCGCCGAACCGCCTTGTTATCCGTTTGCAGCCCGATGAAGGTATGCAGCTTTATATGCAAGTCAAAGAACCGGGCCCGGGTGGTCTTCGCCTAAAATCACTGCCGCTGAACTTGTCCTATGCCGATAATTTTCTTGTCCGTTATCCTGATGCCTATGAGCGTTTATTAATGGATGTCGTGCGCGGGAACCTCGCCTTGTTTATGCGCCGCGACGAAGTGGAAGCCGCATGGTCATGGGTCGATAATTTACTCGAGAGTTGGCATGACGGCAATCAACCGCTGGAAAGCTATGCCGCTGGCACGTCGGGGCCGTTGCAATCTGCCATGTTAATGGACCGTGACCACCGCGAGTGGTGGGAAAGCAAACGCTAGTGTCAGGACATTTTCAAATAGTCTCGTCACGCGCGGCCATTGCTCCCATAGCTGCCGATATGATTGCGTCGGCAATCTTGCGCGATGTACACTCACGCGGCACGGCCTCTATTATGCTGTCAGGCGGTTCAACCCCTGGCGCAACATTTGAGGCGCTATCGCATTACGACTTGCCTTGGGACAAAGTTACTATCGGCCTTGTTGATGACCGTTGGGTACCAGAAACTAACAAGGGCTCTAATGGCGCCCTCATTCGGCGCACATTACTGCGTAACAAAGCAAAATCCGCGACCTTTATCCCGATGAAAACACATCATGACACAATACAGGGCGGATTGGCGAATGTGGCCAAAGCTTATGCGGCCCTGTCCCGCCCCTATAGCTTTGTCTTGCTGGGTATGGGCCCTGATGGTCATACGGCGTCTTGGTTTCCAAAGGCTGACGGCCTTGATTACGCACTTGATATGAACAGCGGGGCGATCGTTGCGCCAATCACAGCCAATAAATCACCTGTTACTGGGGACTATCTGCACCGCATGACATTGACCCTGCCCGCGATTGCCGATGCGCGTTTTGCGCTTTTATTACTGACCGGGGCAGAAAAGCGCGTCGTGTTTGAAGCCGCGCAAGATGCCTCTTTGAATTATCCTATCACCCATGCCATCACGGCCCTTGGCGAACGCCTAACAACCTTATACGCTGAATAAATATGACCCATCCTGTATTAGACTCTGTCACGGCGAAAATCGTAGAGCGTTCGCGCGAAACGCGGGCTGCCTATCTTGACGATATGCACGCGCGTCGTCCCGAGGGATTAGCACGCAAACGACTATCAGCTGGAAACCAAGCCCATGCCTTTGCGGGATGCGCGCTGCATGACAAAAAAGAACTCTTTGGTGCCAGTTGGCCCAATATCGGCATCATCACATCTTATAATGATATGTTGTCCGCCCATCAGCCGTTCGAAGCTTTTCCGGAAATCATTCGTATGGCAGCGCGCAAAGCAGGGGCAACGGCGCAAGTCTCTGGCGGCGTACCCGCTATGTGTGACGGCGTTACCCAAGGTCAAACAGGCATGGAAATGTCGTTATTTTCGCGCGACGTCATTGCCATGGCAACAGCCGTATCTTTGTCACATGATACATATGACGCGGCGCTTTATCTGGGCGTATGCGATAAAATCGTTCCTGGACTTTTGATCGGGGCTCTACAATTTGGTTATCTGCCCGCGATTTTTGTCCCGGCTGGTCCGATGCCGTCTGGTCTGCCTAATCAGGAGAAACAACGTATTCGCCAGTTATTTGCCGAAGGCAAAGCCACACGCGAAGACTTGATGAAAGCCGAAGCTGAGAGCTACCACAGCCCCGGAACCTGCACCTTTTACGGCACGGCCAATTCTAATCAGATGCTGATGGAGATCATGGGGCTTCACTTACCTGGCGCGGCCTTTGTTAATCCCAATACGCCGCTTCGCAAAGCTTTGACCGAGGCAGCAACGCAGCGCGCTGTCGAGATTACTGCGGCCAAAGACAGCTACACACCAATCGGCGAGGTCGTGACCGAGAAATCAATTGTCAACGCC
Source organism: Fretibacter rubidus (assembly GCF_041429785.1). Lineage (GTDB taxonomy): Bacteria > Pseudomonadota > Alphaproteobacteria > Caulobacterales > Maricaulaceae > Fretibacter > Fretibacter rubidus. The sequence goes on from NZ_CP163423.1 coordinate 2,505,380, forward strand.
ATTGTCGGCTTGTTGGCCACGGGCGGATCAACCAATCATACCCTTCATATTCCTGCCATTGCGCGCGCGGCGGGCATCATCGTCAATTGGGATGATTTCACAGAACTATCCCATATCACCCCGCTGCTGACGAAAATTTATCCCAATGGTTACGCCGATGTAAACCATTTCCACACAGCTGGCGGCATGGGACTTTTGACCCGTGAATTACTAGACGCAGGGTTACTGCACCGCGACGTTAAAACCGTCTCTGGCGGGGATTTATCCGATTACACAACAGAACCCATTTTAGACGGCGGTAAAGCCGTTTGGCGTGAAGCCCCCATTGCGTCCAAGGACACAGCAATAATAAGCACAGTCGAAAAACCCTTCAACGCTGAAGGCGGCGTTCGCGTTCTCGCGGGGAAGCTTGGACGGGGCGTCGTCAAAGTTTCTGCCGTCGCAGAACAGCACCGCAAAGTCACCGCACCTGCCCGCGTTTTTGATGACCAAAATGATATGTATAAAGCCTTTGAAGCGGGGGAGCTTAATAAAGACGTTGTTTGCGTTGTTCGGTTCCAAGGCCCGCGCGCAAACGGCATGCCAGAACTTCATAAACTAACTCCGCCACTGGGTGTACTGCAAGACAAGGGCTTTGCCGTTGCCCTTGTAACAGACGGACGTATGTCGGGCGCATCGGGGAAAATTCCAGCCGCAATTCATGTTGGGCCGGAAGCTGCAAGCGGTGGGCCGCTGGCCTATGTGCAAGACGGCGACATCATCACACTGGACGCAGAAGCGGGCGTATTAGAAATTGACGTTGATGAAGCCGTGTTAATGGCACGTATCCCCGCGCAACAACCAACCAATCGCGGACGCCTTGGGTTTGGTCGCGACCTATTTGGGTCGTTCCGCGCGCAATGCACAGAAGCCGAAGCGGGCGCGTCCTGTTTTCATCCCAATGAAAATGCCCGTCAGACATTTGAGGGCAAAGCCTAATGTGGGGTGTCAAAGATACGATTTTAGTCGGCGATGTTGGCGGTACAAATGTACGCCTAGGTTTGGCCGATAAAGGTGCAGACGGTAAGCTGATCTTGACGCAATTTTCAAAAGTACGTGGTGATGACGTCGGCAGTCTTGATGACGCGATTGATCAATTTCTCGCCGAGACACATTTTAAACCGCGCCATGTCTGTATGGCGCTTGCGGGCCCTGTTGCCAATGGAGAAGTCAGCCTAACCAACCGAGAATGGCATATATCAGAGACCGCTCTGTCAAAGCGGTTCGGCTTTGACAATGTTCGACTTTATAATGATTTCACCGCCATGGCGCGTTCTGTCCCCGAACTCCAAGCCAATGATTTTCGCTCACTCCACAAAGGCACTCAAGTCCCCGGAAAGCCCGTTTTGGTTGCAGGGCCGGGTACTGGTTTTGGCACATCAACGATTATACAGATTAATGGCCGCTGGCACGTTATTAGCGGTGAAGGCGGACATCAGGCATGGGCACCCCAATCTGAAGCTGAAACTGAATTATTACATATTTTACAAAAGTCCCATGATTTTGTTTCGCTAGAACTGGTTAGCTCTGGGCACGGCATGGATACAGTGCATTCAGCAATTTGTGAGCGTCACGGATTAGCCTATAAGAAAATGCGTCCTGCCGATATCCTGACCGCCGCCCATTCCGGAGACGCCGTTTGTCGCGAGGTATGCGAAGTGCGCGGGGCCGCAGTCATGGGCGCTCTTGGTGATATGGCGATGATATTTGGGGCGCAAGGCGGTATTGTACTTGCCGGTGGCGTTTCAGAACGTCTTGTCGATTTCATTGATACACCCAAAGCGCTCAGTCGTTTTACGAACAGGGGTCCCATGAGCGATTACGTTGCCGACATACCCGTTGACCTTTTACTCAATTCAGCAGCCCCCTTATTTGGTGTTGCCGCACTTTATTTGGATAGCATGTCATAATGCTATAATTACCCATGTGTCATTTTTATATTCGCAAACGCACATTTTACTAGAATAATGCGCGAATTCGCACTAATGACAGCGGTGACACAGTAACACCTAGGGGTTCATACATTTAGCCCCTTTTACAACCTCTCACAGGAGTTTGATATGAGCCTTTCAATAGCCATTAACGGATTTGGCCGCATTGGCCGCAATGTACTGCGCGCCCTTATCGAGACAGGCCGCACCGATATGAAAGTCGTTGCGATTAACGATCTTGCCGATGCGGCGTCGCTCGCACGGCTTTTAAAATATGACAGTGTTCACGGCCGATTTAAAGCTGACGTATCAGTGGATGGTGACGACATCATTGTGAACGGCCACCGGATTGCCGTTTACGGCGAGCGCGACCCAGCGGACCTCCCTTGGGCAAAGCACGGCATTGATGTCGCGATGGAATGCACCGGGTTTTTCCTGACCCAAGATACAGCGGGCAAGCATATCACGGCAGGCGCGAAACGTGTCCTCATCTCGGCCCCAGCAAAAGACGATAGCAAGACCATTGTCTACGGTATTAATCACGACACGATTAATACTGACGATGTCATCTTGTCCAACGCGTCCTGTACAACCAATGCCTTGGCCCCCCTCGCCTCTCTCCTGCACAATGAATACGGCATAGAGAGCGGCATGATGACGACTATTCACGCCTATACAGGTGACCAGCCCACCCACGATAGCGTTCACCGCGACCCCTACCGTGGCCGCGCTGCCGCCCTATCGATGGTCCCCACATCAACGGGTGCTGCCAAAGCCATTTCAAAAGTCATCCCAGAGCTTGCAGGTGTACTGGACGGTGTTGCCATTCGCGTTCCAACGCCCAATGTATCGGCTGTCGATTTGACCGTGAATTTGAAAAAAGCCACGACCGTCGAAGCCGTTCAAGCCCTATTTAAAACAGCCGCGCAAGGCCCACTTGCGGGCGTGATGGGTTATGTGGAGGACAAGCTTGTCAGTATTGATTTCAACCATGACCCCCACTCCACAAGCTTTGTGCATGACGGTGTCTATGTGAATAATGGCACTATGTTACGGGTTCTTTCGTGGTATGATAATGAGTGGGGCTTTTCAAACCGTATGCTCGACACGGCGTCCGTCATGGCGAAATATCTATAACCGAATACATAGGAGGCGATCATCGCCAAACGCACATCTAATGAGGATTTCCTAGAACGGCTTACGCAACAGCTTGCGACCCACAAGTCGCGCATTGAAAGTGACCCGCAATTTAATCCTGTTAAGCTTTTGGCCTATGACATTTCTAAGGATGTCGAAGATCGCAAAGTCGCCTTTCGCAATATCGAAAGCCTCGTAAAAGCGATATCTGATGACGGCTTAGTTGCGCGCGCGCGGCGGTTACGGCACCGTGCCGGTATCAAAGCGATTGAAGCGCTGGACGCCGACGTCGAGGCCTTATGCGAAGCCAAAGCCAAAGACGGCTTTGACGCATTTAAATCATGGGCTGAACATGCCGCGCAAGGTATCGTGCTGACCGCGCACCCGACCTTTAGCCTCTCTCGCGATATTCGTGATACATTGGGTGAAATCGCCTCAAGCGAGGACGGCGAATTTGATGATTGTCTAGAGCATCTTAAAACGCTGCCTTACCTGCCTAAACGCGCTCCGACACTGCAAGAAGAACATGTCGACACCCAGGCCACATTAGCACGCATGCAAGTCGCCATTGCGGCCATAAACGGCAAAATCCTTGATACCGCAAAACGACTTTTCCCGGATAGCTGGACGGAATTAACGCCTTGTCTTGTTAAAATTTATAGCTGGGTGGGTTATGATATTGATGGCCGCACTGACATTAGCTGGGGCGACGCCCTGCGGTTGCGCTTATCTGAAAAATCTGTGCAAGTGCAGCGATACCTCATGAGCGCTAAAATCATCGACAGCGCCCACGGTTTTGACGCTGACGGAAAAAAAGCGGTATCAGAGTTAATCAAACAACTATCCAATGGGTATGAGAGCTCTGAACGAGATTTGGTTTTGTTTAACCAAGACCTAACTGACACGGATAACCTTGTCGCAGCGGCCAATAATTTGACCCGTCAATCCGCACGCCGCCTGCGCAGCACAACGGCGCTTTATCCCCTGATTGAACGGGCCATAAAAGCGGCCAAATCCGACGCCGCCAAACGGCAGCTGATTCTGCTGCGTTCTGATTTGCGCACTTACGGCCTTGGTACCTCGCGTATCCATTTCCGCCTTAACGCGCGCCACGTGACTAATGCGATGCGCCAAGAGTTTGGGCTATCTGATAACGCGACAGATAATCGTACGATGCTTTTAAAAGCGTCGAAACTGACCAAGAACGTGAAACCTCAACCCGTTAATTTCGCCTCGCTGGCTTTAGAGAAATCTACCGCTCACCAGCAGATGATTTTAACGGCACAAATCCACAAATATATTGATGACGAAACCCCTATCCGCCTGCTGATTGCAGAATGCGAAGACAGCCTAACCCCACTGGGAATGCTTTATCTGGCGCGGCGTTACGGGCTCGATAAACATCTTGATATCTCGCCCTTATTTGAAACTGCGAGCGCGCTAAACAACGGCGGGCGTATTATTGATAAAATGCTGAGCAATCCCGTTTACCGCGATTACATTGTCTCGCGCGGGACCTTTGCTATTCAAACGGGTTTCTCTGATGCTGGGCGTTTCATGGGACAAATCCCGGCGACCCTCGCGATTGAGCGTCTACAAAGCCACTTTGCTGCCGCAATGGCCAAGCATGAGATGACAGATGTCACCGCGATTGTGTTTAACACGCACGGTGAAGGCATGGGGCGCGGTGGTCACCCCGGCACATTATCTGAACGCGTGGATTACGTCATGAGTCCGTGGGCCATGCGCCAATTTGAAAAACGCGGCATACCGCTGTGTCATGAAACCAGCTTTCAAGGCGGTGACGGCTTTTTATGGTTCCAAACAGACACACTGGCCCGTGCCAGTGTCGGCAGCCTGATAGGCGCGCGCTTTGCAGATTTTAGCGCGTCCGAAGATGACGTCTTTTATACTGATCGTGATTTCTCTTGGGACGTTTTTCGTACCATCGGCTCAGAACAAGACAGTCTTTATAATGACGCCAATTACGTCGGGCTTCTCGGTGGGTTTGGGCAGAACCTCTTAATTCCAACAGGGTCGCGTGCCGCGCAGCGCAAGAAAACGACGACGGATATGTTCAATCCGCGCCAGTTACGCGCCATTCCGCATAATGCGATTTTACAGCAATTTGGCGTGCCCGCGAATATCTTCTACGGCGTTGGCCGCGCAACCGCAATTGATCCCGAAAAATTTGCGACCATGTACCGCGATAGCGCGCGTGCACGCTCTATTTTCGGCTTGGTAATTACCGCGATGCAGCGTTCCAATGTGTCCATACTGACGGCTTATGGGCGTCTGCTTGACCCGGGTTTTTGGGTCAGCCGGTCCCTGTCAGGCAATGAGCCACGTCTTGCGCTTAAATCCCGCGACGTGAGCAAGACACTCATCGCGCAGCCTTGGCGGTCCCATATTATGGATCTCGCCAATCGCTTGCGACTTGATATCTTTGACAGTCTTGATTTCTTCTGTACCTATGATCATTGCCTTGCTTTTGATAATGATGACAATCTTCAAATCCTGCATGCGCTACGTCTTGCTGTGATTATGAAAATGATGATTATTGCAACCGACCTGCCAGCGATTGGACCGGAAGGGACATCACAGCTTAACGTGCTGCAAAAACTGCAAACGCTACAAGTTGATAATATTTTGAATGATTTGAAAGAGCGCTACCCCGAAACACGCGAGGCGTTGAAGTGGACGGAGAAGCTGACAGAGAAAACGGACGCCCCTGTCGCACCAGCGGGCGGCTTTCCGCATATCACAGAAACGGTGATTAAACCGCTAGAGCGTGCAAGCCAATTGATGCGTCAAATCACAATTGCCATTACCCATGCTTATGATGCCTATGGCTAGGCTTTAAGTCTTGTCACGGCTTAGTCATATCGCTAAGCCGTGGCCTATGTTTACACGTGATGAGCTTTTATCTTTCATGCATGTCGAAGAAATCGACAGCCTTTTATTTCAGGGAAAATCCTTGCAAATGGGGCTGCCGCGCGTCTTTGGCGGACAGGTTTTAGGCCAAGTCTTAAATGCGGCTGTACGCACTGTGGCCGATGACCGTCACCCACATTCACTCCATGGTTATTTCCTGCGACCCGGTGATATTTCTCGGCCGATTATATATGAAGTTGATCCTATTCGCGACGGGCGCAGTTTTTCGACCCGCCGTGTTGTAGGCAAGCAAAAGGGCGAAGCGATTTTTAACGCATCTGTGTCGTTCCAAATCAAAGAGCCAGGGCTATCCCACCAATATGATATGCCGACGTCTGTTCCGCATTTTTCAGAGCTACAATCCGATATTGATTATATCACAGCACTATCCAAAAAAGACGATAGTGTGTCTGTTGAAATCTATCGCGCCATGAATTTGGTCTTTGATGAGGACATCGTTGAATTTCGGACACCCCATGTTGCTGAGCAAATCAAACCTGGAAATGTGACAGATAGCTATGGTTTCTGGTTTAAATTTCACGACGGTATCGGCGATGATCCGATTACGCATCAAACGTTACTCGCGTTTATCTCTGACAAAGGCCTCATGAGCACAGCGCTTCGTGCGCATCCTGTTAGTTTTACAACCCATAAAATTATCGGCGCGAGCCTTGATCACGCCATGTGGTTCCATGACGATATAAAGGTCAATGATTGGATTTATTACCATATCGATAGCCCCCGATCCAGCGGGGCGCGGGGCCTTAATCGTGGTAGTTTTTATAACGCCGACGGGGTGTTGATTGCCTCTACCGCACAAGAAGGCCTCATGCGGGTCGTCGGCAAAAAAGACGGCGCATAAGAAAATAATGCTTAGTAAAGTGTATGAAGCGCTTTCGCATCATAATCTGACAGCTTATCAAAATCACCCGCTTTGACTTTGGACGCCCATTCCGGGTCTTGCAAAAGCGCGCGGCCCACAGCCACCATATCAAATTCTCCGCGCTCTAGCCGCTCAATCACATCATCCAGTGACGCGGCCCCGGAGTCTTGACCACGAAACGCACCAATAAAATCAGAGTTTAGCCCGACAGAGCCCACCGTAATCGTCGGCAGCCCTGTCAGCTTTTTCGCCCAGCCCGCTAGGTTAAGGGTTGAACCTTCAAACTCTGGCTCTTGATAACGGCGTTGCGAACAGTGCAAGACATCAACGCCTGCATCGACAAACACCTTTAAAAACGCTTCTAGTTCGGCAGGCGTCTCGGCCAACTTTGCAGTAAACTCTTGTTGTTTCCATTGTGAAAAGCGCAAGATAATCGGCATGTTCGCCCCGACCGCTTTGCGGCATTCACGAATGACGTCAGCCGCAAAAGTTGCGCGCTGTGCTAAGTCACCGCCGTAACGGTCTTCGCGTTGGTTCATCACACCCCAGAAAAACTCATCAATCAAGTAACCATGCGCACCGTGAATTTCTATGGCATCAAAACCGAGGTCCGCTGCGTGTTTGGCCGAGCGCGCAAAGGACATAACCATATCATCGACATCAGCCTCTGACGGCGCGTCCATAACCGCTTTTCCGTGATGGGTCAGACCAGACGGGCTATCGGTTACGGCATCAGGGAAATGACCTGTGCCAGCTTTGCGCATCATACCCGTGTGCCAAAGTTGCGGCGCGATTTTACCGCCAGCCGCCTGCGTGCGCTCGCAGATTGTCTTCCATCCCGCTAGGGCCTCATCGCCGTGAAACATTGGCACATTTTCATCATTCCCCGCACCAAGGCGGTCAACCGTTGTGCCCTCTGTGATAATCAGTCCAACATCATGGGCTGCACGGCGCTCGTAATAGTCCGCCACATTATCGCCGGGCACGCCATTAGGGCTAAAGCTACGCGTCATGGGGGCCATGACAATACGGTTGGGTACAGTCAGGCCGCGAACAGAAAATGGGGAGAATAAGGCGTTGGTCATATCGATCCTATAATGTCAATTTATGTGTGAATATGCGCTCTGGTAACAAGCCGCGAGATTTAAGCTCGTTTAAGTCTGCGCCGCGCAGTTCATGTGGAAAAACGAGCCATTTATCGGTTTCATAAAGATGGTAATCGGGCACGCGCTCTGTTTTGTTGAGTGTCGGTTTAAAATAGAGCGTTGCGACCCGTATCTCGCAGCTCACCCCTGCCTCGCGCAATTGGGTAATAACGGCATCGACGCTGCGGCCTGTATCAAATGTATCATCAACAATTAAAACGCGGTCAGCGGGGCGCAGGGATTTCGCAACAGGGGCTAGGCCAAAAACCTCTACGCGGCGGGATGTTGTGCCGCCCCCATAAGATGATGTTCGCAAAGAGGCATGATCCGTCGGATAGCCCATGACGTCTAGCAATTCCTGAATTGCAATGGCGATAGGGGCTCCGCCGCGCCAAATACCAATAACAAAGCTAGGGTGGTAATCAGACTCTGCGATACGCAGTCCAAGCTCAAAGCTATCTTTTAACATCGCTTCGGCGTCTATAAAAACCTTATCCATACTGGCTTTCAAAACTTGGCGACATCAGCGTGCCACGCGTTATTATTGGCGATCTGCGCTTACAACAAAGCGCACCTTCACGGGGAAGGCAACCCATTCTTCTGTCTTAAAGTCACTGCTATCTGTGCCTAGTTTAAAATCAGGGCGCATGAGGGTTGTTGTTCCCGAAGCCTTGGCGCGGTCACCATCAATAGTCAGTTGAAAATCAAGCTGCGTCGGTTGGGATATCCCCTTGATGGATAAATCACCCCGCGCGATATAATCATTACCGCTAACTCTTGTAATATCTGTCGCGCTGAATTTGGCATAAGGAAAGGCTTTGATGTTAAACCAATCCTTTTCAGGAAGATTGGCATTGCGGTCATCGTCATTGGCGTCAACGGAGGCGATATCAACGACCACATGAACTTCACCGTCTTCGGGGTTTTCAGGATCAAGTTTAATCACGGCAGAAAAGCTGTTAAAATCACCGGTAAAGGTGTTTCCCGCATGCACGGCATTAAACTGCAATGTGCTGGCGCTGTAATCCACAGTCCAAATATTGGCACCGCTGACAGTTGGAAGTGCATTTACCATTTCAGTTGACGGCGTCGCGCTACCTGTTTGCGAAACTGTTTCAGCCGCGCCGCTGCAAGCTGCCATTGTTAAGGCGCAGCCGAGTAAAAATAGCTTTTTCATCATTACCTCCATGATAGATATAATCTAACTACGTCTGGCAAGATAATAAGGTTGCCAATGGCCCGTAGCGAGCCTTACTCTTTACTGTGCAAAATACCGTCCAGAATTTGACGTTCATCCTCAGATAAAGGCGCGACAGTTTCCGCGGTGTGTTTGCGCCGCGCCGATACGACAAACCACACACCGCCTAGCAGAGCGATACCAAAAGGTGCGAACCACAATATATAAGTGTTGCGCTGAACAGGCGGTTTTAACAGCACATAATCGCCGTAGCGTTCGCGCATAAAATCTATGACTTCTGCATCTGTGTCGCCATTTTTTAACCGAGAGCGCACAAGGCGCCGCATATCTTCGGCAAGGCTAGCATCTGATTCTTCAATGGATTGATTTTGACACACAACGCAGCGCAGCATGTGACCAACATCTTTGGCGCGGGCCTCAAGCTCCGCCTCATTCGGGCCTTGCGCTAAGACTGTAAGCGCAAACATAAATGACGCAACCATTATTATAATACCGCGCATCATGATTCTGTTTCCGCGTTTAACATATCGACCAAGGGCTTAATTTCTTCGCGCCAAAGCTTGGGTGTGATAATGCCGACATGCTTGTAACGGATTCGCCCGTCTTTCCCGATAAGGAAGCTCTCGGGCGCGCCTGTAATGCCCAAATCAATGGCCAGCAAACTGCCTTCATCAAAAATGACCTGGTCATACGGGTCTTGATAACGTTCCAACCAACGCATACCCGCCTCGCGCGTGTCGCGCCAATCAACGCCAATGATGGGCACAGCGCCAGACTTGCTGATCTCCATGAGAGTGGGATGCTCTTGCACACAGGCAACACACCAAGACCCAAAGATATTCAGCAGGCTGACTTGGCCTTTGAACAATGCTTCTGTCAGCATCACATCTGGTTCATACAGACTGGGCAACGAAAACGCGGGCATGGGTTTGTCAATCATAGCGCTTTCTAATATGCGCGGATCATCGCGCATCAAGCCAAAGCCAAAAGCTGCAAGAAGCCCTGCAAAAACAAGAAGTGGAGCAAAACGGCGTATCATTCGGCTGGCACCGCACTTGTCGTATCAGAAGGCAAAGCCCCACGGCGCGTGATATCCTTGGGGTCGCGCAAACGCCTATCGGCAAGCGCAACAAATCCCGATAGAGCCATAAGCACACAGCCCCACCAAATCCAAATAACATAAGGGTGTAGATAGGCCCGCACGACCCAGCCACTTTGCTCTGTGCCTTCACCAATTGATGCAAAGAGCGAATTACCCGGCGACAAATGCATGCCAGCCTCTGTTGTAATCATGTCGCGTACAGGAAAGAAACGACGTTCCGAGTAAACGGTTTTAATTAATTGATCATCTTTGGTGATGTCGACATTCCCGCCAAAATATTGGTAATTTTCCCGCTGGCCAGACCCCATGTCTTTGAGGGTAAATGTGTAGCCTGCCAAATCCATACTCTCACCAACCTTTAAGGCCTTTGCGTCATCTTGCTGCCAAACATACATTGTTGTTACGCCGACAGCGAACATGGCCACGCCCAAATGCGCCCCGACGAAAGCATAGGTCGCCGCTGGTTGCGCGCGCAGCAGCCGCTTGCTGTCCGCCCATGACACCTGACCAATACGAGCGCGCTTCACGAGCACCATAATAGTGCCAAAAGCGAGATAGGCACAAATACCGAGCGACAAACCGCCCAGCACGGATTTGCCAAATATAACGGTCAGCACGGTAATAACCGCTATTAATACCGCTGATATAATACCAAATGTCTTTAGCCGCCCAAGACTATCTTCGCGCCATTTCAGCATAGGGCCGACGCCCATAAACACCATCAATATGACCATTAATGGCCCAAAGGTTAGGTTGAAATAAGGCGCACCAACAGAGATTTTTTCGCCCGTCGTCGCGTCCATAAATAAGGGATAAAATGTGCCAAGAAAAACGGTCGCAGTTGCGGTGACTAGCAAAATATTATTTGTCACCAGCGCCCCGTCGCGTGACACCGCTTTGAAGGTATCAGACACACGCAGGCTGTTAGCGCGCAGAGCATAAAGCGCTAAGGCCCCGCCAGTAGCAATTGCCATTAAAGCAAGTAAGTAAACGCCGCGTTCCGGATCTGTTGCAAAGGCATGGACAGATACAAGCACGCCAGAGCGCACAACAAATGTGCCGATCAAGCTCAGCGAAAAGGTCGCAATGGCGAGCAATATCGTCCAACTCGCCATGCTGTGTCGCGTGCCCAACACGAGGATGGAATGAAGCAATGCTGTTGCGGCAAGCCACGGCATGAAAGATACGTTTTCAACAGGATCCCACATCCACCAGCCGCCCCAACCTAGTTCGTAATAAGCCCAATAACTCCCAAGGGCGATACCAACGGTCAGAAAGCTCCAGGCGATAAGCACCCACGGCCGCAGCCATTTTGCCCAAACTGCATCGACACGTCCCTCAATTAACGCTGCAATAGCGAATGAAAAAGCGACGGAAAAACCGACATAGCCGAGATATAAAAACGGTGGGTGAAAGGCGAGCCCGGGGTCTTGCAAGAGCGGGTTCATACCTTTGCCGTCAATCGGCACAGGATTTAAACGCTCAAACGGATTTGACGTGAGAAGGGTAAAGCCGACGAATCCAACCGCCAACATGCCCTGCACAGCAATGGCACGCGCTTTCAGGGGGCTTGGCAAACGCCGTCCAAAGATAGGTATCATCGCGCCGTAAATCGCCAAAATTAGAATCCACAACAGCATAGAGCCTTCATGATTGGCCCATACACCAGATATTTTATACAGTAACGGCTTGGCGGAATGGGAATGCTCCACCGCCAATTTTACACTGAAATCGGACGATAAAAACACCACAGTTAACATGGCATAAGACAACACGGTCAGTAGCATTTGAATGATAGACGCGCGGTCGCCAAAGGCCATCAACCGCACATCTCCACGGTGCGCGCCAACCATCGGCAGAATTGATTGTGCTACGGCCACCATAAAGGCGGCGATTAAGGCAATATGTCCAAATTCTGCTATCATTGGGCGTCCCGTAACCAATCCTGTTTCGCGCCAACATAATCGCTTTGGCCGATATGTAAACGACAATAGGCGCGCCAGAATAACACAGCATATTGACGGAAATTACCGCCCTGTTAGTGTGCCCTATGACCGACACAGTTATTGTATCCATTGACCAAGGCACGACAAGCTCGCGCACCCTCGTTTTCTCTCCAGGCGGCGATATTTTATTCACTGCCCAACAGGAATTTCCGCAAATTTACCCCCAAGACGGATGGGTAGAACACGACCCCGAAGCGATATGGAATAGCACGCTATCAACTATGCGCGACGCCGTGGCTTTTACAAAAAAAAACAAGCAGAGAGTTTTGGGCATCGGCATTACAAATCAACGCGAGACCACCATTGTCTGGGACCGAAAAACAGGCAAACCCATCTATAACGCCATTGTCTGGCAAGATCGCCGCACCGCCCAAACTTGCCGCGATTTGGGCGGTAAATATGATGTCAGAACACTAAGCGCGAAAACCGGCCTCATCCTTGACCCTTATTTTAGTGCCACCAAAATCGCTTGGATACTTGATAACGTGAAAGGTGCCCGCAAACGTGCTGAGGCGGGTGAGTTGGCATTTGGCACTGTTGACAGCTTTCTTATCTGGCGCTTAACGGGCGGAGCTGTTCATGCCACGGACGCTACCAATGCCAGCCGCACAAATATTTTTAATATCCATAGCCAGTCCTGGGATACAGAGCTGCTATCGCTATTTGATGTCCCCGCATCCGTCCTGCCCGATGTGAAAGACTGTGCCGATAATTACGGCATGACAGATAAGGCAATCACAGGTGTCAACGCGCCAATCCTAGGTGTCGCCGGCGACCAACAGGCCGCGGCCATTGGCCAAGCCTGCTTTACGTCAGGGTCAGTCAAAAGCACCTATGGCACAGGCTGTTTTGTTATTTTAAACACGGGCGAGACCTGCGTGAGCTCAACAGCAAAACTGCTCTCTACCGTGGCTTACCGTTTAAATGGCCAGACAACTTATGCGCTGGAAGGATCAATCTTTGTTGCGGGCGCGGCGATACAGTGGCTGCGCGACGGTCTGCGCATTATTGAACACTCATCTGAATCAGAGAATTTAATTGAGAGCCTGCCGGGTAATCAGGGCGTCTATATGGTGCCCGCCTTCACGGGGCTAGGCGCGCCGCATTGGGACCCTGACGCGCGAGGTGCTATATTTGGTCTGACCCGTGATACAGGCCGCGCTCATTTCGTAAGAGCAGCAGTTGAAAGCGTTGTGTACCAGACGTCTGACCTGCTCGGCGCAATGGCGAGTGACGGGGCGAAGTTGACATCGTTACGCGTGGACGGCGGCATGACCCATAATAAATGGATGGTCCAATATCTGGCCAATGTGCTTGATTTGCCCATTGAGCGTCCCATGATTGTCGAGACAACAGCGCTGGGCGTCGCCTTTTTAGTCGGCTTGCAATGCGGTCTTTATAAAGACTTGGATGCCATATCCAAACAATGGAACCGCAAAGACGCCTTTACGCCGTCTATGGATACCCACGAGCGCAAGAGCCGATTGACCGAATGGCATGGATATGTGCAAAAGGTTTTAAGCCAATAATAACCAAGGCATGGTTGACGCGCTTATTTTTGTTCTTTATTTGTTTCACCCCATCCAAAGGTGAAATCATCCCGTGAGCTTTGCATCCGCGCCATTATCCGACCTTACGTCCAATCGCACCGGGCACTTTTCCGCGCGCAAGAGAAGCAAGCGTGCGCTGCCTGATTTACCGCAATTTTATTACCACGCCAATTTTTGCGATATGCTCTCATCCGTCGACCGACTATACGGCGATATTTTAGACCCTGACGCGCAAAGTTTCTTAAACGGTTTCGCCGCCCTACCCTTCCCAGCACAATGCGCCTATGTCCGTATGGTAGGACGCAAGGGCTTTGTCTTTGATAGCGCGAAATTATCCTATCCAGAAATTGACAGAATAGCGGTACAGATAAAATGCTTACGAGAGAGCGGTTTTATACGTTCGATCCCCAAGAGCCATCACACAGATTACCTATCTGTTCTAACCAAACCTGAGTTAATTGCCGTGATGGAACAGCATTTATGCAAGAGCGCGTTTAAGCGGTCTTGGAAAAAAGACGCACTGATTGACGTTGCTCTCGCGCATATCAATGCTGATGATTTAACGCCGCCTGCGCGGTTTATCATGCAAGGGCGCCGCGATACCTTGCGTTACCTCAGTTATCTATATTTCGGTAAGATAGAGGATAACCTGCAACCGCTGACGATGCGAGATTTAGGACTCGTGAAAACGCGCAAATATGAAGGCGATATTACACCGCGCTTTGATGATAGCGCTTGCGCAAAAGCCGCCTATTTTTACGCAAGTGCCTTGCATGATTTCAGACACGGGACAGACGCGCAGATTACAACCCTGATTGATAGTGTTAAGGCTTGGCCCAAGGCCGCCTGTGATATCAGCGCCGCTGGACGCGATAAATTACTGCATAAGCTCGGCGGACTATCGGAAAGACTGAGCGATGTGGATACGGCGCTCTCCCTCTACCGCCTTAGCGATAGCCCGCTGTGTAATGAACGGCGTATCCGTCTTTTATATGCCCGCAATACTGGCGATGACAGGGAGGCGGTAAAAGCCGAGCTTGAAACCCTAATCGACAATCCAGGCAGTGACGGAGAGCATGATTTTGCCAGTGACTTTTACGCTCGCAAATATCAAAAAAAACGCACTAGCCAAGTCACCGATATGCTGCGCAGGGCGACGCGCATTGGTCTTGATGACGCCCACCGCGCCGCCCCCGAACGTGCGGCCAAAGCCTATTACAATGCCCAAGGTTACGATACATATCGCAGCGAGAACGGACCGTGGCGCATGCTATTTGGGCTATTATTTTGGGATATGCTATTTGGGGATCAGGCGCATATCCATAGTGATTTTGAACGCATGCCAACGGCCCTGAAATCTGGCTCGTTTTATGATGATAATAGTAAGGCGATTGAAGAGCGGCTATCCCTTATTCCAGATAAAAAGCGACTGCTGCTTTATCTCTTGAAAATCACTACACAGTATCACGGACATGGTAATGCTATCTTTCGCTGGAGTAGTGCGATGCTAGACCGCGTCAAAGTCCTGATAAATCACGCAGACCCTGACGGCTTGATCAGCATAATGCGTCTAACAGCTCAGAATTACACAGCCACGAAAGACGGCTATCCCGACCTTATGTTACTCAAGGACGGAACGATAAGCTTTGTCGAAATTAAAGCCGAAGGTGACGTCATTCGCCGCAATCAATTGACACGGTTCAAGCAACTCCGCGTGGCTGGCTTTAAAGTCGACATTGTCTGTATCGACTGGATTGTCGACCCCAATCAAATCTATGTTGTTGTGGATATAGAAACCACAGGTGGGCGCGCGGCAGGGCACCGCATCACGGAAATTGGTGCGGTGAAAATGCAAGGCGACCACGTCATTGATGAATGGCAAAGCCTGATTAATCCGCAGCGCCCGATACCGGAGCACATTACACGCCTTACGGGGATTACAGACGCTATGGTCGCAGACGCGCCGATATTTGCAGAAATTGCAGATGATTTTGCCGCCTTTATGGGGGACGCTATATTTGTCGCCCATAATGTCAATTTTGATTACGGCTTTATAAAAGCTGAATACGGCCGGCTCGAACGCCATTTTCGGTTCCCGAAACTTTGTACGGTTGCTTCCATGCGAAAGCTTTATTCAGGTCACAAATCCTATAGCCTTAAAAACCTGACCCAAGCTTACGCAATTGATTTATCCAGCCATCACCGCGCGCTATGCGATGCCAAGGCAGCGGCTGAATTACTTGTCTTAGTGAACGCGAAACGCCGAGACGATTTGGCTTAAAACGCGGTTCGCTCCGCATCGATAATCTCGGCTAAGACCGACACTGAAAGACGACCTGCATCGCGCATAGACGGCACCAGGCCAATAGGCCCGCGTAAGCGTGATAACGCCGCTTTATCCGCGCCTGCTATCGCTAGCGCATGAAGCCGTGCGGCATGGGTGTTACGGCTCCCCATCGCGCCAATGTAAAATGCCTCTGACGCCAGCGCCTCTTGTAACAGCGGCAACTCATAATCATGATCATGAAATAGCGTGATAAAAGCCGTCCATCTATCCATCGTGACCAATGTATCGTCTCGCGCGTTAAACGGAACCATAGTCGCGCCTAAACAGCTCAGGGCCTCAACTTCATTTTCATCAGGGCACAGCACTTGCACCGATATTCCTGCCGCAATGGCCGTTTTCACAAAAAATAGAAGATTTTCACCGCGCCCCGCAGAACAGATGTGAAGTGGCGGATAATAATGTTGCGCTGGCGCAAGCTCGCCCAAAGAGAATGTTATTGATTGGCGCGCCATAAGATTATTAAGACACATTTCCAACGCATCTATATTTGGGTCAGGTATGACCGCGGCGGTTATACCGCCCCCACATGGCAATCGAACATCAAGATAGGGCGACCCGGCGCCGTAACGTACGGTCTTTGATTTTCCGTCTTTTAATGCCGTTTTCGCATGGAGCGCAATATCGGCATCAACACAGCCATTGGACAGATAACCTGCATATTCGCCATTTTCGCAAACAATCATCGGGGTACCAATGGGTCGCGCAGAGGCACCTGAAATTTCGGTCAAAACCACGAGAACAACGCGCTGCCCAGCTTTAATGCGGGTGAGGGCGAAGGTTAAAATGTCAAGCGCGTGATATCGCGGCAGGACGGCACGCTTCATTTATTCAAACGTCTTTTCAAACCAAGTCGTGAAGCCTGCACGCTCAGCCTCGCTCATATGCAGTCCAAGCTTAGAGCGCCGCCACACAACATCATCAGCGCGAGTGACCCATTCATGCCCGACCAGATAGCGCACTTCTGCCTCTGTTAATCCAGCGCCAAATTCATGGCCGAGGTCTACATCAGGGCCAGCCCCTAATATCAGAGTCACACGCGTTCCGTAGCTCCGAGCCAAGCGGTGCAGCAAGGCAGCATCCATATCGGGGTAGCGATCGCATGTCTCTTGATAAAATTTAGTAAAATCAGCTTTGGGAATATCGCCGCCTGGCAGTTGCGCAGACTTTGTCCAAGGCACCGATTTACGCATGTAAAACGGCGCAAGCTTTTGCATCGCGTGCTCGGCAAGCTTTCGCGACGTCGTAATCTTTCCACCGTAAATCGACAGAAACGGCGCACCGTCGGTGAACTCATCGATATCAAGCACGTAATCTCGCGTGACGGCCGATGCATCGGCACTTTTATCATCATAAAGCGGGCGCACACCAGAATATGACCACAGTACATCATCAGCTGTGATATCATTCTCAAAATATTCTGACGCAGCGTCGCAGAGATAGGTTGTTTCCTCTGGAGAAATTTTGACGGGGCCCGGTGCATGATCAAAAGGCACATCCGTTGTCCCAATCAACGTATAGTCCCCTTCATAGGGAATAGCGAAAATAATACGGTTATCAGCATTTTGGAAAATATAGGCATGGTCACCGTCATATAATTTGCGTGTCACGATATGACTGCCCTTGACCAATCGTAGTCCCGCGTCATTGCGGCCCTTGTTCAGGCGTCCCAAGATTTCATCCACCCAAGGGCCCGCTGAATTGACGACCCCTTTGGCGCAAATAGTTTTAAGCTTTCCGTCTGGCCCAACGATATCGGCTTCATAGCCCGCATCTACCGCACGAAGGTCTTTGACTTCTGTACGGGTGCGGATGTCGGCTTTATGGGCAGCGGCGTCTACGGCGTTCAGCACAACCAAGCGTGCGTCTTCGACCCAGCAATCAGAATACTCAAATCCCATTTTCAACCGCTGTTCCAACACACCTTTATGCTTACCCTTACGCAAAGATATGGTCTTCGTGCCTGGCAATAATTCACGCCCGCCCAAGCTATCATATAAAAATAGGCCTGCCCGCAGTAACCACGCAGGTCGCAGACCTTTGTCATAAGGCAGCACAAAACGCATAGGCCAGATGATATGCGGGGCACCGCGTAGCAGGACTTCGCGCTCTATCAACGCCTCACGCACAAGGCGGAACTCATAATGCTCTAGATAGCGCAGCCCACCGTGGATAAGCTTGGTCGAGGAGCTTGATGTATGATTGGCTAAATCATCGCGTTCGCACAATAAAACGGATAGTCCCCGTCCTGCCGCATCGCGCGCAATAGCCGTGCCGTTGATACCGCCGCCAATGATTAACAGATCAAATTGTGATGTTTTGCTCATGTGGATACTCTAGGCTAGGGCGTTAAATTGGCAAGCGAAACTGACGTTAGGCAGCGATTAAAACATATCAATAATCGCTTCATATATAGCCGTGCGCTTTGATGTTTTGCGCCAAACCAGTCCGATCGTGCGGTGCGGCGGGCGACCCTGAAACGGCAAATAAACGATGGTATCATCTGATGGTTCTATCGCCAGCTTTGGCATTAGTGTGATGCCACTTCCGATTTTAACCATTTGACGGAGCGTCTCTAGGCTTGTCGCGCGGTAATCGGTTTGCCCCCCTGACCCGACAATATGGCAAATATCTAGCGCTTGATCGCGGAGGCAATGCCCCTCCTCTAGCAACAACAAACGATGCTCGCGCAGGACATCCGTTGGCACAGATTTATGACGCGCAAGCGTATGATCCGCAGGCACGGCCAAGTAAAAATCATCATCAAATAATTTAGCCGCTATCAGCGCAGGATCATCAACGGGCAGCGCAATAAAAGCTGCATCGAGTGTCCCTTGCCGCAGTTCCTCAATTAATACATCAGTTTTTTCTTCGCGTAGAACCAAAGATAGATCCGGTAAAGTCTTTCGAATTTTCGGCAAGACTTGCGGAAATAAATAACTCGCCAGAGTCGGGAACGCCCCAAGATTAAATCGACCCGCAAGTGGTTCCTGTGCCGTTGTCGCGGTTTCGCGCATAACGGCCACTTCGCGTAATATACGCCGCGCAGAAGCAATGATATCCGCGCCGACAGCGGTGATATGAACGCGGCGATTGCTCCGTTCAAAAATGGTCACGCCGAGGCTGCCCTCTATCTTTTTGACCTGGGAGCTTAGCGTCGGTTGACTGACATGACATAGTTCTGCCGCGCGCGAGAAAGACAGCGTGTCCCCAACTGCGATTATATATTCAAATTCTCTTAGGGTCATAAGCTCTGCCTATCACCATCATAGATAAAATCAATTGTATTTTTAAAAACAATATATATAATCTATGAAAGAAATATGATTCAAACAGGAGACTACCATGGGTAAAGAAGACATTTACGACATTAACGAAGCCAGTGAGGCGAAATGCCCCGTCATGCACGGTGCCCACAAAGACCGCGCCATGGGCAGCACGTCTTTACAGCATTGGTGGCCAGGCCAGTTAAACCTCAAAATGCTTCATCAAAACCCAACTGTAGGCAATCCTATGGATGACGGCTTTGATTACGGCAAAGCTTTCGCCAAACTCAACTTGAAAAAAGTCAAAAAAGACATCGCCGACATCATGACCGATAGCCAAGACTGGTGGCCGGCTGATTATGGTCATTACGGTCCATTTTTCATTCGCATGACATGGCATGCGGCGGGTACATACCGTATCCAAGACGGTCGCGGCGGCGGCGCAACAGGCGCGCAACGCTTCGCCCCGCTTAATAGCTGGCCAGATAACGGCAATCTTGATAAAGCGCGCCGCCTCTTATGGCCTGTGAAGCAAAAATACGGCCGTTCATTATCTTGGGCTGATTTGCTCGTCCTCACAGGAAATGTCGCGCTAGAGACCATGGGCTTCAAAACCTTCGGCTTTGGCGGCGGCCGCGAAGACATTTGGGAACCTGAAGAAGATATCTATTGGGGCCCAGAAACTGAATGGCTCGGTGATGAACGCTATAGCGGTGACCGCGAGTTATCGGATCCGCTAGGCGCAGTTCAAATGGGATTGATTTATGTGAACCCCGAAGGACCAAATGGCAATCCTGATCCGCTAGCCTCTGCCTATGATATTCGTGACACATTTGCTCGTATGGCGATGAATGATTATGAGACGGTGGCCTTAACAGCGGGTGGTCATACCTTTGGTAAAGCGCACGGCGCATCAGACCCTGACACTTATGTTGGCCGTGAACCCGAAGGCGCAACTATGGCTGAACAAGGCCTCGGTTGGGCGCAAAGCTTTGGGTCTGGTAAAGCATCAGAAATGACGACATCAGGCATTGAAGGCCCGTGGACAGCCAACCCGACACAATGGGATATGGGATATTTTGACGTCCTATTAGGCCATGAGTGGGAGCTTACAAAAAGTCCCGCCGGCGCGCATCAGTGGACGCCAAAAAAATCATCCAATGCGCCAAAAGCACCGGATTCATCTGACGCGTCAAAATCAGTACCCTTGATGATGACCACAGCGGATATGGCCATGAAGATGGACCCAGAATACCGCAAGATATCAGAGCATTTTCATAAAAATCCCGATGAGTTTGCGGATGCCTTTGCCCGCGCTTGGTTTAAACTTCTGCACCGTGATATGGGCCCGAAAGCCTGTTACATCGGATCAGAAGTGCCGAAGGAAGACTTGATTTGGCAAGATCCAGTCCCGGCTCGCAATCATAAATTGGCAAGCAAAAAACAGATTAAGGCACTTAAGGAAGCAATTCTCGCTTCTGGCTTGTCTGTCTCTGACTTGGTCTTTACGGCTTGGGCATCGGCTTCGACATTTCGCGGCTCTGACAGACGCGGCGGAGCGAACGGAGCGCGCATCCGTCTTGCACCACAAACAAAATGGCAAGTCAATGATCCGTCACGCCTCAAGCGAGTTTTGAAAGGGTTGAACGCAATTAAAGATGACTTTGAAGGTACGATATCGCTTGCAGACCTTATCGTCCTGGGTGGTTGCGCGGCGATTGAAAAAGCAGCTGCGGAAGCTGGCCATAAAGTTAAAGTGCCGTTTACCCCGGGCCGCATGGATGCGAGCCTAGAGCAAACCGATGTCGATAGTTTTGAGCCCCTAGAACCAAAAGCTGACGGCTTCCGCAATTACCTCGGTGCGTCAACACGTCCCGCCGAAGACACACTTGTTGACCGTGCACAATTGCTCACGCTTTCTGTGCCCGAAATGACGGTTCTTGTTGGTGGTCTGCGTGTGCTCGGTGCCAATAGTGGTAAATCGAAACACGGTGTGTTCACAAAGCGTAAAGGCCAGTTGACCAATGACTTCTTTGTCAATTTGCTCGACATGGGAACCGAATGGTCGGCCAAAGACTCTGAAGAAACCTTGTTTGAAGGCAAAAGCCGCAAAACAGGCAAAGTCAAATGGACGGGTACACGCAATGATTTGGTCTTTGGTTCGAACTCAATCCTCCGCTCTACCGCAGAAGTTTACGCTTGTGCTGACGCGGATAAGAAATTTGTCAAAGACTTCATCAAGGCGTGGGACAAAGTCATGATGCTCGATCGTTTCGATTTGAAATAAAGCTATATCAGATCTGAATAACTAAACCCCGCCATTTCGGCGGGGTTTTTATTTAGAAATCAGAGATTAAAACAAGACACCTCTGTCCCAACAACTTTCCCTATCCCAACAACTTTAATGCCATCAGTAATTTATCTTTATCCACACTAAACCCGCTGCGGACCCAAAGCGCTTTTAAGGCCGCCATTTTCTTACCCATAGCTTCACCTGGCTCGACGCCGGCTTTAATCAGGTCTTTACCCGTCAACGGAAATGTCGGCCGTGTCCACCCCATCGCTAGGTCTGCAAGGCTCATCCAGCGGGAAGACTTGATGGGATCATCACTCCCAGCCGCACGAATACGCGCACGGTCAATGATCACTTGTTTACCGGCCGTGTATATCGCAATCCGCTTGGTACGGTCGTCTGCATTGGGGTCCAGCGCCGTCGCATCATCCGCCCACGCGCGCAGCCGCGTGCTCTCGGAGTTGGACATTTTCAAACGCTTCGTCAAAAGAACAATGGCGAGCGGTTCGCGAGCGCCCATCGCCATAAGGCGCAACAGCGGATCAGGCTTTATCGCCTCTCTACGTTCCAGTGCCACAATAGCATCAAGCCCCACGCTATTGCTCGCCTCTGGCAGCAGCGTATCCAATATATCATTGGTCAGCATAATACGCACAGCACGGCATGGGTCAGGCGCGCTCAACAGCTTTTTCGTCTCTGACCAAATCCGTTCAGCGGACAGTGTTTTAAGTCCCTTTGCGTTTTCGCGACACGCCCGCAGAGCGTCTGCGTCAATTACGCCTTGGCCGTCTTTATGGGTGCTGCCGTACCACGCGATAAAACGGAAAAACCGCAAAATGCGAAGATAGTCTTCGCGCACACGCGCATCAGCGTCGCCCACAAAACGAAAACGGCGGGCCTTCAAATCGTCAACCCCCTGCCCGCAAGGGTCATAAACTGTCCCGTCAAAATCCGCATAAAGCGCATTCATCGTCAGGTCTCGGCGATAGGCATCCTCTGTCCAATCGGTCGTGAAGGCAACCACCGCGCGGCGGCCGTCGGTCTCCACATCTTTGCGCAGGCTGGTAACCTCATAGGGTTTACCATCAATGATGACGGTCACTGTGCCGTGATCGATGCCCGTTGGAATATGACGAATACTGGCAGCGTCCAGCACCTTGATAACGGCATCAGGTGTCAACGGCGTGGCAAGATCAACATCCGCCACGGCCTCCCCCATCAGGGCATTGCGCACACAGCCGCCAACAAAGCGAAGTTGACCTTTCGGAAAAGCCTTAAAAAGCTGGCTTACTGCTGGCTCTCGCATCCAAGCGTATTGTTGTGGGTTTAAATCGGTCATGGTCGCGTTCTAACCAAAACCGCATCCCTGTCAAAGGCCAAGCGCGTCCATCGTGTCTTTGCCAAATCCGTGATAGGCTTTTGGAAAACCCTGATCCGCAACGCCGCGCTCTTGCGCCAACACCGACAGTACGCTGCGCCCACGGTTTGGAATGTTGGGGCGAAGATTATAAACGGGATGGGTAAGCATCGTCTCCGCATCAATAAATTGCCAACCGTCGGCAACTAAGGCGTCCATGACGTCACGTAAATACAGGCCGTTTAAAATATTATGATGCATCAAAAGGCTATGCGGCATATCAGGATAACCGAGCCTGACAGCTAAGTCGTGTTTATACTGGGCGATCTCCAATACGGCTTTAACGTAGTAATCTCCATAGGACGATGTGTCCGTATTCGGGTCAGACTTAAGCCGTTTTTCTAATCGGTCAGTTGTGTACCAATCAATACTATCGATTGTGACAGGGGCATTTTTAAACCCGTTGGCGTCCATAAATGCGCGGTAGTCATTGACTTTGTCCATGGTGCCGCCTTCGGCCAAATACGGAAATCTAAAATAAGGTTGATAGCCTGCGTAGCCTTTCATGGCGGCGTGGTTTTTCAAAATATCAGCTTTGATAATATCAACGGGCTCATCACTACTGTTCATATGGGTATATGTGTGATTGCCGAGCATATGCCCCGCCGAGGCCCAGCTTTGCACAACCGCGCGACCCACGTCGCTTTCAATGAACTGTCCGGTCACAAATCCTGCCGCCTTATGATTATGGGCAGCAAAGGCATCTAGAATGGCTTGGTTACGCGCAAGCGAATCTAGTCGAATGTCAAAACCCAAATTAAAATCATCCATTGTAATGGCAATTGTTTTGACGGGTTTGGACGAAGCGGTTCGACACGCTGTTACAGCTAAGGCTGCACTTCCGACTAAAAATCCCCGCCTATTCATGCTCATGCGAATTCCCGTTCATAGAGGCGGCGCATCATCATCGCCGTCATGCCCCAAATGTTACGGTGTTTACCGTCTGGGCCGTCATAAGGCATATCATAAAGTCGGTGGTCCCGCCCGTCAAAAAAGACGTCTCGTGCAATGTGGTTATTGCCATTTAGGATGAAATCAAGCGGCACTTCAAAGGCTTCTTCGACCTCGCGCTCACATGGGACGATAGTAGCCTTATTATCAACAACACCCACAAAAGGCGTGACGCGGTAATCCGACACAGCGTCAAAGCTCGGCAGGCGGCCTAGCACTGTAATCACGCTCGCGGGCAATCCCACCTCTTCTTCGGTTTCGCGCAGGGCCGCTTGCAGCGCCGTCTCGTCGTCTTCGCGCCGCCCGCCCGGAAAGCTAATTTGCCCAGGGTGACGGGGCATAGTCATCGGGCGTTGGGTCAAGATAACCTGCCAGCCTAAATCGCGTTGCACCAAGGGCATAAGGACTGACGCCACGCGTTGCCCGTCACGTTTCACAAGGTCGGTGTCGTCATCAATCCGAAGCGGCAAAAGCGCCGATGTAATGCGTTTAATAATGGGGGCGTTTATATCAGACATTAAATTTGGTGAGCCCCAACAGGGCCGAGCGGGAAAAACGTGCCGTGACTGTAAACGCCAAGTTGAGGGCCGGCATCCGTTTGCAATTCTACCGCATGTTCAACGAGTTCATAAAATACAGCGCGCGTTAGTGAGGCCTCCAACCGTCCCCGCACCAGCACAAATGGCGAGGGTTCCAATGTGTCGGGATCCGTTTCCACCCGCAGCGGATGGGTGTCACTGACTTCGACCGTGCCGCCAAGATTGGTTTTGAAAAACAGTCTTGCGTCTTTACCGCTCCCAGTGACGTCGAGCCGCGTTGCGATGAACGGGGCACGTTCAACGGTGATACGCATTTTCTCGACGGGGGTCACCAGATATGTCTCACCGTCTTCATCTTTGCGCAGGACAGAGGCGAACAACTCAAGCAAACCCCGACGCGCAATAGAGCCGCCTTCGTGATACCAGCTCCCGTCAGATTTTATGACAATATCAATGTCCCCGCAAAAGCTGGGATTCCAATTCTCAACTGGGCGCTCGCCCGATTTAGCGTCGCCAATCGCCTTTAACAGGTCTTGCAGGGAGAAACCCTCCGCCGCTGGATTGACCGTCCCTGCGTCGTTTTGCGCTTTTTTGCTGCGTCCGTTTGTTGCGTTGTTATTCATGACAAAAGTTTTACTGATAATCCGTATTATTCCCAGCTAAAATGCTGTTAAAGGTGTTAAAAGACAATCGGCCATTTGCCGCAGAGTGCTTTAATCCGTGCGCTTTGACAGATTATGAGAGAGTTATGACCAAGATTGACCCGTCCGAGCCCATCACCAAAGCGCTAGAAAAATCAGCCCTCACGGCAGCGACCAAACTGCAAGGCGCGCGCGATAACATTAGCGCCGTGATTTTGGGCCAAGACCGCGTGGTTGATTTGACAATTGCAGCAGTTTTATCGGGCGGACACGCCCTGCTTGTGGGTGTTCCGGGTCTTGCCAAAACATTGCTGGTTGAAACCCTAGGCACGGTCTTGGGTCTTGATGAAAAACGCGTACAGTTCACGCCCGACCTAATGCCTGCCGATATCATTGGTTCCGAAGTGTTAGAAGAAGGTGCGAAAGGCAAACGTTCATTTCGTTTTATTCCCGGGCCTGTGTTTTGTCAGCTTTTGATGGCCGATGAGATTAACCGCGCCAGTCCGCGCACTCAATCAGCGCTATTGCAAGCGATGCAAGAACGTTTTGTGACTGTTGCAGGTGTGCGTCACGACCTGCCCGCGCCGTTTCATGTACTCGCCACGCAAAACCCAATTGAACAAGAAGGCACCTATCCTCTTCCCGAAGCGCAACTTGACCGCTTCTTGTTTCAAATCAATGTCGACTTTCCGACGCTGGACACAGAACGTGAAATCTTGCTGGCCACGACGGGCGCCAACCTGGCCACAGCAAAAGCCGCTATTACGGCCAAGCAATTGATGGATATGCAAAAGCTAGTCCGCAAATTACCCGTCGGTGAAAAAGTGCTCGAAGGGATTTTGACACTCGTGCGCAACGCCAGACCCGACCAAAGCGCGATGGAGAGCGTGCGCCAAAATGTCAGCTGGGGCCCCGGCCCGCGCGCTGGACAAGCGCTTATGCTTACCGCGCGCGCGAAAGCGCTGATGGATGGTCGCTTGTCGCCCTCCATTGATGATGTGCTTGATTTAGCTGAGCCCGTTTTACAGCACCGCATGGCGCTTAATTTTGCGGCCCGCGCCGATGGGGTCACGATTGCTGAGACCATCAATGCACTGAAAGACAGCATCCGCTAAGTGCCCGTCGCGCCTCTGACATCACAGACCAAATCGCTTGAGTTGCGAAAGCGGGCCGAGGCGTTAGCGGCGCCTTATCCAACGCTGCTGGCCGAAGCCGAACGCGTTGCCGCCGTGGTGACACAAGGCGTGCATGGCCGCAGACGCCCGGGTCAAGGCGAGACATTTTGGCAGTACCGCAATTATCAATCATCAGATTCCGCGCACCGCATTGACTGGCGACGCTCTGCGCGTGGTGACCAAGTCTATATTCGTGAAAATGAATGGGAAGCCGCCAATACAGTCTACTTCTGGCGCGACGGCCGCCCCGGTATGGACTGGACATCCGGTAAGAAAGTGAACGGCGTCAAACTACCAACCAAACAAGACCGCGCTTCGGTGGTCACAATGGCGCTGGCGATACTTCTTATGCGGGCTGGTGAGCGCTGTGCCGTTATGGGCGAAACCAATTTCCCTCGGACAGGCCGCGTCGGGCTAGAACGTATCGCCCATAGGCTTGCGGGCAGCGACGGGCCGATAGGTAACTTAGACGCCGATATTCCGTCACACGCGCGCTTGATTATTGCGTCGGATTTTTTAGAAGGCGCAGATGTCTGGCGCGCGCGGCTAGCTAAATTATCAGCCCGTCCAGCGAAAGGCATTCTCATTCATATTATCGATCCGGCGGAACGGGATTTTCCTTATAAAGGTCGGATGCAACTTCGTCTGCCGGGCGGATTGGCCAAATCCTTGCCACCTTTATTAGTCGGTCGCGCAGAACAAGCCCGAGAAGATTATCAAAAACGGTTCCAAGCCCATTGTGATAATATGGCGCAAATTGCGCGACGCCTCGACTGGCCGTTAATTGTCCATGAAACCGATAAGCCCGCGACTAAGGCGTTAACGGCGGCCTATGCAGCGATGGCGGGAGACGCATTATGATGTCTGCGGCGCTGTCATATTTGGTTTTAGGGCCTGTCACGTTTTTGTCACCACTTGTCTTGCTGGGTTTGCTTGTGCTGCCGATTATCTGGTGGATTTTACGGGTAACACCGCCCCAGCCTAAAAAGGCAGAATTTCCGCCACTGCAAATCCTCGCTGACGTGATGACCGAAGAAGAGACACCCGATAGCACCCCGCCGTGGCTTTTATTGTTTCGACTTTTACTCGCAGCCATTATCGCCATTGCACTGGCTCGCCCTATCTTGGGCGGTACGACTAACGACATCAGTCGCCCGCTGGCGCTAGTGATTGACAACGGCTGGGACGCGGCACCGAATTGGGCGGTGACGATAAAGGATGCGGAGAAACGTATCAGCAAAGCCCGCCGTGACAATCTAGAGGTGTTGCTTTTAACTACAACGACCCCTGATGAGACTGCAGCCTTCGGTCCAGCCCAAGCCGCGCTTGATATAATTAAGACACTCTCGCCCACAGCGTTACCGCCACAACGTGAAGCCGCCGCCAAAGTCTTGGCGTCTGTTGATTTATCTGATGCAAAAACCATCTGGATCAGCAGTGGGCTGGATTTTGGTGCGGCAGAAATTCTAGGTACAGAGGTCGCAAAGTCTGCCAGCGCTAGTCGCCTTCAACCTCTGCCGACAACCCTTCCGATAGTGCCGGGTGACGTTGTTGAAACGGGTAGCGGTTTTCGCACTATCTGGCACAATCCGCTTGCAACCGCGCGCACAATCGGCGTGACAGCCCATGATCGCAGCGGATCAGTTATCACCCGCGGCGAGCTTAATTTTATTCCAGGTAAAACGACGGCAGAGGCTGAATTTGAATTACCAGCAGATTTGCGCAACCGTATCAGTTCGCTCCGCGCGGTGGGTTTGCCGTCTGCTGGCACAGTAAAACTTCTGGATGATAGCTGGGGACGTCCCCTGATTGGCGTTTTAACCACGGGCAAGGACACGTCTAGTCCGCTGCTCTCTGAGCCTTATTATGCTCAAACGGCGCTTACGCCTCATGCCGATATCTTCACAGGCACACTTGATACGCTTTTGCCCCTCGCCCCCTCCATTATTATTATGCCAGATGAAGCGCGTATTGATGACCCCGAACTGACGGATTATGTCGAGACGGGCGGCTTGCTTATCCGTTTTGCGGGACCGAAACTCGCCAAGCGCTCTGATAGTCTTTTACCTGTTCTTATCCGCCAAGGTGACAGGGCACTTGGCGGCGCGCTCACATGGGAAGACCCACAAACACTAAGTCAATTCTCTCAAGAAAGCCCATTTTTTGGGTTAAATATCCCAAACGATGTGTTGGTTAAACAGCAGATCATGGCTGAACCCGGCGCGCAAACTGACGCGGCAACATGGGCCAGATTGGACGACGGGTCCCCCATTGTGACGTCATCGGTCAAAGGCCTTGGGCGCATAGTTCTTTTTCACGTCACCGCAGGGCCAGAATGGTCTAACCTGCCCGTTAGCGGTCTTTATGTTGATATGTTGCGCCGTATTTTACCCCTCGCTAATGCAACGCCTGCACCTGAACAAAGTACAATCGGGGATTGGTCGCCAGACCGTGTCTTATCAGGATATGGCCGCCTGATCACGCCGTCGATACAAACGGGTTCGCTCGCGGATGATGTGTTTGAACAAACACCTTTATCTGAAACCCATCCTGCCGGATTGTATAAACAAGGCTCTCGACTGCGGGCACGAAATGTCGTGACCGAGCCAGGGGCGCTAAAGCCGATTGGCAATGTTGCAGGCGTAACGCCCATGAACTTTGACACTGCAACAGACCGCACGCTTGGCGGATTACTGCTGTCTATTGCACTTATCATGCTAGCGATTGATGTTCTGTTCTCACTACTAGCTTCGGGGCGGATGGGATATTTGAAACCAAATTTCGGCAAAGCGTCCAAAGTTTTTGGCCTGATCGCCGCGCTGTCACTTATCATGATTGTGCCGTTTGACGCACAGGCCCAAGACACTGAGGCGGATAACAACCCCGAAGCGGTATCAGACGCGCTGGGGCTACATCTGGCCTATGTGAAAACAGGTAATGGACAGATTGATGATTTATCAGATGCCGCATTGCAATCTTTGTCGCGCGCGCTCACCCAACGCACAACCATTGAACCTGTGGGTGTGCGGGGCGTGACGCCAGGACAAGACCCTCTAGTGTTTTATCCGTTCCTTTATTACCCGCTAGAGCGTGATGCACAGCCCCTATCCCCCGAAGCATCTGCCGATATAAACGCCTATATGGCAGGCGGGGGAACAGTCGTGTTTGATACGCGCGACCAAGGTGACCGTGCCTTAAC
This sequence comes from Fretibacter rubidus, assembly GCF_041429785.1. GTDB lineage: Bacteria > Pseudomonadota > Alphaproteobacteria > Caulobacterales > Maricaulaceae > Fretibacter > Fretibacter rubidus. The sequence goes on from NZ_CP163423.1 coordinate 2,535,130, forward strand.
AGGTAACCTTATCCACCCCGGATTAGCAGCCGTCACCCAGTCGCTAGACGTCCCGCAAATCGGCCCAACACCAGAAGACCATGTTCTGACGAAGTCCTTTTATCTTATCCAGCGCTACCCCGGCCGATGGGTCGACGGCACAGTGTGGGTTGATAAAAACCGCAACGGTACAGCCCGCGACGGTGTGTCCTCAGTTATTATCGGGTCTAATGATTGGGCCGCGGCTTGGGCACTGGATGACGAGGGCCAAGGGCTTATTACACTGGAGGATGACATGCCACGTCAACGCGAAATGGCGATGCGCTTTGGTGTGAATTTAGCCATGTATGCGCTGTCGGGGAATTATAAATCCGACCAAGTCCACGCCAAAGCCCTTGTCGAACGGCTTGGCCAACAACAACGCGATATACGTGATTTGGGTCGCAGCGATGATGGAGAGCCGTAATGGAGTGGCTGCCTGATTCTATCCCGAGCCTCGCGCTAGACCCGCTTGTTCCGCTGCCCTTTATTATAGGCTTTGGTATTATTGCGCTGATTGCGGCTTTATTGGCCGGGGCTGGACGATTGCGGTCCATGTTTCTGCGTAGCTTTGCCGCCATTGCGGTGATCGCTGCGCTTCTTAATCCGCAAAGTGTTGAAGAAGACCGCACGCCGTTGCGTGATATTGCGCTAATTATTTCAGATGGGTCTGAGAGCGTGATGCTTGGCACCCGCGCGGATCAAGTCAATACCGCGCTTGATGGTTTGCAAGCTAAACTTAGCACGGACAATACGCTTGAGCTTGTCACTGCGCGCATCCCCATGGATAGTGACGGGACGCGGTTGACCGCCACCCTTATCGAAGCCTTGGGCAATATTCCGTCCGCAAGACTGGCTGGCGTGATTGTTGTCACGGATGGTCAGATTCATGATTTGCCAAATAGTGCTGACGGTATCTTACCGGTAGGCGTTCCGTTTCATGCTTTTGTCATTGGCGACCCAAAGCGCCGCGACCGCCGCATCCGCGCCACGCTTGCCCCACGCTACGGCCTTGTTGGGGAACAGGCAGAATTTCAAATACAAGTCGATGATCCGGGTTTTGAAGGCGAGCGCGCGCAGATCGAGATTAAACTCAACGGCGAATTAATTGCACGCTTTGGGGCTATTATTGGCAATCAAATTTCTATCCCACTGACCATTGAGCGGCGCGGCAGCAATACTGTCGAACTCAGCGTCGCCGAAGCACCTGATGAATTAACGATTAAAAACAATGTCTTTGTATCGGAGATTTCAGGCATTCGTGACCGCTTGCAAGTTCTACTCGTCACGGGGGAACCGCACCGCGGCGGGCGAGCATGGCGGAATCTTTTGAAATCCGACCCTGCGGTGGATTTGGTGCAATTTACCATTCTAACAAATCCCGGTATTAAATATACGAATGCCCGGCAAAACGAATTATCACTTATCGCCTTCCCAACACGGGAGCTATTTGAGGAAAAGCTTGATGAATTTGATCTGATTATCTTTGATCAATTTAAACGGCGCGGCAGAGGGGCCAATGGGCGAATGTCCCGCCCACTCCTGCCTGCGATATATTTCCAAAACATCGCAGAATATGTTGAACGCGGCGGCGCATTATTGACCGCGACTGGCCCTGCCTTTGCAACAGCGGATTCGATTTACCGCTCGCCGCTTGCCGCAGTTCTGCCCGCGCGGCCGACTGGCGAAACGGTAGAAGTCAGCTTTCGTCCCACATTAAACACCAAAGGCGAACGCCACCCCATTACGGCTGATTTTAAAAACGGCGCTTCTGACAGCTGGGGCCCGTGGTACCGCATCATTGAGAACGCGGCCGTGTCGGGTGATGTATTAATGGAAGGCCCGGGCGGAGAACCTCTGTTGATTATCGATAGTGTGCGCGAAGGTCGCGTCGGGATGTTAATGTCTGACCAAGCCTGGCTTTGGGCAAAAGGATACCAAGGCGGCGGTCCCTATTCTGAAATGTTTCGGCGTATGGCGCATTGGTTGATGGGCGAACCCGACCTCGCCGCAGAGCGCCTATCCGCGCGTGCAGATGGCGATACATTGGTTATAGAACGCAATTCGCTTGGTGATGAGGTGGCGGACGTGCTTGTGGAAAAACCAGACGGCACCTCTGAAACCGTCACCTTGACCGCGCGCGGTGACGGACGGTTTACAGGGACTGTCTCCACATCTGGACAAGGGGCATACCGCCTGTCATCCGGCACGCTTGCCACTGTGACAGCCATTGGTGCGTTAAACCCCAAGGAGTTCTCAGACTTAACCCCGACCACCAACATCCTAGCGCCCTTTGTCAACGCCACAGGTGGTTTTGGTCAATTAATTGGGGACGGCACAAACCTGCCATCATTGCGCCGCGTTAGCCCGACCGCTGCCACCTCTGGTAATAATTGGTACGGGCTACGCGCTTATGAGCGTTACAATGTGGACGCATCACGCCGCGCACCGCTGGCCCCGGGCTGGTTATTCTTTTTGCTGGCTGCGATTGCGCTGGCTTGGGCGTGGCGCAGAGAAGGTCAATAAGCGAAGGTCAACAACCCAAAAATGTAAGGCTTTATCAACTGTGTTTTTTAAGTGTTTTTAAGCCTTAATACGCTAATACTGTAGCATATTATTTGGGAGTGGGCTGTGACATCATCTATTTTTAAACTAGCCGTTATTGGCATTATAGGCCTTTCTGTAAGCGGCTGTGGTGTTGCTAAAACAACTGGCAAGGTTGCAGCACTGCCCTTTAAAGCCGTTTATAAAACGGGCGAATTTGCAGGTAAAAGCGTTTACCACACGGGCCGCCTTGCGGGAAAAGGTGCCTATAAAACGGGCGAATATACGGGCAAAGGTATTTATCACACCGGTAAATTTGCAGGCGAGAGCGTTATCGCGACAGGTAAAGGCGTTTATTACGTCGGCACTGTGCCTGTCAAAGTCACAGACAAAGCGCTTGATACATCCGCCAAAGTCCTATCTGTCACCACCCAAGCTGTGGACCTGACAGGCAAAGTTGTGACGGTGTCACGCCGCATCAACGCCTCACAACTCGACAGCGAACTTGCCGCCTTAGAAGGCGCCACCAATGTTCTGGGCGTTGTCGTCGATGTTTTAGGCGGTTAAGCTCACGTTAAAGTGTATCCATTGACACCGCTGTCGGCAGTCAGTGATTAGGAACCATTCGTGTTTTGTGGTATTATACTATGAAACAGGAGGTTTTATGCGACACACATATCTAACATCTATTTTAGTCACAATGGGCACAGCAGCCCTGCTCAGCGCACCAGCGCAGGCCGGACATGGCTTTGACACAACAATCACGGCACCAGTTCAAACAACGGTTAAGCTTGACGTGCAGCTATCGGATGAAATGGCTTATCGTGCGAATAACTTACCCAAGAGCCTTCGCGACCGCGGCGGCGTTGGCCTGTCTCGTTCTGGTTTTAGCGCTAATGGCTATTACGGCGAGAAAGACTTGAACCGCCTCACCGCGCGTCTTGAAAAACGCTTAAACGAGCAATTAGCCAAACGCGGTGTCACCGTTGATGATAATGCAAGTACAGTCTTGCGTGTCGTCCTAACCGATGTGCGCAACAACCGCCCGACGTTCAAGCAGCTCTCGAAAGAGCCAGGTCTATCTTATGACAGCTTCGGTAACGGCGGGGCAGAAATTGAAGCCGAGCTTATTCGTGCAGGCGGTGAAGCCTTAGGCGAAATGTCATATCAATGGTATGAAAACGATATTCAAGACGCACGCTTTGGCGGTACCTGGTCCGATGCCAACCGTACCATTGACCGTTTTGCAAAAAAAGCGGCCAAGACACTCGGCACCTCATAGCCATTGTCTATATACCTAAAACGGCTCCCAGCTTTGGTTGCGGAGCCTTTTTTATGCTGTCATTTCACAGTGACGTGATTGTCCATTAACTGCGCCCAGGGTTATAAAACATCAGGAGGGTTATCATGCGATCTGTTTTATTAAGTCTTGCCTTATTTTTCACACTGGTAAGCGCCGTTCCGAGTTACGCTGCAGACAATAAGAAAAGCGCATCAACAGCTGAACAAAGCTTTGTTAAAAAGCGTTACACAATTAAAGGCGAATGGAGCGTGGGCGAACAAGACGGGAAAACAGTCATTCATTTTAATGATGCGTTTAAAACCAAAAGCGGCCCTGATTTAAAAGTCGTTCTGCACACCGAAACTGTCGATAATGTCGATCCGAAAACGGCTATAGAAGACGGCGTAAAAATCGGCGTTTTGAAGTCAAATCGTGGCGCGCAAAGTTATATCTTGCCAGACGACATTACGTTGTCAGATTTTAAAAGTGTGCTTATCCATTGCGAGGCCTTCTCTGTGTTATGGGGTGGATTTGATATTGTGGACGCGGCCAGCGCGCCGTAACATCGCGCTATGACCCGCAGCCTTCGTTCTTTTGACCGCCTTATCTCCCACCGCTTTCGCGGCTTTGCGCCGCTTGAAAATACGGTTGAGGGTCTGAACACGGCGCTCACCTTTGGGGTGCAGCATCTGGAATTCGATATCCGCGTGGCGCGTTGCGGCACACCGATGATTTATCATGATGAATACGCCTTGGACGGGCATGGCAAGCGCCGCTTATTATGCGATGTCATGGCCAAAGATTTTGCTGCGATAGGTGGTCGATTTGTAACGATACCAACTGCAGAAGATTTATTTAATGCGGCCCGCGACCACGAGGTGACATCGGCGCAATTATTAGTCGATATAAAGGACGCAGGCTTTGAGCTTGAAATTCATGCGCTTGTCATGGCAGCAGGCCTATCAAAGCGCGTGACCTATGTGTCTTGGGTGCCCGAAGCGCTTTATCAAATTCACGCCATTGCGCCGAATATTCCGCTCTGTCTGTCACATTGGTGCGAAGACCCGAACGCCATGATCCGCGCGCATCATGTTGTTTATACGGCTGCTGATGGGCATATATCAAAGACCGCCCAAAGCCGCATTCACGGCCAGCGGTCAGGTTATTATGTAAAAGGTGGTCTGCGCGGAACGTTACGCGATATGATTATGAAAACAGGCGGTAGCGTCTGCGTTCCGCAAGACATGGTCAGCACGGACTTAGTTGCGGATTATCACCGTGACGGCATAGCGGTCTCGACATTTTCATATATCAATTGGCCGTCAATTGAGGCCCATGATGAGGCGATGAATATCGACCTTTATTTCATTGACGATAAAGTGGTCTTTGACGCGCTATAAATCACGATCAGGGTTACCATCATTAGCCGGGATTAACGCCTCGCCGTCTTGGCCCGCGATTGCATAATTCCCTTTTAACCAGCGCCCTAAATCAATATCGCCACAGCGTTTTGAACAAAACGGTGCAGGCGCATTATCAGCAACAATCTTTTTGCAAATTGGGCATGTCTCTGTCTTACCGCCAGCACTACTCATCGGTCTGCACTCACGTCAATGATGTCGCCTTTAATCATGTCAAACCGCGCACCAAGACGGTCCGTCATAGCCGCTCTCCAACCAATCGTGTCCGCATCCAACCAATCAAATATGTCCGACGTCGCGGTCAGCATCAGCTTAGCCCCGGCATTGGCGCGCCCCTCTTTTTCCAAACGCCTTAACGCGCCAACCGCTCGGGTTTCAACTGTCGGTTCCCCGCGGCTATCCAGCATAACATCAGCTAATGACGCATGGGTCTTAGCCCGCGTCATTTCGACAGTGCCAAACCGTGAAACGGGCGCGATTTTGACGACGTTGGGATCATTGTCAAAAGCCCGTAACATGGCATCAAACAACTTTTCGCGCTGCTTGACTTGGCGCAGATTAGGAAAATCAATCACGAATAGACCACCCAAGCCGCGCAATCGGACTTGGCTAGCAATTAATTCACAGGCACTCAGGCTAACGTCAAATCCGCTGGGGGCGTAACCCTTGTCCACGTCAATCGCGACGAGCGCCCGGGTCTGCTCAATCGCAATATCCCCGCCGCCCGCAATCGCGACTTCAATCTCTAAGGCGTCATCAACGGCGTTCACAGCCGCCTTATCAACTTTGGCATTAGGAAAACGAGTTAGCAAAAATTCTTCCAAGCTCTGGGCTTTAATAAGTCCAATCTTCTCGCCGTCAGCGACGCTATCAAACTTCAGCACAGGGCCTTTGTCGTCTTCCGCATCGCGTGTGACCAAGACCTGAATATAGCGACCTTCAGACAGGCGCGGTGCCCCTTGAGCATTGGTGAATTTCAAAAACCCGTCCGGGCCAAATCCCAAATCGACAAAGGCGGCGTCCATCTGCGGCTCGATACGCGTTATACGACCGCAAACAATATCGCCAGCGCGCGGTTTGCCGGCCTCGCTCCAGCGTCGCACATAAAGTTCGGCAATGGATTTGCCTTCGTAAACGGCGGCGCGTGTTTCGCCAACGGCGTGCTCTATAACGATGCGGTGTTTCATAATGTATATCCAGAGGCGAGCAGAAGATTACGCGTTTCAAAAACAGGCAAACCAACAACACCTGTATAGCTGCCAATAATATGGCTGATAAAGGCCCCCGCACGCCCTTGAATACCATAGCCGCCCGCTTTACCGCGCCATTCATCGCTTGCGATATAGCTGTCAATTTCGGACTGCGTTAGGCGTTTCATCTTAAGCCGTGTTTCCGACACACGAGCGCGCATAACACCTTCACCATCAATGATACACACACTCGTGTAAACACGGTGGCCCCGACCCGATAAAAGACGAAGGCAATCGCGCGCTTCAGTCTCGGTTTCGGTTTTTGGAAGGATACGCCGACCAACGCCGACAACTGTATCGGCGGCTAGGATTATGCTGCCGCTATTATTCACGGAGAGCTTATGGGCTTTTTCTTGGGAAAGTCTTAGGGCGTGAGGCTTGGGCAGCTCACCAGCGATAGGGTCTTCATTAATATCTGCGGGAATTACATGATTGGGGACAACGCCAATTTGCGCGAGTAAGTCAAGCCTACGGGGTGAGGCCGACGCCAAAATAAGCGGCGGACAGTCAGAGTGCGGCGCGCCGTGCATAGGCGCAGATTACTTGAAACGGTAAGTAATACGACCCTTGGTCAGGTCATATGGGGTCATCTCGACAGTGACCTTATCGCCCGCCAAAACGCGGATACGGTTTTTACGCATACGACCAGCCGTATGGGCAATGATCTCGTGATCATTAATGAGTTTCACGCGAAATGTCGCATTCGGCAGAAGTTCTACAACTTCGCCTTCAAACTCGAGTAATTCTTCTTTAGCCAAACTTATTCCTTTTTTCAGCTCTGCAACTTTTGTGTTACCGTGCGCTATATAGGGGTTTATTTGAAAAAAACAGCCCTAATGGCTGTGATTACGCCCTATTTTGCGGGCTTTTGCTCAAAATGCCGCGCTAAACGGTTGTCAATATAGTCCCGCACGGCCCGGTAATTGTTCATCATCGCCCGTACATCAAGCGACCCTGTCGTCGGGTCGGGGATGGACCAAACCTCGACCGTGGTATCGCTATCTTCAAAAACAGCCTTGGCGGCCTCCCCTGCGGCATCGGTAAAGGCAATGACGTGATCAAAATTTGTATCGCCCAAATCGCCCAGAGTTCGGGCGTGATGGGCGCTCATATCGACGCCTTTCTCAGCCATCACCGATACCATAATGTCATCAAGGTGACCGCTGGCCATACCCGCCGATTGTACATAAATGTCGCGACCAAACCGCTTTTTCATAAGACCTTCGGCCATGGGCGAACGAATGGAGTTTAGATAACACACAAACAATATCGATGATGGGAGCGGAATAGATTTTCCCATATCACGTCCGCCTGTGCAACGAGCAGATGAGGGTAAACAAGCGCCGCGAGGTGTTAAAATCAATCTCGGCCTGATTACGAAGGCTATCAGTTAAAAGCCGCGATCCTTCATTATGAAGGCCCCTTCGTCCCATATCTATCGCTTCAATCTGTGCGCTTGTCGCTGTACGAATAGCGTTGTGATAGCTTTCACAAATCATAAAATAGTCTTTGACGATGCGTCGAAATGGGGTCAGTGACAGCGTAATATCATCCCGCTCTGCCCCGTTTGATCGTTTGACCTTCATAATGAGTTTGGACGCATCGCGAAGCGCTATATCAACAATATAAGGACCAGCATCACTGGTCAGCGGGCGGAAGACGTTATCTTCCAGCAAATCAAAAATCGCAACACGGCGTTCATGCTGCATTTCGGGACTGGTCGCCGGCAAGCTATCAGCATCAATGTTTAGCTCATTAATATAATGGTCACCGTCTATAGGATCAGAGTTGTCGCTTGTTTCACTCATATAATCACAGCGCCCTAATCATCGGGGTGAAGCGGCACAGATTTGGTCCTGCGCGGCGGGGCTGTATCAGCGAGTATCAAATCAATCGCCTCGACATCACAAACAATCTCACCATTACCCGCAAAAACGAGATGTAGTTTTCCGGAAGGGGCCAAAGTAACATTTTCAGACGGCACAAACCCAACGGATAGCAAGACTGCCAGCGCCTCTTTATTATCGCGTTCAATACCGCGCGAGGCGACTGACAGAATACCGTCAACTCTAAGGCCGCAAAGCACACGTTCTTGCCCGTCACCATTTTCGTGGCGAAAGCGGGTCAAGCGCAAGGTGAGCGAACGCCCTTTGCGGTCATAGCTGATTTCACCGATACGAATAATCGCATCTTGTAAGACGCTACTGATTACGGTCAGGTCATCAGCGCTTTCCGCTTTTAATTTCAGCCCTAATGGCACACAGCCTCCATATGTTATTCTGGAACGCGGGAGATTTTCGCCCCGCATTGTCCAAGTTTAACTTCGATGTGTTCAAAGCCGCGGTCAAGGTGATAAACGCGACCAACATGCGTTTGTCCTTTCGCCGCCAGTCCCGCCGCAATTAAAGACGCGGAGGCGCGCAAATCTGTCGCCATGACTTGTGCCCCGCGCAAAGCTTTCACGCCGCGCACAATCGCTTCGCGCCCAGTCACGGTAATATCTGCGCCCATACGGGTCAGTTCAGGACAATGCATGAAACGGTTCTCGAAAATATTTTCGCGTATAATAGACACACCGTCAGCGAGACACATCAGCGCCATAAACTGCGCCTGTAAATCGGTCGGAAACCCCGGATAGGCTTGCGTGTCTAAATCGACGGGCTTAATCAAGCCGCCGTCACGTTCAATCGTAACCGTGTTTTCGTCCATGCTAACATGGGCACCCGCCTGCGCAATGAGCGGCCAGAGCGAGCCAAGGTGATCATGCCTGATACCTCTCAGTCGCACTTTACCCCCTGCCGTGGCAGCGGCTAGCGCATAGGTGCCTGCCTCTATGCGGTCTGGCACAACAGCGTGCTCGACACCGGATAATTTCGAGACGCCTGTGATTGTCATCTCAGACCGTCCGGCACCTTCAATTTTCGCCCCCATCGCGTTTAAGCAATTGGCGAGATCAACGATTTCAGGTTCGCGTGCAACATTGCTCAGCACTGTTGTGCCCTTAGCAAGAACGGCCGCTAAGACAGCGTGTTCCGTTGCCCCAACACTGATAAATGGAAAAGTAATCTCTCCCCCTGTGAGGCCGTTTTTCGCCGTCGCGATGACGTAGCCCTCGTCTAGCACAATATCTGCGCCGAGCGCTTCCAGCGCTTTTAAGTGTAAATCTACAGGACGCGCACCAATTGCACAGCCGCCAGGTAGGGACACTTTTGCCGCCCCCTCACGAGCCAGCGTCGGGCCCAGCACATTAAAGCTCGCGCGCATTTTACGTACCAGATCATAAGGCGCAGTCGTCGATGTCAGGGATTTCGCATGAAGCGTCATGGTTGAGCCCTCGCCTGCGTCAACCTTTACACCCATATGCTCCAATAGCCCCGCCATAGAGCGCGTATCACGCAGTCGCGGCATATTGGTTAGAGTAACAAGCTCATCGGTCAGCAGGCAGACCGCCATTAATTTGATTGCTGAATTTTTTGCGCCGCTGACCTGTATATCGCCTTCTAGCTGATGGCCGCCTTCTATGACTATCTTATCCATGGGTACCCTCTTTAATGTGATGACTATCTGGTGGATTAGACAGAATCACTACGGCGACTGTGGGGTTTTCATAGGGCAATTTAGCGGCTTTCACTAGGGCTGCTCAGATGCGGCGTCAGACGACTTTTGTTTGCGGGCGGCCTGTTTACGGCGGCGCAGATTTTCGCGAAGCTTCGCCGCAACACGTGCATCACGGTCTGCGGCGCGTTTTTGGGCTGGAGTTAAAGGCTCTGGCGTATCAGTCATAGTCATGAGTTAGGGCGAATGGGCGCTTAATTCAACCGCCCTAATCAATGCCGATCATCTTATGCGTTTGAATAGACAGACACCACTGCGGATGGGTGAGGCAATATTCAACACAGGCTTTTACATTAGTCGCGTTTTGTTCTGGACGAAACAAGCTATCATCACGGGGTTGCAGAGAGAAACGCGCGAAATCCATATGAGCGAAATCATCGGGTGTATTTTCAATCTGCGGATAGACCAGCTTTAACTCATGGCCTGATATCTGCACGACCTCTGCGCCCGCTTTGGGCGAAATACAGAGCCAATCAATACCGTCTGGCGCGATGACTGTGCCGTTACTTTCTACCGCGATTTTAAATCCTGCCGCATGGAGGGCATCAATTAAAGGCGCGTCGAGTTGCAGCAGCGGCTCTCCGCCTGTGGCGACAATCCATTTATTGGGCTGTCCTGCTGGCCAGTGGTTTTCTAAGGCAGCAACGAGGTCTTGCGGTGTTTTAAATTTACCGCCGCCCGGGCCGTCAACGCCAACAAAATCAGTGTCGCAAAAATTACACACGGCATCGGCGCGGTCTCGTTCAAGGCCTGACCAAAGGTTACAGCCTGCAAAACGCAGGAAAATTGCGGGCAGGCCCGTCTGGCCGCCTTCGCCCTGAATGGTCAGGTAAATCTCTTTGACGCTATAAACCACGGGAATAATCCGCCCAGCCTTTGGCACGCAGGTCACACGCTGGACATGTCCCGCAACCATAGCCCCAGTCAAAACGCCCGTCGCGCACGCCCTTGTAACACGTGTGAGTGTCTTCCAAGATAAGCTCGACCAAGGCGTCACCACCCAAAACATGCGCCACGGCCCAAGCGCCTGCTTTGGACAAATGCATCAGCGGTGTTTCCAGAGTAAACGGCACATCCATACCCAGCGATATAGCGCGCATTTGCGCGTCTAATGTGTCTTTGCGGCAATCGGGATAGCCAGAAAAATCAGCTTCGCACATACCGCCGATGAGCGTGTGTGCGCCGCGACGGTAGCCAATGGCCGCCGCGAAATTTAGAAATATTAAATTCCGCCCCGGCACAAATGTAGAGGGCAAGCCTGTCTCATTAATCTCAATCTCTACATCCCGCGTCAGAGACGTTTCCGATATTTGGCCCAGCGCCGATAAATCAACCAAATGATCTTCGCCGAGCTTGTTTGACCATTTTGGAAAATCCGTTTTAAATCGGGACAGCACAGTGTCGCGGCACTGCATCTCGACACTGTGGCGCTGGTCATAATCAAACCCAACCGTCTCCACATGGGCATATCGCTCAAGCGCCCAAGCTAGGCATGTGGCGCTATCTTGCCCGCCAGAGAACATGATTAGGGCTTTTTTGGGTCTATCTATCGCTGCATCACTCATGCGCGGCGCTATATCGCGGAAATTACGCCCTGACCAGAGGCGATGGCATGAAACATGAAACGCTACACTCGAATACAGACTGCAGATTAGACGAATCGAGATAGCTATGGCTTTAATGACAAATGCAAAACCCAAAAAATTTCAATTTAAAAAGCGTTATATTGCCTTCGCGATTATCAGCGCGGAAATGCTAGCTTTACCCTTCGCTATTCCTGCGGCTGCGCAAATCATTGACCGCGTGTCGTTTTCAATCCCTCAACAAGTCGCCAGTGTGAACATTGACGCTGAACCCGGTAAAACGCAGCTTGTCATCACCTCCAATGCTGGTTTTACAGTTGCCACCGAAGGCGCGATTGGTGATTTTGACGTGCGTGTGCAACCGTCTGGCAGTATCAATGGCACCCGCTATGGTGATAACGCCCAAGCCCCTGGTCCTTTGCAAGGCTGCGGCGTGGCCACGACAACAACCCCACAAATCATTTATAATGCGACTCAAAAAACAGCCTTGCGCAAGGGCGAAATTTTAAGCCAGTCCGTTATTGTCGAAATTAATTACGATCCCGCGCTAAAGCCTAAATTTGTCGTCAAGACACTGGATAATTCAAAAGGTCTTGCGCAAGCGGGCGCCTGCACAGTCATTGACAGCTAATTAATTAACATCCGCGAGAACCTCTAAAAACGCTGCGCCAAAGCGGTCATATTTGACCTCGCCGACTCCTGAGACTTCTAGCATTTGGGCACGGCTTGTAGGCCGTTTGCCTGCCATATCAATCAGGGTCGCGTCAGAAAATACAATATAGGCAGGTTTGCCGAGTTCGCGGGCCAGTGCCGCACGGCAGGATTTTAGCCTGGCGAGCAAGGTGGCGTCACGATCTGATAGGCCACTTTCACGCGCCAGTTTTGTGCGGTCACGGTCTTTGCGAGTCGCGCGTGTGTTGGTGCGAATGGATTTACATTCAAATGTTGCTGTACCTTCGACCACGGCGCGGCCTTTGTCTTTAACGCCCAACGCGCCGTAACGCGCAATATCCATATCAATATGCCCGCTGGCCAGAGCTTGCCGGATCAAACCTTGTAAATAAGGGGCGCCAATCGCTTTGGCTTTACCATAGCTGGGTAATTTATCGTGACCAAACTGGCGCACGCGTTCTGTATCTGCGCCGCGCGCGACCGCAATGATATGCGCTTGGCCGAACCGCTCGCCCGTCTCAATAATTGTATCCAAGATAAACCGCAGCGGTTCTGTTGCATCAATCATCTCGGGCGGATCTTCACAAATATCGCAATTTTTACACGCGGGACTGTCTTCGCCGAAATAACTCAGCATAACTTGGCGGCGACAGGTCGAGGCCTCACAATACGTCAGTAGAGCATCGAGGCGTTTCATTTCACGAATTTGATGGGCGGGTTCAGAATTTTCCTCGGAAATAAACTGCCTTCGCATCCGCACATCATCAAGACCGTAAAGCATATGTGTGAGCGCGGGCGCGCCGTCACGCCCGGCGCGGCCAATTTCTTGGTAATAGGCCTCCATAGACCCAGGCAAGTTTAGGTGAAAGACAAACCGTATATCAGGCTTATCAATCCCCATCCCAAAAGCGATTGTTGCCACAATCACGACGCCCTCTTCGGCCATAAAGCGTTCTTGCGTATCAAACCGCAGCCCCGCATCAAGGCCTGCGTGATAGGGCAAAGCCTTATGCCCCGCGGCGCGCAAATGTGCGGCATATTCCTCTGTGTTTTTACGCGAGAGGCAATAGACAATGCCCGCCTGCCCGCGCACGCCGTCCATAAACGCAAGGAGTTGTTTCTTCCGGTCAATTTTTGGTGTGACGGTTAGCGATAAATTCGGTCTATCAAATCCGTGGACAATGACCCGTCCCCGTCCCGCAAATAAAGCATCCGCGATGTCGTCGCGTGTGGCGGCATCAGCTGTTGCGGTAAAGGCCGCAATCCGTGCATCAGGAAAATGGGTCTTTAAATCTGATAATTGTGCATATTCTGGGCGAAAGGCTGGCCCCCATTTTGACACGCAATGCGCCTCGTCCACCACAAACATCGACACACCAACCGCTTTCATGGCGGACATCATACGCGGCGTCATCAGGCGTTCAGGTGAAAGATAAAGCAGTTTCACTTGTCCCGCTGCCACGCGCCGCCATTCCGACACATTCACCTCCCGGCCTTGGCCAGAATGAATACAGGCCACATCCACGCCATTAGCGCGCAGCCCCGCTACCTGATTATCCATCAAAGCCACCAGGGGTGAGACCACTACAGTTAAACCGTCCAGAAGTAATGCCGGCACTTGGTAACACAGCGATTTGCCCGCGCCCGTTGGCATAACCGCCAGCAGGTTCTCACCGCGCATCAAATGATCGATAATCGGACCTTGACCGGGGCGAAAGCTGCCAAAGCCGAAAACGGACTGCAATATAGAATCAGGGCTTTGCATAGTGCTTTCGTGGACGCGAAGCCCCTCTAAAACAAGGGTTAAGCCATGCAAATATGTGGTTAAGATTGGGTGGTCATCGTCATTATTTTGTGACACATACCCTTTAGTTTAATCGGGACGGTTATGGTTGATAATGCAGACATTTCTGGACGCTCTTCGGGGGCCGCGTTTAGCGAGGCCGTGGAGAAAGACAAAGCGCACCGCGCCAAATCCCGTTCATTAAAGCCGCTACGGGCACTTTGGCCTTTTGTGACCCGCTATCCGGGCTGGCTTATCGGGTTTTTGATATTCTTAATCTTGTCCGCAGGGGCTGGGCTTATCCTGCCTGGAATATTAAAGCTGATTGTAGATTGCGGCTTTGGCGGCGATGCGATTTCAAACAGCACCTTTTGCACACGGGCGTCAACCTTTGGCGACGGCGACCTGATGGGATATTTTGGCATCGCCGTTATTTTTGCGGTCTTTTATGCCGCCTTTGGTGCGTTACGGTTTTTCTTTATCACAACATTAGGGCAGCGCGTTATCGCCGATATTCGACGCGCGGTGTATTCCAAGCTGCTGACGCTTAGCCCCGCATTTTTTGAACGCGTGCGCACGGGCGAAGTGCTTTCGCGCCTAACGACTGACACAACATTAATCGAAACGGTGATCACAGGGTCTATATCGTTTGCGCTCCGGTCTATCGCGACAATCATCGGTGCGCTGTTTTTAATGTTTGTGCTAAGTTGGAAATTATCCTTGATGGTTCTGGCTATAGGCCCGCTGATTATCGTACCTGCTATCATTGTTGGCAAACGCATTCGCAGTCTCTCGCGCTTGTCCCAAGACCGACTTGCTGAAGCTTCTGGTCGGGGGTCAGAAGCCCTAACGGCGGTGCAGACTGTGCAAGCCTTTACCCGTGAAGCCATGGAAGATGACAATTTTTCTACCGCGATTGAGCAGAGCTTTGCAGCGCAGAAATCCCGTATCACCGTGCAGTCGTTGTTAACGGCGATGATATTTTCAATCTCTATGATTTCGATATTCGGAATACTCCTTTACGGAGCGTCGTCTGTGTCTAAGGGTACAATTACGGGCGGAGATATTGCGGCCTTTACGGGCTACGCCATTTTAGTCGTCTCTAGTTCTGGCGCGCTGACAGAGACATGGACAAACCTGCTGCGCGCAGCAGGGGCGTCAGAGCGTTTGGTCGAAATCTTAGAGACCGAGTCAGAGATAAAAGCACCCGAGGACAATGCCGTGATGCTAAAATCCGTACGCGGTGAAATCGGCTTTAAAGATGTCAACTTTGCTTACCCAACGCGCCCTGATGACGTTATTTTAAAAGACATCACCCTTACCGTCGCCCCTGGCGAAACGGTTGCGCTTGTCGGGCCTTCGGGAGCCGGCAAATCGACCATCTTTCAGCTTTTGCTGCGGTTTTATGATGTTAAACAGGGGCGGGTCACACTGGACGGAAAAACTATCACCGCCTTTGACCCAACAGATTTGCGCAGAACATTTGCGATTGTACAGCAAAACACGCCGCTATTTTCTGGATCTGCCATGGATAACATTCGTTATGGCCGCGACGGGGCAAGCGACGCAGAGGTCATAGAAGCCGCCAAAGCCGCCTATGCACATGAGTTTATAATGGCGCTGCCCAAAGGGTATGAAACGGATCTCGGCGAGCGTGCTACGACCCTATCGGGTGGGCAACGACAACGGCTCGCGATTGCCCGTGCGATACTCCGTGATGCGCCTGTTCTGTTGCTGGATGAGGCGACAAGTGCGCTGGACGCTGAAAGTGAACGTGCCGTGCAAATGGCGTTTGAGGCCATGTCCAAAGACCGCACAACCATTGTCATTGCACACCGTTTGGCCACGGTGAAAAAGGCCGACCGCATTATTGTGTTTGATGAAGGTCGCATGGTCGGCGAGGGCACGCATGATAGTCTGATTAAGGATGACGGGCTTTATGCGCGTTTAGCGGCGCTGCAATTTGATAAGGGCTAGAGGCTTACGCTAAGGCTCGTCACGCTTCACGCGCCCCTGCCCTGTCACAGATACCCCGCTGCGAAGCAGTTGAAACAACATAATTTGCAAAACACCAAAGCCGGCGATGCCTAATGCCAACCATTTTGCCACAGGCTCCCGCCACAGCACAAAGAGTACCAGCGCGACACCGCCAAAGCCAATTGCGGTAAAAATCTGCGCGATTTTATATTGTTTGTCGCGCAGGTCAGTGTCGTTATTGGGCGCGTCGGTCACCGCTATAACTCCGCTTCGGCTTTATCTGCCATAGCGCGAAAAATAAAAAACTCACCCGCAGCCACGGCGCAAAGAATAAGGGCAATAATTAATCCCAAATCCTTATCGGGCATGAAAAAATATAGCAAAACCGCACACACCAATGTACTGCCCGAGCCGAATATTTGCATCATGCGAAAGGCTTTAACACGGCCTTCTTTCATCTCGCGCTCTGTCATCGGTCTGCCTTTTTCCGCTTATAAGCCGAGCTTGATTTTAAGGATTTGGTTCACCGCTTGCGGGTTGGCTTTGCCTTGGGATTTCTTCATTACTTGACCCACAAAGAACCCAATAAGTTTCGGGTTATCCGCGACCTTGGCTGCTTGATCAGGGTTCGCGTCGATAACGGTTTGCACCATCGCCTCAATCGCGCCCATATCGGTGACCTGTTTCAGGCCGTCACGCTCAATGATTGTATCGGCGTCGCCTTCGCCCGCAAACATTTTCTCAAACACGTCTTTGGCGATTTTGCCAGAGATTGTGTCATCTGAAATACGGTCAAGCAGGCCACCCAACGCCTGCGCGGAAACAGGACTGTCGGCCAAATCAAGGTCGGCCTTATTCAGCGCACCGAAAAGCTCGCCCATCACCCAGTTGGCGGCTATTTTACCGTCGCGGCCTTTGGCCACTAATTCGTAAAAATCACCATTGGCTTTATCCGTGGTCAGCACCGCCGCATCGTAAGCTGGGATGCCGTAATCCGCCATGAACCGCGCTTTGCGGGCATCGGGCAGTTCCGGCAATGTCGCCTTGACGCCGTCCACAAAGTCTTGGGTTAGCTGCAATGGCAGCAAGTCAGGGTCGGGAAAATAGCGGTAATCATGCGCGTCTTCCTTTGACCGCATCGGGCGCGTTTCGCCTTTCACACTATCGAACAAGCGTGTTTCTTGGTCAATACTTCCGCCGCCCTCAATAATCTCAATATGGCGGCGCGCTTCATACATGATAGCTTGACGAATAAACCGAAGCGAATTGACGTTTTTAATCTCGCAACGCGTTCCGAGCTCTCCGCCGGGTTTACGAACAGACACGTTCACATCGGCGCGCAGATTACCCTTCTCCATGTCACCGTCACACGTCCCAAGTGCACGCACAATGCCGCGCAGTTTATCGACATAGGCTGATGCCTCATCCGCGCTGCGCATGTCCGGTTTAGAGACAATCTCCATTAACGCGACACCGCAACGGTTGAGGTCAACATAAGTCTCATCAGGGGACAAATCGTGAATCGATTTGCCCGCATCTTGTTCTAGATGCAGACGCTCAATTCCGACGTTCACAGCTTCGCCGTTTTCGGGCTCAATCAGGATTTCGCCTTCGCCCACAATGGGGTGCTCGAACTGGCTGATTTGATAACCTTGCGGCAGGTCGACATAGAAGTAGTTTTTACGGTCAAAGCGCGAGAACAAATTAATTTGCGCGTTCAGGCCAAGCCCGGTGCGCACCGCTTGTTCCACGCAAAACTCATTCACGACAGGCAACATACCAGGCATACCCGCATCAACGAGCGAGACCTGCGTGTTAGGCTCTGAGCCAAAATCCGTGGCCGAACCAGAAAACAGCTTGGAATTACTCGCGACTTGGGCGTGAACCTCCAGCCCAATAATAATTTCCCAATCGCCTGTCTCGCCTTGGAGCCAATCTTTTTTATCTGCTACGCGTTCTGCTGTGAACATATCTAGCTCCACCACTTTTCTGGCTTGGCCGTGAACCCTGCCGCTTTTTCCAGCGCGCTTGCCGCAGCAAACACGGTATCCTCATCCAATGCCTTGCCGATAATTTGCAAGCCAAGTGGCAAGCCGTCTTTATCGAGCGCCGCCGGCACAGAAATCCCCGGCAGCCCAGCGAGATTTGCTGTCACAGTGAAAATGTCGTTGAGATACATTTGAATGGGATCCGTCACCTTGCGGCCCACAGCGAAAGGGGCGCTTGGGCATGTTGGGGTCAGTAGCGCGTCGCAACTCTCCCAAGCGGTTTTAAAATCCTCTGCAATCCGCGTCCGCACTTTTTGGGCTTGCAGATAATAAGCATCGTAATAGCCCGCAGACAGCACATAAGTCCCGATCATAATGCGGCGCTGTACTTCCGCCCCAAAACCTGCGGCGCGGGTCTTATCATAGGTATCGTTCAGGTCGTCACCTTCGACGCGCAGGCCGTAACGCATACCGTCATACCGCGCCAAATTCGAGGACGCCTCGGCCGGCGCTACGATGTAATAAGCGGGCAGCGCATATTTCGTATGCGGCAGCGACACGGGAACAATTTCTGCGCCTGCGTCTTTCATCCACGCAATGCCTTGATCCCAGAGCGATTGAATTTCAGGCGGCATGCCGTCGATGGTATATTCTTTGGGGATGCCAATGCGCATGCCTTTGACAGAGCGCTCACAGGACGCCGTCCAATCGGGGACGGGTAGATCCAGCGACGTGCTGTCCTTTGGGTCATAGCCCGCCATAGATTCGAGTAATATCGCGCTGTCTTTTACTGTCTTGGCAATTGGGCCCGCTTGGTCGAGCGAGGACGCGAATGCCACAGTGCCCCAGCGTGAGCAGCGGCCATAGGTCGGTTTAATGCCCACAGTCCCGGTAAAAGATGCAGGTTGGCGAATAGAGCCGCCTGTATCCGTCGCCGTAGCGCCAAGGCACATGTCCGCCGCCACCGCCGCAGCAGAGCCGCCAGAAGAGCCGCCAGGCACCAAATCCTCGCCTTTGCGACCCCCGACTTTCCAAGGATTAATCACAGGGCCGTAGGCAGACGTCTCATTCGAGCTACCCATGGCAAATTCATCCAGATTAAGCTTACCCAACATCACCATGCCGTCAGCCTTCATATTGGCTGTGACGGAGCTTTCATAGGGAGGCGTGAAGTCACCGAGGATTTTAGATCCCGCGCAGGTTTTGACGCCGTCCGTGCAGAACAAATCCTTAATACCCAGCGGTGCGCCTTCGAGCTTGCCGACCTCTCCCTTCGCGCGACGCGCATCAGAGGCCTTGGCTTGTTCTCTCGCAAGGTCGTGCGTATCCGTGATAAAGGCGTTCAGCTTTTTACCCGCTGTACAGGCCTCAATATGGGCGTCAGTTAATTCCACAGAGCTAAACTCGCCTTTGGCCATGCCGTCCAGCGCGGATGATAATGTCATTTTTGTGAGGTCACGCATCATGCTATCTCCGCCCTATTCCACTGACCGCGGGACAACAAAAAAGCCGTCCTCTGATTTTGGCGCATTGGCCAGCACATCGTCGCGCTTGCCGCCGTCAGAGACGACGTCTTTGCGCATCGGCGCGGGCATCGCCACAGCCGACGTCATTGGGGCCACGCCCTCTACGTCCACTTCTTGCAACTGCTCAATCCAGCCCAAAATCCCGTTAAGTTCATCAGCCAGCGGTTGCAGGCGGCTCTCATCCACATGCAGGCGCGACAACCGCGCGATTTTCTTGACATCTTTGGCACTGACCGTGTCGGACATGGGTCTCTCCAATGGAAAGTTAAAATACCCGCGCGGATTAGCAGGGCAGACCCCGCGCGGCAAGCGGGCAGTGCGAAAATATGGGCTTTGGGCTGCCTCTATACAACCCAGCCCGAAATGCGCCTTGCGGGGCGCGCGCTTGCACGCTAATTGGGCGGAACTTATTGATAGGGATTGCCATGCCGAAATATAACGAAACCGTTGCCTCACCTGGCATGCCGTCTACGGGCAATGCGCTCACCCGCTGGATTGGGCATGCGATTTTGGGCATGATGGGATGGAAGCTTAAAGGCTCTTTTCCGAATGAGAAAAAGCTTATCTTTATCGGCGCGCCGCATACATCCAATTGGGACCTTATTATTGCGCTCGCCGCGATGATGGCAGTGGGTGTAAAAGCCAGTTGGATGATGAAAAAAGAAGCGTTCTTCTGGCCTCTTGGCGGACTTTGGAAATCACTTGGCGGTATCCCCATTGACCGTAAATCAAAAAACGACATCACCACGCAAATGGCCAATTGGTTTGATTCCGTTGATCAAGGCTATCTCGGTATTACCCCCGAAGGCACGCGGTCCAAAGTCGATAAGTTCAAAAAAGGCTATCTGCGCATGGCCTATGCGGCCAAAGTCCCCGTTTTCATCGTCGCCATTCACGGCCCGACCAAAGAAGTCATCTTAGATAAATGCTGGGACCTAACATTTGAGACCGAAGTCGATAATCGACGCATCAAAGCCTATTATGACAAGACTTATGAAGGTATTGTTGCCGAGAAAGGCTAGGGTTTAGAGTAGTTTGACATGAACTCTCCCACCCATTCCCTGCTTGCCCTTGCGATTTTGTCCAAGCGTGGGGAGCGTCGCCGTAATGTGGCAGTGTTCATCGGCGCGCTTATTCCTGACCTGCTGATTTATATCTGGGCGCCGTATCAAATGTTTATTAAGGGCGAGACGCAGACCAATATATGGGATGTGCTTTATTTTGCGCCACCGATGCAGACGGGTATTGCGCTGTTTAATTCTATTCCAATTTATCTGCTGCTGGCGGCAATCGGATTTATAAAACGCGGGACGACATGGGGAAAGCTTGTTTTATTCTTTGCCCTCGCCGCGCTTATTCATATGGCGACAGATTTTCCGGTGCATGGCCATGATGCCTATCGTCATTTTTGGCCCCTGTCTGATTTTCGGTTCCATTCCCCGATAAGCTATTGGGAGGTTGACCATCACGCGCGCTGGGTCAGCCTTGTTGAAGCTTTGATTGCACTGAGCGCGATTATTGTGTTGTGGCGGCGGTTTCCGAAGCTTTGGGTGAAGATTATACTAGGTGTTTTGGCGCTCGGATATTTGGCGTTACCCTTGCTCTATAACCTTGCGTCGATTTACATTCCGTCCTAAGCGCCCCCATGGCGATGATAACCTTAGATGATTTACGAAGCAGCACCGGCGCGCTCCTCGGCCTTGACCCTGGAACGAAAACGCTGGGTCTTGCGATATCAGACCGCACACGCCTTATCGCGACACCACTAGAGACAATTACACGCGAGAAGTTCGTCTCTGATGCCGCGAAACTACTGGCGCTATACAAAGCCAATGAGGCGTCCGCGCTCATTATTGGTTACCCCGTTAATATGGACGGTAGCCTTGGCCCACGCACGCAATCGGTGCGTGACTTTTGCACCAATCTGTTGCGGATAGACGATGTCCCGATTTTCCTTTGGGATGAACGCATGTCGACCATGGCCGTAACGCGCACCATGATTTCTGCGGATATGAGCCGCAAAAAACGGTCTGAAAACGTCGATAAACTTGCCGCCAGCTATATCTTGCAAGGCGTTCTTGACCGTTTGCGGGCGTAACCCTGTCACGAAATTCTTTGACTCTCTGCCCGCGCAGTTTTAGAGCGTTCAAAATAGTGTTGAGGACATATGGCTGCTCCAGAAGATCATGTCGGGGAATATCCCTTTGACCGCCAGCATTGCTTATCCATTTCTGATTTCCACCGAATGGATGTCGAGGCGCTTTTGGCCCTTGGTGAGCGTTATCTCGATTTAGATATTCAAAAAAATCAGGCGCGTCATGTCTTGGCGGGCAAGACGCTGATTAATGTGTTTTTTGAAAACTCAACCCGCACAGAAAAAAGCTTTGAGCTCGCCGCCCGGCGTCTTGGGGCTGATGTTATTTCCATGCAAATGGCGACAAGTTCAGTGAAAAAAGGTGAGACGCTGCTGGATACCGCAACGACGCTGAACGCAATGAACCCTGATTTGTTGGTTGTGCGCCATAATGCGTCGGGCGCGCCTGCGCTTTTGGCGCAAAAGGTCTCTTGCGCCGTGATTAATGCGGGCGACGGTATTCATGAGCATCCAACCCAAGCGCTGCTTGACGCGCTGACCCTTCGCCAGGCCTTTGCGACAGAGACAGACGGCGGGCAGATAGACGGGCTTCGCATAGCCATATGTGGGGATGTGCTGCACTCCCGTGTGGCGCGGTCCAATGTCGAGCTTCTCAATATGTTAGGCTGTGAAGTGCGCCTGATTGGACCGCCGACATTAATTCCGTCTGATGCGGACCGTTGGGGCGTTGATGTGTTCCACGATATGAAAGCGGGGCTAGAAGGCTGTGATGTGGTCATGATGCTGCGCTTGCAGTTAGAGCGTATGAGCGGAGCTTTTGTGCCGTCAAAACGCGAGTACTTTCATTTCTATGGTCTTGACCGTAGAAAGCTAGGCTATGCCAAGCCTGGCGCGCTGGTCATGCATCCGGGACCGATGAACCGCGGCGTAGAAATCGCCAGCGATATTGCCGATGACCCCGATGTCAGTCTGATTACGCAACAAGTCGAGACAGGTGTCGCCATGCGCATGGGCATATTACAGGCCTTGTCAGAGTCTCAAGACAGACGCCGTCGACGCGCGCAAATGGACGGGGGCGTGTCATGAACAATACGCAAAACTTCCCCGACGTTCATAGCATTATTAATGCGCGCATCATTGATCCCGCTAGCGACTATGACGGTGATGGGGTCATAACTTTTGAGAACGGTGTCATCACAGATATCGGCCCCGATGTCCTGCCGCGGGGAGAGACAATTGATGCGCGCGGGTTAATTGCGGCCCCAGGCTTAATTGATATGCGCGTCCAAACGGGCGAGCCAGGGCGCGAAAGCAAAGAAACACTAGCGACAGCAGGGCGCGCCGCAGCAGCGGGGGGCGTGACATCCTTTGTCGTGATGCCCGACACACGCCCCATTATTGATGATATGGCACTCGTGGATTATATCATGCGTCGCGGCGAACAGGATGCTTTGGTCAATGTTTTAGTCGCGGGTGCCCTCACCAAAGATTTGGACGGCAAAACGCTGACCGAAATTGGCTTGATGTCCGAAGCGGGGGCAGTTCTGTTTTCAAATGGGCCTGAGCCGATAACAGACGCGCAGATCATGCGAAGACTATTGTCCTATTCCGCGACCTTTAACGCCCTGATTGCCAACCGCGCAACAGAGCCGTCTTTGTCAGACGGCACATGCGCCCATGAAAGCGACTTATCATCGCGCCTTGGCCTGATGGCGGCCCCTGCAATTTCTGAACGCCTGATGGTGGAACGCGACGTTGCACTGGCTGAATTAACGGGGGGGCGTCTCCTTATCGATTTGATAAGCTCGCGCGAGGCCTTGGACGTGATCAAACGCGCCAAAACACGTGATTTGGATATTGCTGTGTCAGTGTCGATTAATCACCTCTGCCTTAACGAACTCGATATTGGCGATTACCGTACATTTGCAAAACTTGACCCGCCACTTCGTGATGAGGCTGACCGTCTGGCGCTGATTGACGGCATTAATGCGGGCGTCATTGACGTCATTGTCTCTGATCATGACCCCCGTCCCGCAGGCGAGAAACGCTTACCTTATGCCGAGGCCAGCGCGGGCGCTGTTGGGTTAGATATACTTCTCAGTGCCGGATTGTCACAGGTCGCAGACGGTAAGTTGGATTTGACGGCATTCCTCGCGGCGCTGACGATAAATCCCGCTACACTTTTAGGACTAAGCAGTGGACGTCTGGCCAAAGGCGCGCCCGCTGATATTATCTTGATAGACCCACATAAACCCTGGGTCTGTAGCGAGACACAGCTGTTATCCAAATCTAAAAATACGCCCTTTGATGGTCGCCGCATGACGGGGCGTTGTGTGCAGACCATTGTCGGCGGTATTACAGTTTTTGATACCCTAACCCGTTAAGAAATATTTAGCCCGTCCACAGTAGGTTTGTCGCCTATGACATGGCCGCTATACATCGCAGGTGGGATGCGACGTAGCTTTGCCCGTTTTTGCGGGATAAGGCGTCTTGGCATCTTGTTATCCTTACTCCTGATGATCTTCATTCCGACCGCTAAGGCTGAATGGGCCAATCAAAGCTGTGCTTTCCCGCATCGCATTCCGGTTACGTTAACAGCAGGCAGCGGCGGGCATAGTTCTGAGACCCGTATTGATTTGGTCAGCGCAGATTTTCCAGCCAGCTACACATTCACAGCCGACGGGGATGATATCCGTGTCTTTGCAGGTGATGATTTAACGCCCATATCATTTGTGGTCGCAGAATGGGACCCACCGACACGCGCGGCACAAATATATGTACGCACATCACCCATGGCAGCAGGAACAAGCCAAACGCTTTATATTTATTTTGGCGACGGTACTGTTGTCGCGGGTAGCAGCGCAACGGTTGTCTTTCCTGATATTGGCATGCGCCTTCGGTCCCGCGTCAGCACCGCCGACCCCGTTAGCCCCAGCGACGCCATTGCGCAGTTCACGGCCGCGACAACAGATGTTTACAACGCCGTTCGTTCATCCGTGTCAGGTATCAATAACCGCGCCGTTGGCGGCACGAACGGCAATTACGGCTGGTGCATAAGTGCAGTCCTTAACGTGACGCCAGCCACGACTGGTAATTGGGGCTTTCGTTACGGGGCTGATTTCGGGCTTGGTGGGCATTTATTTGTTAAAGGCCAACAGCTTGAAGAAGACTGGAATGATAATTTATGGTGGGCCAATAATTACGCTAATACAGCTGAGACCCTAGAAGGCACCATCACACTTGGAGAGGGTTGGCACCGTTATGAGGCTTTAGGGTTTGAGGATTGCTGCGATGGTCCCACCGGGTTTCAAGCCCGTCCACCCGGCGGATCCTGGCAGGATCTATCCAGCAGTAATTTCCCCCTACGCGCAGTTGAATGCATCACCCCAACGGTCATAGTGACGAAAGCAGCCCCGCAAAGCTGCTCTACGACATTAGAAGCCGTGAAAACCGTTGATGTCATCTCAGATATTATCGGCACGCCCACCCTGCCCTATGCCATGCCAGGCTCTCTTATCGGATATGACATCACAGTCACTAATCCGGGTCAGGCCGTTGACGCGAGTACGCTGGTTTTGGGCGATGTTTTGCCGCCTGATATTGCGCTAGTCGTGTCCCCCGCTAGCGCGTTTAGCTTTACGGACGGCACGCCCAGCAGTGGACTCAGCTTTACTTACGCGGGCCCATCCAGCACAACGGATAGTGTGGAGTTCTCAACAGACGGCATAGACTTTAGCTACGTTCCGACAGGCCCTATTGACGGGACAATCACCCATGTGCGGTTCAACCCTAGCGGGACGTTTGCGCCCAATAACGCGGGCGCCAAACCCAGCTTCACGGTACGCCTAACGGGCAGCGTTAAGTGATAATCTGTAACCACGGCCAACGCGATTGATAATCCTGCGCCTTTTGCAAAAACAGTTCTGGCTTTGGATTGGCGGGGTTCATTTTCAAACGCCCGCTGGCCATATCGAATAATCCATAAGGCGCATATAAAGAGCCGTCATCCAAGGCTAGACCAACACAACTACACTCAATAAGAAACTGCTCTATGCCGTGCTTTGATGATGTCAGCGGTTCAATGGGCGAGCCAAAGCGCGCCTCATACCACAGATGCACGCGGGCTTGATTTCTAATTTCTACCTTGTCAGCAATAGCCCCCAGCAAATCACGCGCCTGCGTAATTACCGCGTCCTCTGCCTCCCATGACGTATCAGGGTCATAATAAAAGACATCGTAATCTTTTATGCCGTGCGGAATATCCAAGCCTGATTTGACGTTCCAAAAGCTTTGAAACAAGCTACCTGCACAGAGATAGCCTTGCGGAAGGTTTAAACTGGGCAAACGGTCAAGCAAAAGCGCGTTGACTGGATTGGCCTTTACAGCCCTCATAAAATCATTGGGGTTCATCATCCCCTGTCTTTAGCGGCTATAATTTACTTTGACAGCCCCCAGCCTTCGGGGCAGTTTGGCGTCATGGATATAACATCAATTATTATTGCACTGTTGGGTGGTTACGCGCTGGGCTCTATTCCCTTTGGCTTGGTGATTGCCAGGCTCTTTGGCCAAGGTGACATACGCGCTATAGGATCTGGCAATATTGGTGCGACGAATGTGCTGCGGACAGGCCGCAAGGATTTGGCTGCGCTAACATTGCTGCTGGATGCGGGCAAGGCCGGTATTGCAGCGCTCATTATCAATCATTTTTTAGGCGCACCCTTTGGCCTTATGGCGGGCGCAGCGGCGTTGATTGGGCATTGCTTTCCCGTCTGGTTGAAATTTAAGGGCGGCAAAGGTGTGGCAACATTTTTTGGTGCCCTTCTCGCGACGCAGTGGCAGGTGTTCCTCGCTGCGGCTGTGATTTGGTTATTAACAGCTTTTATCAGCCGCATGTCTTCACTGGGTGCACTTGCGGCCGCGGGCACCGCCCCCTTCGTCGCGCGTTATTTCGGTTTTGATAATGTTGCGATGATGGCGGCTGTCATGGCGGTTATTATTTATGTGCGTCACCACGAAAATATCATGCGCATTATTAAAGGCACCGAATCTAAGATTGGACAAAAGGGCGCTAAACCTACACCCGAAAGCGCGTCCAAAGAGTGAGCACGCGAGCGCTTGATTTTTCTGAAAAACGCGACTGGTTACGGCTAACGCGAACATCCACTGTCGGGCCTGTGGCATTTCGTGACCTCCTCCAGCGGTATAAAACCCCAGGGGCTGCGCTAGACGCTTTGCCATCACTTGTGCGGCGCAAGGGCTTGTCGATACCAGGTGTCGTGCACGTCGAAGCCGAAATGGAAGCGTCAGAGGCGCTGGGCATTAATATCATCGCCAGTTGCGAGCCGGATTATCCCGCTTACTTACGCGCTGTTGACCCAACACCCCCTATCATAAGCGTTTGGGGCCGCGTTGATATCTTGCACAAACCTTGTGTTGCCATTATCGGGTCGCGTAACGCGTCCGCCATGGGGCAGCGCTTTGCGCGTCAAATCGCGGGCGAACTTGGCGAACGAGACTACACTATTGTATCAGGCCTCGCGCGCGGTATTGACGCAGCAGCCCATGGCGGCAGCCTAGGGACGGGCACGGTCGGCGTTTTAGGCGGCGGCGTTGACCATGTTTATCCGAAACAAAACGCAGAGTTATTTGACGCGATGCGCGAAGGCGGGGCGCTGGTATCTGAAAGCCCCCTGGGTTACCTCGCAACGGCCCGTGACTTTCCGCGCCGCAACCGCATTATCTCTGGCCTTTGTGCGGGCGTTGTTGTCATAGAGGCGGCAGAGCGCTCTGGCACCTTAATCACCGCGCGATATGCGATGGAACAAAACCGCGAGGTTATGGCGGCCCCTGGCAGTCCGCTCGACCCGCGCACCAAAGGCTGTAACCGCCTTATCCAAAACGGCGCGGCGCTCATTGAGGGTGTCGATGACATAATCGCTGTTTTAGAACACACACGGGCGCCCTATGTGATGGAAGACAATGAGAATTATACCCAGCCCGCCTTTGATTGGGATGCGGCGAGTGATGATATTGGTAAAGCCCGCAAGGCCCTTATGAACTTACTATCGCCGACCCCCGCACCGCGAGACGAGCTTGTGCGACTTAGTGGTTATCCAACACCCATTGCTAATGCCGCGCTTTTGGAAATGGAATTATCGGGTGATGCCCATGTCGAAGCAGACGGGCGTGTGGGTTTAAATCTTACATAAGGCCAAAGGACATTCGTCATGATAAGAGCCCTTAGGCGCATAATATTTGCTGTCGTGGCTTTATACAGCTTAGCCCTGCTCGCTTTATATTTTGGGCAGCGTGCCGTGCTTTATATTCCGCCTGATATCTATTTGACGCCGAACGGCGTAGAGCTAGAGAGCGCAGTAGAAATTACTGTATCCCCAGAATCAAATGACATAATGGGGTGGTGGATCGCGCCCAAAAGCGAGACCGCCCCTGTGGTCATATATTTTCACGGTAATGGCTCTGCCGTGTTTTCAGCTTCAGAAATTTACCGTAGCTTTGAGCAACAAGGTTACGGCGTTTTTGCTTTGGCCTATCCGGGCTATCCGGGACGTCGCGGAAAACCGACGCAAGATAGCCTTACGCAAGCCGCGATAGACGGATATGATTACGTGCGTGCTTATGGCATTAATGCCGACCGAATTGTATATTACGGGACGTCTTTAGGGGCGGGTGTTGCTGCGCAATTAGCAGGTGAACGCCGTCCCGCGATAATAATAATGGAAGCGCCGTTCACATCAGCCGCTGATATGGCGCAATTACGCTTCCCGATATTTCCAGCGGGTGCTTTAACAAAAGATAAGTTTCAGACGACCAAAGCCTTAGCAGGGACCAACACGCCAATAATCTGGATACACGGGACGAATGACCAGGTGATACCCTTTCAAATCGGGCAAAACTTATTTGACGGTTATGACGGCCCTAAAACAGCTTATAAGATTGAAGGCGGGAAGCATAATAACCTTTGGTATAAGGGTGGCGACGCCGTCATTCTTGAAGTGTTGGCAGCCTTGCAAAACGACTTATAATTTAGCCTTTATCGCAAACGACGATTAGTCTCAACGGCGGTTACAGTTACACGGAGTAATGCCGCTAGGTCTTTTAACTCTGCTTGCTCTGCGATATCGCACAATTCATTTAGCATATCAGCGATGTAATGCTCCGCGGCATCAGGGGGCAAAGTCAATCGCTGCCGCGTCTCGGATGGTTCCAGCCCTGTGTCTTCATTCATTACATACCCCAATTATATTACACCTTTTAAGTGCATTATATATATTTACAGTCAATTAATATCAAGAGACAAGTTTACGACAAGACAACGCTATTCATAGGGGACTTCACGGATAACAGTCACGATGAGTTGACATCGCGCTTCGTTTCGCCCACATGAGCGCTCGAATTTGAACGCGATATAGGCTGCTTACAGACCACATTTTGCGTATTGGGATAGGTAAATCATGAATTTGGTTATTGTTGAATCGCCCGCTAAAGCCAAAACGATCGAGAAATATCTCGGCAAGGATTACAAGGTGTTAGCCAGTTTTGGCCATGTCCGTGACCTGCCTTCCAAAAATGGCTCTGTGCGTCCCGAAGATGATTTTGCGATGGAATGGGCGGTCGATACTAAATCGAAATCACGCATCAAAGATATTACCGACGCGCTTAAAAATTCTGATAAACTTATTCTCGCGACCGACCCAGACCGTGAAGGCGAAGCCATTAGTTGGCACCTCCTCGAGGTTTTGAATAAGAAAAAAGCCCTGAAGGGCAAAGATATTGAACGTGTTGTCTTTAACGCGATTACAAAAAAATCTGTCACCGATGCTATCGCTAACCCGCGCCAGCTTGACCAAGAATTGGTTGATGCCTACCTCGCGCGCCGCGCGCTAGATTATCTTGTTGGCTTTACGTTATCACCTGTGTTGTGGCGCAAATTGCCCGGCGCACGCTCTGCGGGGCGTGTTCAGTCTGTTGCCCTGCGTTTGATTTGTGAACGCGAAACAGAAATTGAAAACTTTAACCCGCAAGAGTTTTGGACGATCGACACCATAATCGATACCAAACGCGGCGCACCCTTTGCAGCCAAATTGGTCAGCCTTGAAGGGGAACGCCTAGATAAATTCAGCTTGAATAATGAAGGGCTAGCAACGGCGGCGAAAGCCAAAGTTGATAGTGCAGATTTATCTGTCAAATCAGTTGAAGCCAAACCCGTACAGCGCAAGCCGCAACCGCCTTTTCAAACCTCAACACTGCAACAAGAAGCCAGCCGCAAGTTGGGCTTTTCAGCCACCCGCACCATGCAAACTGCGCAACGCCTATATGAGGGTATCGATATTGGCGGCGAGACGGTCGGCCTGATTACCTATATGCGGACAGACGGTATCTCTATGGTCGGCGAAGCGCTGAGCGAATGTCGGGACGTGATTAAAAATGATATTGGCGCGGCCTATTGCCCAAAAGACCCGCGTGAATACAAGACAAAAGCCAAGAACGCGCAAGAGGCCCATGAAGCGATTCGCCCAACAAGTTTTGAGCGTCATCCCGATAAGGTAAAATTATCGGGTGACCAGAAAAAGCTCTATGAGCTAATCTGGAAACGCGCCATGGCGAGCCAAATGGAAAATGCACGTATGGAGCGCACGACCATTGAAATCGCTGATGCTGCCAATACCGTTGGCCTGCGCGCGACCGGCTCTGTCATACGGTTTGACGGCTTCCTGAAGGTCTATGAAGAAACCAAAACGTCAACCGATGGTGATGATGACGAAAGTGCAACGCTGCCCCCTGTAGAAGCGGGTGATGCCGCGAAAGCAGATGAGGTGAAAGCAGATCAGCATTTCACTCAGCCCCCGCCGCGTTATTCGGAAGCCAGCCTTGTTAAGAAAATGGAAGAGCTGGGCATTGGTCGCCCGTCAACTTACGCCTCTATTTTGAAAGTTCTGCAAGACCGCGGTTACGTCAATTTAGACAAGCGCCGCTTTACCCCTGATGACAAAGGCCGTTTGGTTACGTCCTTCCTAGAAAACTTCTTTTCACGCTATGTCCAATATGATTACACGGCGGATTTGGAAGAACGCCTTGATAAAGTCTCGGCGGGAGAGCTTGATTATAAAACATTGCTCGGTGATTTCTGGAAACAGTTTGCCGCCACTGTTGACGAGACGAAAGAACTGCGTGTCACCCACGTGCTCGACGCGCTGAACGACGCGCTACGGCCGTTAATTTTCCCCGATAAAGAAGATGGCTCTGACCCGCGCAAATGTACAAGCTGTGACGACGGGGAACTCTCTTTAAAGCTTGGAAAATTCGGCGCTTTTGTTGGATGTTCCAATTATCCAGAGTGCAAATTCACGCGCCCCTTTGGTGATGGGAATGACCCCAATGCCGATAATGAAGATACAATGCTTGGCGCACATCCTGACATGGCTGGCGAGGTCTGGCTGAAAACAGGCCGTTTTGGCCCTTATGTTGAACTCAAGACAGAGCCTGATCCGGAACTTAAGAAACAGCCAAAACCCAAACGCACAAGCTTGCCGAAAAATTGGCCGTATAATGAAATGACCCTCGACAAAGCCGTGCAGCTGTTATCCTTGCCCCGTGAAATTGGGGAACACCCCGCCGAGGGCGGGATGATTACGGGCGCCTTGGGTCGTTACGGGCCATATATCTTGCATAACGGTACCTATGCCAATGTCCCGACTGCGGACGAAATGTTTGAGGTTGGGCTTAACCGTGCGGTGGATTTAATTGCGGAGAAACGCGCCAATCCCGGCCGTGGGCGCTCGGCGGGAACCGTGCTAAAAGACCTTGGTCTGCATCCATCAACAGAAAAACCTGTGAAGATTATGGACGGTCGCTACGGCCCCTATGTGAAATATGAAAAAATCAACGCGACAATCCCAAGCGGCACAAAGCCAGAGGATGTCAATATTGACATGGCGCTAGAATATATCGCCGAGAAGGAAGCCAAAGGCACGCGTAAAAAGAAAAAGCCAGCCGCAAAAAAGAAGCCCGCAGCGAAAAAGAAACCAGCGGCCAAGAAAAAACCGGCTGCAAAAAAGACAGCGGCTAAGAAGACGACAACTAAAAAAACTTAAACCCCACGGGTCTTGCCAGTATTTTGTTGTCATTCTATCCCAAGGCCTGCGCCTTTAGGAGTTTAGCGTAAGCCCCGCCTCGTTTTTTGGATAATTGCGCGTGGGTGCCGCTCTCTATTATTTTGCCGCCGTCCATCACATAAATGCAGTCTGCATTTTTAATCGTCGAGAGGCGGTGAGCGATGACAATTGTTGTGGGTCCCTTGGCGAGACGGTCAAGCGCGGCCTGCACTTTGGACTCGGATTGCGTGTCCAGCGCAGAGGTCGCCTCATCAAGCAACAAGATAGGCGCGTCACGCAAAAAGGCGCGCGCAATAGCAATCCGTTGGCGCTGCCCCCCTGATAAAGAGCCCCCGTCTTCCCCGATGATGGTGTTGTAACCGTCAGGCAAAGACACAATAAAATCATGCGCGTCAGCAGCTTTAGCAGCAGTTATAATATCGTCTTGGCTGGCGTTTTGGTCACCAAAACCAATGTTGGCTGCAACCGTGTCGTTAAACAATGTCACACCTTGGGAGACGAGCGCCATGGCACCGCGAAGACTGTCCGTTGTAGTATCGCGCACATCAATACCGTCAATTTTGACCTTCCCAGCGCTCACGTCATAAAGGCGCGGAATAAGGTTCATGACTGTTGTCTTACCCCCACCCGATGCCCCAACCAAGGCAATGGTCTGCCCAGGTTTAACAGAGAAGCTCACCTCTTGAATGGCCATAGTGCCGTCAGTATAGGCGAATGAGACGTCCTCAAAACTAATCGCGCCACGGGGGTTTGACAGCGTTTGCGCATCCGCTTTGTCCACAATCAGCGGACGCTCATCAATAACAGTAAAAATACGCGCAAGCGCGGAGAGACCTTCTTGCACGACATTATTAAGCGTACCCAGTGCACGAATACGCGGCGCCGCCGTCAGCAGTAGCGTTAAAACACCGCCAATATCACCCGGCGTTGCTTGGCCAGCGCTATATTGATAAACCCCGAATATAAACACACCCGCAATGGCAAGGCCGCCAAAAACCTCGAGTATCGGATCAACACGGGCCTGCTCTGTGATAAGCTTCAAATAATAATTAATGCGCTTATCAAAGGCCTTACCGAGGCGCTTTTGCTCCGCCGCCTCAAGACCGTACGTCTTGACCATACGCGCCCCACCAAAGCTCTCTTGCAAGTTGGAGGTAATCACGCCGATATGACTTTGAACGTCTGTCGCATTCCCGCGCAAGCGTTTTGTAATGGTCACGATTGGCCACATCGCTAATGGGTAAATCAAAACAATAAGAACCGTGAGTTGCCAATTAATCACCAACATAGAGATGATAATAAACAAGACCGTCAAGCTATCGCGCACAAGATTTGAGACAGCGCGGATAAGGGCGTTGGACAAAACACTCACGTCATTGGTGAATTTTGAGACTAAATTGCCCACGGGTTCGCGGGCAAAACTGGCGTAGTCTGCAGCATGGGCGCGGGCGAACATTTGTTTTTGCAACGCGGCGATAACGTTAAGCGCAAGTTTATTCGTGAGGACCCGCTGCGCAAACATAGCGCCACCTGAAACCATTGTGACAACGATTAAGGCCGGCGCAATCAACAATGCGTATCGCTTAGCATTACTGGCCGCATCAGCCTCAGCCTGCAGTGCAACAGCGCTATCGATTATAAATTTGACCAAAAAGCCGTAAGCCGCTGTGGCGAGGGCCAAAAGTATCATAAAAAACGCAGCCGCAAGAAGCGTGTGTTTTTGTGGCCAGATAAAATCACGCCATAGTCGCGCAATCATCTGCCGATCCAGCGGCGGTGATTTTAGAGAGGTAGAGGGTGGTGTGGGATTAGCCAATGATGCCGTCTTTATCAGGATCAATTAATTCATGCGCGTGCAGAATAAAGTAACGCATGTGAGCATTGTCAACGGTGCGCTGGGCTGATGATTTCCACGCTTCATGGGCTTTCGCGTAATTGGGATAGGCCCCAACAAAATGGACCTTGGATAGGTCTATGAATTTTGTTTTCATCGGATCGACAAGCTCGCCGCCAAATACGATGTGTAATAATTCTGGTGTGTCTTCTGTTTTACGGTCGCTCATACGGGTCCCCAAATAGGCAAAATCTCGCGCTGGATTATCGCTGCGCGCGGCAGCGTCAATCAAGCTTTTCATGCGTGTCTTTATCAAAGGCATCAGCTTCGCGCCAGCACAAATAACGCCTGTTTGTGATGTACCCTCGCGGTCGTACCGAAAGGGTTTACCGTAAAGGTCAGTCACTTGCGCGCCCGATTCTGTTGCAATCAGGGCGGCGGCCGCTACGTCCCAATCTGATTTTGGCGTAAAGGCAACGGTGGCGTCCGCCTGCCCACAGGCCACAAGCGCAATGCGGTAGGCCATGCTATTAGCGATATGCACATTCATCGCGGGCCAGCCTTGGCGACGAAATTTACGCGGATAGCCAATCATGCGGCACCCTTCTAGCTCTGCGCGCGAGCTTGGCTTAATCGCCTCCCCGTTCAGCGCTGCGCCGCCGCCTTTGGTCGCTGTAAACAACTCCTCGGTCAGCGGATTATACAGCGCGCCAACAACAGATTGTCCGTCTTCAATAATAGCGATTGAGACGGCAAAGTTAGCACTGCGGTCAATAAAGGCCCGCGTTCCGTCAATGGGGTCAATGACAAATGTACGCGGGCAGGACCGCCGCGAATAATCATCTTTAGTTTCTTCTGATAGCCAACCGTAATTGGGCCGCGCCCGCATCAGAACATCGCGCAGATAATCATTCACCGCAATATCGGCATCCGTCACGGGATGGTTGCCAGCTTTGTCCCAAACCTTGCTATCATTTGCGTGAAAGGCATCGCGCGCAATTGCGCCGCCGTGCAAAATAGCCTCTTTGATTAACGCAAGGTCATCAGTGAGTGGCAGGCATATGTCTTTACTCTCCGGCAAGTGTCATGCCTTCGATGCGCAGGCTCGGCGCGACCATACTACCGTCAAATACCAAATCATTGGCAGGGGTCAGTGATTTATACATATCACGTAAATTACCCGCGATTGTTACCTCAGACACGGCATGGGCGCGCGCGCCGCCTTCAATCTTAATCCCAGAGACGCCAACGGAATAATCACCTGTATTGGGGTTTAATGACGGGCCGAACATATCCGTGACCAATAAGCCTGTTTCAATCTCAGCCATCAAGACAGCAGGGGACAACTGACCGGGCTGCATATAAACATTGGTTGCGCCCACACCAGGCGGCCCGCCAATACCCCGCATGGCATGGCCAGTCGTTTTAAGGCCCAATTGTTTGGCCGTGCCAGAATTAAGTAACCACGTCGTCAAAACACCGTTATCAATTAACGCGCGGCGTTTGACTTTGACACCCTCACCGTCCCACGGTCGCGATGCATGACCGCGCCGCTTCAGCGGGTCGTCAATAATTTCTATATCGCTTGCAAAAATAGGCGTGTTGATCGCGTCTTTCAAAAATGATGTGCCGCGTGCAATGGATGTTCCACTTATGGCGTTAATCAAGGCCGACAGCAAAGAGCCCGCAACGCGCCGCTCGAAAATCACGGGCATAGCCGATGACGGTAGTTGTTTCGCCCCTAGGCGCGCTACAGCCCGTGTCGCTGCGTCCATGCCAATAGAACTGATAGACGGCAGGTCTTCTAACCACCGCGTGCCCTCTGATGCGTAATCGCGTTCCATATGACCGTCGCGTTCGGCGATAGCCATACCGCCCGTGCCGTGGCGTGAAGACCGCCAGCCATTTTCAAAGCCGTGGCTGGTTTTAAAATAAATCGCAGATGTCGACCAACTGGCAGAGCAGCCTTCGGCTTGGGAGACACCGTCTACAGAGGCAATTGTGGCTTCCATCTCTAGCGCACGGTCTTTTAACATTTCTGGGCTCATGACATGAGCGTCAAACAAACCCAAATCAGGCGGTGATATTTCTAGCAAGGACGCATCCGCCAGTCCGCAATAAGGATCTTCGGGCGCGAGGCGGGCCATAGCGACAGCCCGCTCTGCAAGCTTATCAAGTGACGCGTCTGATAAATCAGAGCTTGAGACAGACGCCTGACGCGCGCCAATAATAACGCGCAGGCCAATGTCTTTGCCTTCGCTATTATCGACATCTTCTAGATCTTTATCGCGCACAGCCACAGATAATGACCGCCCATGGGTCGCAATGACATCCGCGTGCTCGGCCCCGTAATGCATAGCCTTTGACAGCAACCTGTCCAAAACGGGAGCAAGGTCACGGTGATCAAGCGGTGCGTCCGCTTTGATATCTGATAATGCGTTCATTAGGCCGCAACGATTAAAAACAGAATAGTGCCGGCCATGCCGACATAAGATAGCATGGTCAGGATTGTGCCAATAAAGCGACCTTTGCCCGATTTACCTTTTTCAGACATACCAAAAGCATGGGCGATACGCCCCAACGTAATCGCAAGTCCAAAGCCGTGCAGCACTATCGGCACAATCGCAAAGCTATGGACGTTAGACACCATGGCCAAGGCCAATAAACCGATAAGAAGCAATGGTGCATTTTCTGTGAAATTGCCATGAGCGCGAATACGGGCAAAAAGAATAGGATCCCCGCCATCGCCTAGATTCACCTTTTTGGCAATCCGTTGTCCGCCAACCCGGAACATAAGAAAAGGCGCAATGAGTAAGTTTAGCGCAACATAAAGCGCAACGATTTGAAAGAGGGTCATAGTAATCTCCGAATATGTGTTATCTACGTTTGGGCGATGTTTTGGACGGCTTGCCGTAACGCATTAGCGTGATGTTGCGCGGGTTGTGCCCCCTGCACAGCGTATTGTCTATTATAAATAAAGGTCGGCACACCCGATATCCCCAATGTTTGAAAATGCGTGATATCTGCACTAACCTCGGCCTTGTCGCGCTCTGTTGATAGAAGTTCCGCTGTCAGCGTTTTATCGAGGCCAACGTTGCCCGCCAAATCGGCCAATACGGCGGTATCACCGACGTCCCTTTGATCAGTGAAAAACGCTTTGAACAGAGCTTCGGCCATTTCTGTACCCAACCCCTGCCCGCTTGCCCACCGTATCACGCGGTGCGCGTTTAGCGTATTGGGGCGCATGGGAATACTGCTGAATTGAAAGTCTATACCTAATTGAGGCCCTATCTCTTCGAGGTGGGCACGCATGGCTTTAAACTTATCCGACGGCCCGTCACCAAATTTGGCTTTCATATAATCACTATAGGGCACTCCGCCTTGCGGGACATGAGGGTCGAGCATATAGGGATGCCAGTTCAAGGTAATAGCAAAAGGCATATAGTCTTTGGCTTGCAGGAAATAGCGCAGGCCAACCCAGCACCACGGACAGACAATATCAGAGACGATATCGACCTCTAGCGGTTTCGGACCCGCGCTCATGGTTCAACATTCCCAGCGGCAGTATCGAAAAACTTCAAGACCGCGTTAATTTCGTCCTCGCTCATACCACGTGAGAGACGTTCGTTAAAATCACGAAAATCATTCATCACAGTTTCGCGCAACGCCCAACCATCACCCGTCAAAGATACTGTTTTGGCGCGACCATCATCACTGCCATTACCACGCATCACCAAGCCCGCTCTTTCCATACGCGTCACTAAGCCCGTTATTGCAGAGTTATTGCGCCCCGTGCCGTCTGCCAATTCAGATAAGCGGCAATTATCATGATAACCCAAATAAATCAGCACAGCCGCTTGGGACGTCCCAACACGAGAGCGCGCTGCAAGGTGATTATCAGCGGCCTTGGCAACTCGCGTGTGGGCGCGGTCAAACATGAAAAACAAACGTCTATCAACGGGGCGGGCTATGGCCATATGACTCTCCTATGCATGCTGTGTTACGCATGTGAAGCAGCCCTGTCAAAGCACCGTGTGAAAGCAACATTCCCGTCAGGCGCTATGTGGCTTTACCTTGGTCAAATCCCAGCGTAGTCTCAAAAACTTAGGGAGTTAATTATGCGCGTCATCATAAGTTTGTTTATCGGTTTTATATTAGTTGCTTGCGCGCCTTCTGGCACTGGCAGTTCGTCTAAAGCTGGCGATATGTTCGCGGGCATGGATCACCGCCCCGGGTTCATCGATCTTTATGTCGATACAGATGAGAACCGGGTTTACGCCAAACTGCCCGACGCCAATGAAGACGGAGAGATTTTACGCCTTATCCATACCGCACGCCTTACTGCTGGCCTCGGGTCAAATCCCGTTGGGCTAGACCGGGGGTGGGGTGACAGCGGTAAGGTTGTTGTGTTTCGCAAAATGGGAAACCGTATCATCCTAGAGGCGGAAAACCTGTCTTACCGCGCGAGCCCCGATAACCCACTGGAAGAGCGCGCGGTGCGTGAGAGCTTCGCCCCTTCATTTCTTGCAAGTTTTGATATTCGCAAATCTGGCGACGACTCTGTTATTGAATTAACAGAATTTCTCCAAAGCGATGTCCTCAACCTCGTGCAATATCTTAAGGACGCGGATCAAGGTAATTTTAGCATCGCCAAAGACCGTACATTGGTTGATACAAATAACTTGTTTTCCTTCCCGGATAATAATGAAATTGATGTCTTCTTCACGCTTAGTAGCTCCAAGCCTGGGCGCGAAGTGCGAACAACAGCGGCCAATGGCCTCGACGCGACCTTAATACAGCACCACAGTTTTGTGCGGCTGCCAGAGCAAGGTTATGGAATCCGCAAATCCGACCCGCGCGCAGGCGCAATTGAAGAAGTGCATTATGACTATAGCGCGGCTCTTGATGCCCCGATTGAAACGCGCCTCGCGCGGCGTTACCGCTTGCAAAAAGATGCTGACGGCAAGACCATTAATCCCATTATTTTTTATATTGATAGCGGCGCGCCCGAACCGATCCGTAGCGCCCTTGTTGACGGCGCACGCTGGTGGGAAGACGCGTTTGCAGCGGCAGGTTATCCCGATGGTTACCGCGTTGAAATTCTGCCAGAAGACGCGCACCCGCTAGATATTCGTTATAATGTTGTACAATGGGTCCACCGCCAAACACGCGGTTGGAGTTACGGCGGCGGTGTATCTGACCCGCGCACAGGCGAAATGCTAAAGGGGCATGTTAATCTTGGCAGTCTTCGCGTTCGCCAAGACCGCATGATTTTTGAAGGCCTGGTCGGGACCGCCAAAACTGGCACTGGCTCGGATGATGACCCAATTGAATTGGCGCTTGATCGTATCCGTCAATTATCCGCCCATGAAGTTGGTCACGCCCTTGGCTTTGCCCATAATTTCGCCGCTAGCACCTATAACAAGGGCTCGGTCATGGATTACCCAGCGCCTGATGTGCGCGTCACTGACGGCCAAATTGATTTCAGCCAAACCTACGGCGTCGGTATTGGCGAATGGGATGAATTTGCAGCGGCGTGGTTATACGGCGATACGACAGAGGCGGAACGCGAGTTGCTCGTCCAAGACGCGCTCAGCCGTGGTCTTTTATATGTGGCCGATACAGATGCGCGCTCTGTTGGCACGTCCCACCCCAAAGGTAATGTGTGGGATAATGGTGCCAATCCAGTCGACGGGCTTAAGACCGCAATGGACGTACGCGAAATTGCGCTTGAAAATTTCGGTGTTGACCGGATTGTAGAAGGCCAACCTTTGTCAGATTTGAATAAAGTCATAGTACCGATTTATCTGTATCACCGTTACCAAACGGCGGCTGCCGCCAAAGTCTTAGGCGGAGCTTCCTTTAATTATGCTTTGCGAGGGGACGGGCAGGCGACCATGGAAATTGTCGCGCCGCGAGAGCAGCGCGCCGCGCTAGACGCGTTATTATCCACGTTAGACCCGAAAGCCTTGGATATACCAGACGCAACGCTAGAGCTATTGATGCCGTCGCTCGTCAGCTATAGTTTTGCTGATAGTGACCGCGAGTTGTTTCGCCGCACGGCTTATCCCGCTTTTGACGTGACGGCTGCGGCTGACACAGCGGCGGATTTGACATTTGACGCCTTGTTAGACCCGCGCCGCGCAGCACGGTTAGTGGAGTTTAATCGTCGTGACCGTGCCAACCCAAGCCTAGAGACTGTATTAGAAGCCACGCATAGATATGTCATGAACCAACCCCTATCGGGCCGTACGGGCGAAATTTCCAAAGCAGTACAAACACGATTTGCCTATGCGTTGATGGATTTAGCCAGCGGCAGCAATACGCCTGCTGTGCAGTCACGTGCTTACGCCGCCCTTGCCAAGGTTGGGCAAGCATCAAAGGCACGCGGTGATGATCACGGTGTGTGGTTATCAGAACAAGTTAAAGGATTTTTGGATACGCCGCGTAAATCCGTTGAGCCTGTTGTGAAGTCCAAAACCCTACCGCCGGGCGGGCCAATCGGACAAGGCGGTATTCATAACGGTATATTAGAAACATGCTGGCATTGCGATTAATATATCCAAACTAGCCCCGTCGTCTGCCCCGTCTGGCGTCTTGGCCAAATGTATAGACCCAGAATATACCGCCAAAGGCTTGTGTTGGACTGCCCCGTTCTGTGACAAGCGGTGCGTCTTTGGCGTCACCCATTAATTGGCTAAGCGACCCTTGTAAGAATATGGCGCTGCGCTCGGACACGGGGGCGGTCGCACTCAGCGATAAGCCTACGGAATAAAGTCCGCCAGAGGCACGATATTGTGACAGGCCACTGGCTACTGATTGCACGGTCGTGACGCCGTAATAGGCGTTCATATAATCGCTATCACCGAAGTTCAGGCTCGGCCCAATGCTTATCCGAATTGGCGGGCCGTAGCCGCGAATGGACGTGTTGTAGCGCGCCGATAGCTCGCCGACGAATCCGTCATGTCCGCCCAGCCCTTGCCGGGCTGCCGCGCTAATACGCCAATTCTCACGGCTGTAGCTGACCGTACCGCCCAGCTCAATTGTCCTGCTTACATCACCCAATCCAATGAGGTCTGTTGTTTGCTTGCCCGCTATTTGAAACGGCGCGTCACCGTCTTCTTCGCGGTCAGAAGTAAACTTCGCGGTAGAGACAACGCTAAATCCGCCTTCGTCAAAGAGTTTCAAATTGGCCCCTTCAGGAATAGAGGCATAGAAGACATCATCATAGGTGACCCGCGCAAAGGGCAAGGCCAGAACTGCATAATCATCATCACCGCTATAATGGGGCGCAAGCGCGACACCGCCACCCAGGCTCAGCCCCCATTTGGTGTCATCCGCATTCGCTGTATGTGTTATGAGGAGGCTACAAAAGCCCAAGAGTAAAATGCGCATAACAATATCCTTTTGAAAGGATACGGCTAACAAATGTGCTTGGTTTAAACTGGTGACCTTGGAAATACAGTTTGCTAGCGGCCGGTGACTAACTCTTTGGCGCGGCGGGCGTCTTGGCCAAAGGCGCGCACCCAAAACACGCCTGCAAAGGCTTGGGTGCTACTGCCACGTTGCTGGATTAGCGGAGCATCTTTCGCATCGCCCGAGAGTTCCCGCAAAGAGCCATACAGAATAAAGGCGCTTTTCTCTGATGTTGGAACAAAGGCAAGCGTGTTGATACCAATACTATAAATACCGCCGCTTGTACGGTATTCTGGAAGGCCAGAGCCAATGGATTGTTCGGGTGTTACGCCGTAATAAGTTTGCAATAAATCCGCTTCGCCGAACTTAATATTAGGTGTGAGGAAGACGGCGATAGGTGTTTCGCCAGCTTTGAAAATCTTGCGGTAACTGACCGACGCATCACCGATTAACGCGCCGTGTCCACCAACACCTTGGCGCACACTGCCGTTAAACGATATTGGGCCAGCGTCATACCCAAGTGCACCGCCGAGTTCGACTGACGGCTTGATATCGCCAAGCCCAAGAAGGTCATCGGTTGAACTTCCCGATACCGCGAAGAAGCTTTTGCCGTCTTCACCACGCGGAAAGGCCATTTCGGCTTTGGCGGTCACGGTCCAACCGTCCTTGTCATAGAGGCGGTAGTTAGCGCCCTCTGGTACGCTCACCCAGAAATTATCACCGTATGACGCCCGTGCAAATGGAAGCGCACGCACGCGGTAAGCGTCATCACCCGTGTAATTGGGCGAAACATAGGCCCCTGCCCCAGCAATCAGACCCCATTTGCTGTGGTCATAATTTGAAAAATCAGGCAGCAAATCACGAAAAAATGGCTTTGATGCTGTTTGAGCCAATGCAGGAGATGCACCTACGCATAGGGCCAGAGCCGTAACGGCGATTGATTTTATTATGAAACGACCCATTTT
The DNA here is from genome assembly GCF_041429785.1 of Fretibacter rubidus. Taxonomy (GTDB): domain Bacteria; phylum Pseudomonadota; class Alphaproteobacteria; order Caulobacterales; family Maricaulaceae; genus Fretibacter; species Fretibacter rubidus. The sequence goes on from NZ_CP163423.1 coordinate 2,577,232, forward strand.
ATTCCTTATCATCACATAGCTAACATAGATAAGCGCAATTCGTTCCATAACAATTGCCGAGATATTAAAAAAAGACAACTCACTTCACGTTGCGTGTTCAAAGCGTGGGTATATTGACCGGTTTTGTGAGGATGGCTTGGGGCTAATGCGTGAACCTCGCCTTTGAGCTCTGAGATCAATCCTCAAGATTCATGACACGGCTATGCCGATTAATGTCTTGTTGTTGCCCCTGCCAGGGGCTTTATTTTTTAAATTAGGTCCACAGGAGCTAATGTTCGGCAAAGCCGATCAAAAACAAAGCCCCCACCACAGTATGGCGGGGGCTCGTTTTAAGTTTGGGTCTAACGGGACGTCGTGCCCGCTTTGCCGGTAAGATATTCGGTACCCAATTTCGCTTTTACGAAAGTACTGATTTAACAGCTTCGGGCAGACCCCTCAAAAAAGATAAACAATTCACACCTCCTTTCATAACGCGGTCGGACATCCGACGGCTTCCAATAAACAAAGTGTCTCCTAAAAAAGACAGTTTTGCAATCAAGAAATTTTATGAAATTTCAAAGGCTCTTAACCCGCTATTTACCATGACGCACCGAATATGCTGCGCTCAATGGAGCCCGTCTTTAGCGCTTCGCGTTAAGTCCGACACCGCAATCAGCGCCCCAATTGGCAAATGTTGCATTGGGTTCAGGCATAATCACCTGATGCGTTTCGCCCTTATAACTGACCTCGACCTTATTACGTAGGATGATATGATTATAAAATTCCATCGCTGGGCGAGTGTTTAGCGCATAAAGAGCTTTATTTTTTTTCTTATAAGACCACTTTTCACGCTCTTGCTTCTCGCCATTAACAAACACATCGACTTTCGCTGTCCGTGTGCCGCTTTTGGTGAAGGGTTCGCGGTAAATATCGGCTGGCATCATATCTGACCACGTCAGAGCCATTTGCATTTGACCGTCAACACAGGCCAAAGCCATTTGACCGGGTTGTTCCAGTGACGGCACTTGAATAATTTCCAATACGACTGTTTGTTGCCCTGCTTTTTTTCGTGTGCCTGTTTGCGTATTATTTCGGAGTAAACGCCACGTCATAGTGAACAAACCCCAAGGACGCATGTTATCGTCAATTGCAGGGGCCTCAATCACTTGCACGATGTCATCATTCGTTTGACTATGTACTGAGGCGGCAACGGTAAAAGCGAAGACAGAGATAAGGGAAAGTGATAAATTACGCATAAAAAAGGCCTAGCAATGTGCCAGGCCTTTGTCAGCTATAAATTGCAGGAAATATTTTTACGGTCTAGGCATCTGGAATGAAGTCTAGTGCAATACCGTTATTACAATAACGTAGTCCCGTTGGTGCGGGGCCGTCTTTGAATACATGGCCTTGATGACCACCGCAGCGTGAACAGTGATATTCTGTGCGGGCCATAAATAGCTTACGATCAACTTTGGTATCTAAACTTCCTGGAATAAAATCGTAAAAGCTTGGCCAGCCTGTGCCTGATTCGTATTTTGTTTCTGATTTGAACAGAGGCAGCGCGCAGCCTGCGCAGACAAATGTACCGTCGCGCTTTTCAGCATTCAGCGGTGATGTCCCTGCCCGCTCTGTGCCTTCTTCGCGCAGCACATAATATTCCATATCGGTCAACCGGTCTTTCCACGCGGCGGGGGTCATATTGGCCCATTCATTATCGCTCATATTTACATCCTTTGCCGTCTTTGCATCAGTCGTCATATCATCTGCTTTGGTTGTTGTGCCTGTGCAAGCCGCTAATGAGAAAGCCGCAGCGCCCAGACCAAGATTACGTCGTGTTAGCATGATAAACTCCTTCGTGTTTATTCTATTACTAACGTAATACGCATAAGAGTGGGAACAAGTTGCCATCACGAAGAGGTGATGGTCACAACCAAGGTGCATCCTCAAATATATTACCGTGCAAGGTGTAGCCTATTATCAAAAGCCCTATTATTAAATAAATACCAGCCCAGAAGTTAGATTTGAAAATTACTAGGGCTTTCGTGTCACCATGTGTTTTCATTTCTTTTAACTGATGATTGAGATGATATCCAAATCCAGCAAGCGCGCAAAGAATTGGGGCCCAGAAAAATATCAAAGCACCCATATCGCTCTCGTAAAGACTGAATAAAACGCTTACGCAGATAGCAATAAATGCTGCGAGATAGGACAGGCTAAGACCAGTTATTAATTTACTCCCAAACCGCCGCGCCGTGCTCTTCACGCCAATCATGGCGTCGTCTTCTATATCTTGGCAGGCATAAATCGTATCATAGCCGACCGTCCAAAAAATCAGGCCGAGATAGAGAATAAAGAGCGATCCACTGACTACCCCTGTTTTTGCAGCGTAAGCGACCAGCACCGCCCAGTTAAAGGTCATACCCAGCCAAACCTGCGGCCACCACGTTATGCGTTTCATAAACGGATAGGCGGCGACAAGCGGGATAGAGGCGAGCGCGATAATCTGCGCGAGGCGCGGGAGGCATAACAGCACAACCAACCCAACGCCGCATTGCGCGAACAGCCATATCCACGCCTGTTTCGTTGTGACTGCCCCCGCAGGCAGAGGCCGCAAGGCCGTGCGGTCAACTTGCGCGTCCAAATCTTGGTCGACGATATCATTATAGGTGCACCCCGCGCCGCGCATGGCAACCGCCCCGATGAGTATAAATACCGCCCATTTCAAATCACTTTGCGCAAACCCCACACCAAGGCTCGCAAAGGCCAGTCCAATCCATCCAGGCAAGGTCAAAAGCCAATAGCCCACAGGACGGTCAAGCCTGGACAATTGTAGATAAGGCTGCATCCTTTCTGGCGCCTTGTAAACCCAATGGGATTTGGACGCGTCTTTAATAACGTTGCTCATAACGAACCTTATCGTTTTCATTTCCAAAAGGATAGTAAGCGCGCTAACAATAGGGCGCATGAGAGAAAATTACACATTAACCCGGCTTTATGTCGATACACCGTTGAACGCTGGGGCCGCCGTCACGCTAGAGCCTGCGCAGGCGCATTATCTAGGCACGGTCTTGCGTAAATCTGTAAGCGACACTGTGCGGATATTTAATGGTCATGACGGTGAATGGGCGGCAGAGATTAGTATGCTATCAAAACGCGGCGGCAGTTTAATCGTAACAGATCCGCTGCGCCGTCATCATGATGCCCCTGATATTTGGCTTGTCTTCGCGCCTGTTCGCAAACACCGCACAGCCTTTATTTTTGAAAAAGCGACAGAGCTTGGCGTATCAAAGTTTGTGCCTGTCATTACCGCGCGCACCCAATTTGCGAAATTAAATACCGACAAAGCGCGCGCACAGATTATCGAAGCTGCCGAGCAAACGGAACGCCTTGATTTGCCGGAGGTCGCAAAGCCGAAAAAGCTGGATAGTCTTTTGGACAACTGGGACAAAGGACGGCGCATTATATTTGCCGATGAGGCGGGCGGCGGGCACAGCGTATTGGATATTTTGCGCAACTATTCTGGTCCGTGTGCCCTATTAATTGGGCCAGAGGGCGGCTTCACAGAGGCTGAACGCGACAGACTTTTAAATATGGATTGCGTCGATGCTGTCTCGCTTGGGCCGCGTATTTTGCGCGCTGATACGGCGGCGATTTCTTTATTGACGCTTTGGCAATCCGCCCAAGGGGATTGGTAGGTAACACCCTTGCTAATCTTTATAATTGCGCGCAGTCTAGCCTAAAGGGGATTTATCATGACGCAGTTTTTAACACCAGTTTTAGCTTTAATCATTTGGACGCTGATTATTTGGGCCATTATGTATGCACGGCGGATCCCAGGGATGCAAAAGGCCCGAATCGCACCCGATAAGGCGCGTAATCCAGATGGAGATTGGAAAGCAAAGCTTCCAGAGCACACCCAGTGGGCGGCGCATAATTACAATCATTTGATGGAACAACCCACAATCTTTTACGCGCTCATGTTTTACATCCACCTTTCAGAGTTATCAGCTGGTGATGACATGGCTCTCATGCTGGCTTGGGCCTATGTGGCACTCCGTATACTTCACAGCATTGTTCAAATAACAATCAATAAAGTGATGTTACGATTTGGTTTATTCTCACTCTCAACGATTGTTCTTATCTGGATGGCTATTCGTACAATTGCGCGCGTTATCTAGGCAACTGTCTCTGCGCGTTTTGCGGCCTCCCACAAGGCTGATAGCGCAACAAAGTCGCAGCTCTCATCGGGGTCACGGTCCGCGTTTAAGTCTGCGGGAGAGTTGCGTGTAATTAAAATGCCAACGGCCTCGCCTGTATCGGCATCAATAACGGCACCACCGCTCATCCCTGTGACAACGGGTTCGTTTGGCATGATGATATGAGCAATCCATACACCGGGCTGCCTTTCATAATAGGTTGTTGCGCGGCGCTCCTCAGGATGGCGCGACCCTGCGGGATAACCTTTGACCGTTAGCGTCTGCCCGACGCGCGGCGGCAAAGGCGCAACAGCAGGAAGCCTGCATCCAATCAACGCCCCGTCTAGGCCATCGGGCCAACTACAGACCTGGCCTGTACAAAAATCAGGGAGCATCTCTGATGCTTCTGACAGGACATGACCAGCCGTCGCCCAACCGTCCCACAGCGTGAAAAAACTACCGTAAGTCTGAAACCCTGTTTGATTGTAAAAATGACGCCTGACTGTTACACTATGAGGTTTGGAACGAGCGTTTTCTAACGGTTCGGCGTCCTGTTGTGAGGTTGGATTTTGTAAGGGAGCATGACCATAACCCAATAATTTTTTCAACCAATTCATTTTGGTATTCCTCTAGCAGCGCTAATGAGTGGCGCAAGTTATGACGTTAGCACTATTTCGTGATTTTACAGCGAATACAATCGTGATAGTTAGGTGCAGGAGAATAAATATGCCCATTAAACCCCTTACATCTGTTGCATTTATTGGCGCGATTTTCATGAATGGCTGCGCCGTTATGCCAGCGCAATCATTACCCTCTTTTGTGACATCCAATTCAGCAACGCCTCAGTCGGTTGTAAGCTCAACGCCGGAAGTAAATAAGGTCCGTCACACCTTAGCCGCAAAAGCTGAGCTTAAAGCGGCACCGAAAGTTGATAACGACCCGCGTCCTTATGACCAATCACGTAATGCAAACGCAGATGTCGACGCGACATTGTCTACGGCACGCAAGCAAGGCAAGAATGCGATGGTCGTTATGGGGGCCAATTGGTGCCACGACAGTCGGGCCCTCGCCGCCGACTTTCAAACGCAACGGTTTCAAACCCTAATCAGCACAGAATATGAACTGGTTTATGTCGATGTTGGACAGAAAGACCGCAATATTGATATTGCCAACCGTTTAGGGCTGGACACGGTTGAAGGCACTCCAACCGTCTTCATTATCGCGCCTGATGGTGGCGTTTTAAATTTAGACACAGCTCCAACATGGCGCCATGCCGCCAGCATGGAGTCAGATGATATCTACCGCTATTTCAAAGATTTCGCGAAAGCCGCAAGAGACGCAAAATAGTCTTTTACTGATCTTTTTTAACAGCGCGGGATTGATTTTTTTGCACCTTAGCCCGTAGCGCTCGCCCTGTCATAATTGCGGCCGTTCCGAATTTCTCTCGTGCTTTGTCGGATGCGCGTTCGGCCTGACCGCGCCGAATAGCCTGTGGATCTAAGAGATCGCCGCTGTCGCCCACAGGCTTACCTAGATCAGAAATACCGGCCCCAATTAATCGAAATGACCGACCATTACATTCTGCTTCTAGCAAAGGTTCGCAGGCTTTGAATATGGTATCGGCTAGCTGTACAGGTTGGCTCAGTGTGCGCCGCCGTGTCACCGTCTTAAAGTCTTTGGATTTTAGTTTTAACGTAACCACGCGTCCCGCCGTATCAAGCGCTTTGGCACGATCAGATGTTTTTTGACAAATCACCCACAGGCGGTCTTTCAGTGTTTCTAAATCAGAAATATCTGAATTAAAGGTCGTCTCTGCACTAACCGATTTTCGTACACTGTCTGGATTAACACGGCGGCTGTCTTCGGCACGCGAGAGGCGTGATAGATGCAGACCTAAATCCCCGAAACGCCGCGCCATATCTTTGTCACCCAATTTGCGCACATCAGCAATGGTTTGAATACCCTGTGCATTTAGCTTTTTGGCAAAGGCAGGCCCAATACCGTAAATAAAACCGACGGGTTTATCGCGCAAAAAGTCTTGCGCGTCGTGATGACCTAATACGGCAAATCCGTGGGGCTTGTCTAAATCTGACGCTGTCTTGGCCAGGAACTTATTATAACTCAACCCCACGGAAACGGTCACACCGACCTCGTCTAAAATACGTTTTTGTAGACCTAGTAAGCTTTGCGCAGGTGTGCGCCCATGCAGACGTTCTGTGCCTGTTAGATCCAAGAACGCCTCGTCAATGGATAAAGGCTCTATTAATGGCGTTAGGTCCGCCATCATCGCGCGAATACGCCGACCTTCATAAGCGTATTTGTCCATATTGCCGCGCACCACCACAGCCTGCGGGCAAGCTTTCAAGGCTTTGAACATCGGCATTGCTGAGCGAACGCCGTAAATGCGCGCGTGGTAACAGGCGGCAGAGACTACACCCCGCGTACCACCGCCAACAATAACAGGTTTATCGGCGAGGCTCGGATCATCGCGTTTTTCAACAGAGCAGTAAAATGCATCACAATCCACATGCGCTATGGACAGCGTGTCAAGCTCAGGATGGCTTAAAGAGCGTCGCCCCCCACACGTCGCACAAGGCAAGCATGATATCGGCGCGGTACAATCACGGCATAATGCGGTCAAATTTGACGTCACAAAACGGCCCTATCCGTGCAGTATATTTTAATTGGGGTCTTCATAAAATCTTTATAATGTTCTTATTATGTTCTTATTATGTTCTGTAAATAAAATCCTAACGGCGTCCACACCCTTGATTAAGGATATTGCGCTATAAACTGACTAACGCAAAGGGCTGCTAAGATAAGACAGCCCGGCAAAAGGTGAATGAAAAGATGCTACGTATCATGCCCAAAAAGGTTCTCATAGTCGAAGACAACGAATTGAACATGAAATTGTTCTCTGACCTGCTCGAAGCGCATGGTTACGACGTTGTGCAAACGCGTGAAGGCCTGAAAGCTATCGCCCTAGCCCGCAAGCATAATCCTGATTTAATCCTCATGGACATTCAACTCCCCGAAGTATCGGGCCTAGAAGTCACAAAATGGATTAAAGACGACGAAAAACTTGCGAATATTCCAATCGTCGCCGTTACCGCCTTTGCCATGAAGGGTGATGAAAAACGGATCCGTGAAGGCGGATGCGAAGCCTATATCGCCAAACCGATTACCGTTGCTAATTTCTTGGCAACGGTCCGTAAATTCGCAGATAAAGCCAAAGTTTAAGGCGCGCTATAATGAGCGCCCGAATCCTAGTCGTTGACGACCTCGCCCCCAATCTTCATTTGTTTCAAGCCAAGCTAGCGGCTGAATATTATGATGTCCTGACCGCGCGTAGCGGCGAAGAAGCCTTAAAAATCGCAGCAAGCGAACGACTCGATCTCATTTTAATGGACGCGATGATGCCCGGCATGAACGGCTTTGAGGCGTGCGCTGTGTTAAAAGGCGATCCAGAAACATGGCATATTCCTGTGGTGATGGTGACAGCGCTAGAACAGACCAAAGACCGTATTCGCGGGCTAGAGGCGGGGGCGGATGATTTCATTACAAAGCCCATTGATGATTTCAATATGCTGACCCGCGTGAAATCACTGTTACGCCTCAAAATGGTCACAGACCAATTGCTTAGCCATACAGGGCATACTGTCGGTAACTCACGGCCCATATTGCAAGAGATCAACCGTAAGCGTGGCCGCGTATTAATGGTCCATGATCAACCGCGTCATATTGAAAAACTTGTGACGGCATTGTCAGAATATCACGACGTTGAAGTCGAGACAGACCCTGTAAAAGCCGTGCGACGCGCCAAAGGGAATTTTGACGCCGTTGTCGTATCCTTTGTCTCAAATGGGTTTGACGGCCTTCGGATTTGTGCCTCGCTGCGCTTTAACCAAGAAAGCCGCGAGACGCCAATTCTGGCCATTGATGATCCTGAAAACCAAGCGCGCCTTATGCGGGCCTATGACATTGGAATCAATGACACCGTTATGCGGCCTGTTGAAACGCAAGAATTTATGGCTCGCATAAACTCACAACTTCGCCGTAAATTTTACGCTGATAGCCTGCGCGAAAACTTTAACGAAAACCTCGACATGGTGGTTTCTGACCCGCTAACGGGATTGGGTAATCGCCGCTTCTTTGAGCGCTCCACTGATCCTCTCATTGACGCGCTAAATTCGAGAGGGATACCCTTCTCTGTTATTGTTTTTGATATTGACCATTTCAAACGGGTCAATGACATTTTGGGTCATGACATGGGCGATCATATCTTGCGCGAAGTATCAGCGCGACTGGTGACGAACATGCGGGCCGTGGATATTGTTAGCCGTTACGGCGGCGAAGAATTTATGGTCGCCATGCCCAATACAACAGAGGCTGAAGCTGTTGCAGCCGCTGACCGTATCCGCGCGCTAATCGCAGGCACGCCCATATATGTTGACGGCGAAGCCCTCACCATCACGACAAGCGCAGGCGTATCCCAAGTCTTTAAAGACGAAGATATGCGTGAGGCCCTAAAACGCGCAGATGCGGGACTGTACCGCGCCAAACACGCAGGTCGCAATTGCGTCTTTGGCAGCGAACAACCAAAGGCGGCTTAACGCCCCTGTTATAAACCACCCAAGAAAAAAGCCGCCCATAACGGAGCGGCTTGCTTCATGCAAAATGGGCAGGGAGACCTACTTGATTTTGCCTTCTTTAAAATCGACGTGCTTGCGGACAACGGGGTCGTATTTACGCTTGACCATTTTTTCAGTCATTGTACGCGCGTTTTTCTTGGTCACGTAGAAGTAACCTGTGTCAGCCGTCGAGTTTAGACGGATTTTAATGGTGGTTGGCTTCGCCATGGCTCACGCCCTTTCGAAAATTAATTTTGAAATCGCCGTATATAGACCTTCGCGCGGCTGTCAACACTGTCCTGCGCTCTATCTGCGTAAAAACTGGTTAATCAAGCGGGCTGTCATTTGGGAAAGGGTCAGAGATAAAAGCCTTCCCTTGCTTGCGGATATAGGTCACGCGCGCAGGCGGGCGGGATTGGCTTAGGAAATCTCGCATGACCCGCAACATAGTTTCTGTGGCAGTATGGAGCGGAAGATTATCTATTTGGTCAAAAGTGAACCAACCAACATTTAACAGCTCGCGGCTATCGCTGACCGCGTCCAAATTCACATCTTGACATTCACGCGCGAAAAACCACGTATCAAATCGTTTATGACGGCGCGGCGGCGTCGTGGCGCGGCCCATGACCTCTATGCCGTTCAGATCTGGGGTCAGACCTGCATCATAAAACGCTTGCCAGCTTTCATGGCGGGGGTTGCGCGACATCTTTGTGCTGCGCCCCAGCATTAGGCCCGTTTCTTCCCATGTTTCGCGCACGGCTGCCAAAACGATTGCACGCGCTTGACGGGGCGAATTGGCCGCTTCTAGCACCGTTTCCGTACGCGGCGACAAATCACCCGTGTAAGGCACATAGCTATCCCCGCGGTCCACACGTCCGCCCGGAAAAACGTAAACATCAGGCATGAAATCATGCCGCCCCGCGCGTTGCCCCATCAAAATACGTGGATTATCGCGCTCGCCCTGCCACAGCAAAAGGGTTGCCGCCTTTTTCGGCTTCACCGCGCGCGGCAAAGCATCCCGTAATGCTTTTTCTTTCGCAGTAAGTTCGACGCGTTTAACGTTATATTTCATAGGATGAAGCTACCCATTAGGTCGTCGATTTTCCAGATGGTTTTTTGCCAGATTTACGTCTAGCCGCTTTATGCTTGGCACCTTTACTACGGTGTTTATTGGTGGGTTTACCACGGTAACCACCCCCCGAACGCGACCGCGCGCTGCGGCTTGGCGGCTTTCCAGCTTCGCCTTTGGAGACCATTTCAAACATCAAGCCACCCGTGATTGGATCCGCCTCTTTGAGGCGTACTTTCACACGGCGACCAAAGGCAAAGGTATCGCCGCTTTCTTCACCGACCAGTTTTTTAGCCTTTTCATCAAAATGAAAGCGCTCCCGGCCTAATGTGCGGATAGGCACAAGGCCGTCTGCTCCCGTATCGTCCAGTGTTAGGAACAATCCGAAATTGGTCACGCCAGAAATACGGGCGTGAAATTCAGCCCCAACATTCCCTTCCATATAGGCGGCAATATAACGGTCTTTAGCGTCACGTTCTGCCGCCATAGCGCGGCGCTCAGTCGTGCTGATATGCTCCCCTATTTCTTGCAGGCGTAGAGCTTCGCGCTCCGTTGTGCCGTCCTCGCCTAAATCAAAAGCCTTTATCAGCGCGCGGTGCACAACCAAATCGGCGTAACGCCGGATAGGCGAGGTAAAATGGGCGTAATAGCGTAAGTTCAGACCAAAATGCCCCCCCATATCAGCACCGTAATAAGCTTGGCTTTGACTGCGCAGTACGGCCATGCCGACGGTCTCAGACAGGTCATCTTTGGACGCTTTTTCTAGCAGCGTATTAAACCGCGCGGTGCTGGCTTTTTCACCAATCGCCCATTTCAGGCCCACAGCGGGGAGAAAGTCAGACAGGCTTTGCAGCCGTTCGCGCTCAGGCGGTTGGTGAATACGCACCAATGTGCTCATGCCTGCTCTGTCCAAAGCTTCTGCGGCGGCGACATTAGCATTGACCATAAATTCTTCGATAAGCTTATGTGCGTCATAACGTTCTTTGACGACAATAGATTCGACCCGCCCGTCTTTACCGATATTAATTTTGCGCTCTGGTAGTTCAATCGCAAGCGGTGCACGCGCCGCGCGCGCAATCTTAAGGGCTTGATAGGCGTCAAATATTTGGCCCAATATATCCATAACGGGCGCTGCTGCCTCACCCGGATTACCCATGAAACCTTCTTGGGCTTGGGCGTAAGTCAACCGTGCATGAGAGCGCATAAGCCCGCGCGTAAAATGATGGTCGATTTTAGTCCCGTCCGCGCGAATACGCATTTTGACGGCCATACAGGCGCGGTCTTCATGCGGGCGCAGAGAGCACATATCAGAAGACAATTCATGTGGCAGCATCGGCTCAACCCGGTCAGGCAGATAAACACTATTACCCTTTTTCTCGGCGTCAATATCAAGCGCACTGCCCGGCGTGACATAGGCCGCCACATCCGCAATCGCGACCCACAGCACAAAGCCGCCTTTATTTTTGGGGTCATCATCAGGGGAGGCATAAATCGCATCGTCAAAATCTTTGGCGTCAACAGGGTCAATTGTTATCAGCGGAATTTTGCGTAAATCTTCACGGTGCTTTGACAGGGTAGGCACAAACATCGATTTTGCCTCTTCCACGGCAGCATCTGAAAACCCTAGCGGGATATTATGAAAACGAAGGCTAATTAAAGATGCCGCTTTCGGATCGTCAGCAGAGCCTAGAAACTCAACAATCTCTGCGGTGCGGCCATAATGATCATCGCGTTTGCCGCGCGGACCGCTGCTCGCACGAAAGTAAACAAGCTGCGCCCCTTCTGTGCCGTCTGGCACACGTTTCACACGAAGCTCATCACGCGCGCGCTTATCCACGGGCTTTACCCGCCATCCGCGACCGCTTTCATAGAGGATACCCATATGCGTTGACGGGCCAGAACCAAGGCGCTTCATCACTACGGCAATATGCATATCGCCTTGGGTTTTAATGCGGCACAGCGCGCGGTCACCGATGCCTACTTGACCGCCAAGGCCTTTGGATTTTTTACCCCCGACGTGGCCTTCACGAATAATAAAATCAGAGGCATCGCCAGCGCCCATCCAGCGGTCAGGCTCCCCGATAAGGTCCCCTTCATCATCCACACGCACAGCCTTTATCACCATTACGCCCGGTAAGTCCCCCGCGACGCGGTAGGTCTTGTCCTTGGATAGGGATAGCACTTTATCCTCGACCATCGCGCGAAGCTCAGCCCGAAGCTCACGGCGATCATCCCCCTTGATGCCTAGCGCGCGAGCAATATCACGCCGGGTCATACGGTCTGGTTTGGATTTAATCAGCGCCGTGATTTGCGCACGGGCATCACTGTTATTGGCATTATCAGGGGTTTTTGTCATGACTGCGTTATAACGCGCTTTGCCCGCTATGATAGGGGCAATAGCGGGCGCGACCCGTGACTATAAGTCCAGCTCTGGCGCGGCATTATCAATGGGGGCTTCCTTGGGAAGGTAACAAGTCACGTGGGTCCCCTCGCCTTCCTCGGACTCAAGTTCGACCCAGCCGCCGTGGGCCTCGATAAAGCGCTGCACAAGGGCGAGGCCAAGGCCCGTGCCGCCGCGTGATGAACGGAAACTTTCAAAGACTTGAGGTTGGCGTTCTGAGGGGATGCCGACACCGTCATCTTTGACGTAAATACTGACGCCGCCGCCGTCAGCCTTCGCCCCGCCCAGCACAATCGTGCCGCCCGGTTTTGTGAAACGCAGCGCATTTGACAACAAATTATAGACCACTTGTTTCAGCCGTGTTTCATCGGCACGGATGATGCCAACATCGTCTGGACAGCTGAGCTTCAGTGCAATTTTTGTGTCTTCCGCTTTCGTACCAACATAGTCGAGCGCGTTATCCAGCATGGCGTAAACATTCACATCGCCCAGATCTAAATCGAGCACATTGGCGTCAATCGCGGCAATATCGAGGATGTCGTTAATGGTTTTTTCTAAATCCTCTGACGCGGTTTGAATGGCAAAAATATATTCTGATTGTTTGTCAGATAGCTCACCCGCCGCCCCACCTTGCAAAAAGTCGGCATAGCCCGAAATCGTGGTCAGTGGCGTCCGTAATTGATAGCTTACATGACCAACAAATTCAGATTTTAGACGGTCAGCTTGCTCTAGCGCTTCGGCACGTTCCAGCAGCGCCGCTTCGGCTTGACGGGCCCGGGTCACATCATCCCAAGCGATGAGCGTCGCTCCGTCTGGTAGCGGCCTTGATAACCATGTCAGAACACTACCATCAGAGCGGCGGATTTCACCGTCAACATGGCGGCGCACTTGCGGGTCAGGGTCCGTGGTGCGCGCCTTCATTTCTGACCAAAAGGCCTTGTCATGATAAAGCGGCAGACAATCCTCTGTGATGTCATGAAAACGCGGATTATGGCCCAGCGTGTCATTGTCTAAATTCCACATTTGCGCAAATGCGGCATTGAAAATTTTCAGTCGTCCGTCGGTTCCAAAAACAGCAATACCCTCAGAAAGCTTATCAAGCGTTGTTTTTTGCACATTAATCAACGTACCCAGCTGCCCCTGCAAAGTTACCGTTTGGGTAATATCAGAGAACAGCAAACTAATTCCGCCGCGCGGGTCACGCAGCCTTGCTAGACGTAGCGTTTTACCATTGGGTAGCGACCAAATTTCTGGCGGCATTTCGTCTGGCCAATCAGTGTAAAGCGATAACTCACCCGCTTTCCATCCTGCAAAATCACTTTGTTCAGGCAACAGTCGGCGCTCACGAATACTATCAAGCCATTCGGAATGACCGGGGCGGTCGTTAAACCAATTATCATCAAGTTTAAACAACTTCGCAAAAGCCGTATTGTGAAAGGACATGCGCTTATCCGCGCCAAAAATCACAATGGCTTCTTCCATTGTATTTAAAAGCTCGTCATGGGAGCGAATATGACGGGTCAGCAATTCGCGGAGCTTATCCGCTTCGGATGCGTCCATCGCAATACCCGCCGCACCACCAGAGACGGGAAAGACGGACACATTGACCGCTTTGCGCGTCCCGTTAATAACAATAGGGCGAATATTTTCTGACCCCTCACCCGAATTAAGACAGGCCATTAATTGATCTTTGGCTTGGTCGTCCAAATGAGTTTGCGCGTCTATCACGGTATCAAGGGTCTCGCCGCCAACGGCCTCTATATAGGCATCGTTAACCCACGTAATGGTTCCCGTACCCGACATGCGCCACAGGGGAAAAGGCGCGCGGCTCATCATTTCGACAAACGCAATAGGGTCAGCTTTGGCGGTCAGCCTATGGGTCTCAAAACGGTTGATTGCCGTGCGTTCATCTTCGCCGCGAATAGAGGCATCTTCCAACCATAGCACGACTTGGCGGCCCGCTGGACGGCCGTCAGCTTCGATCACATTGCCGCCAGGCAAAACAATAGACACTGAAAACGGACGCCCCGATGTGCGCAGATTGGTAAGATTTGCACGCAAAGTTAGCGGTGGTTCAACCTCGCCAATTGTATCCATATCGGCGAGGCTATCCAAAATACGGGTCGCAAAGCCTTTTTGTTTTCCGATTTCAGCAAAGCGCGCGACAGATGCGAGCGCAGCGGGCGAACCATACATGCGCGGATCACCCCAATCAGAGCTTTTTTGGTCTAATCGAGATTGTGCGATGCTTTCGTCCCAGACTAATATCAAGCCTGGATAACTACTAAATACACTGTCCATGCTGGCGAGGCGTTGGTCCAGATCCGTGGCACGCCGCTTCCAGCGAGACCGCTCCCCACCAGCGCTTGCCAGCCGCACACGCGCAGCATATATTAAGGCAGATATCGCCAGCAAAACGCAGCCAGCGGTCACAGCAATCAGTGTTACATCTGTAGACAAAGATGGCACGTCACATTCCCCAATCGCGCCGCAGAATTAAACATGTCGACAAAATATCAACGTGGCGCGCAAATTACCGCTTACAGTGATGCGCCCAATTTTAAAAGATGTGATTTTCAGCGTCTAAAGCTGAGCGCTCGGCTAAGCGCAAAGCCCGTGAATAACCTCGACCAGTTGATCGGTAATGCGGTCAACCTTACCCATGTCATCCCCTTCGGCCATAACGCGGATGAGCGGTTCAGTGCCAGAGGCTCGTACTAAGACCCGGCCTGTATTGCCGAAATCAGATTTCGCATCATTAATGGCTTCAAGAAGCAGCGGATTATCCATAGGCGACTTGCCGCTATATTTCACATTTTTTAGGCGCTGCGGCACAGCTTCAAATACATTCAGCACTTCGCTCGCGGGGCGGTCTTGGCGCACAATTTCGGCTAACACCTGTAGGGCGGCAACTGTGCCGTCGCCTGTTGGCGCGTAATCGGTCATTAACATATGGCCCGATTGTTCGCCGCCAATATTATAGCCGTCTTTGCGCATGCGCGCAGACACATGACGGTCACCGACTTGTGTTCGCACAAGCTCAAGCCCTGCATCATCTAAATGACGCTCCAACCCCAAATTTGACATGACGGTCGCGACAATACCGTCGCGCGACAACAGCCCGCTATTTTTCCAGCCCGTCCCGATGAGGCCAAGCAATTGGTCGCCATCAATGATGGTGCCTTTTTCATCGCACATAATTAGGCGATCAGCATCACCATCAAGTGCAATACCCACATCCGCACCCTGTTCGACAACAGTGCGAGACATCAAGTCTGTCGCCGTGGAACCGCAATCTTTGTTAATATTCAGGCCATTAGGCTCGACCCCAATTGCAATAATCTCGTCAGCACCAAGTTCCCACATCGTTTTGGGCGCAGTGCGGTAGGCGGCACCATTGGCGCAATCGACGACAATTTTTAAACCCGATAAGCGCATGTCCCGCGGAAATGTATTTTTGACAATTTCAATATAGCGGCTCTGCCCCCCTTCAAAGCGTTGCGCGCGTCCCAAATCTGATCCAACAGCGAGGCCCTCTTTCCATTTCTCTTGACTAATCTCTTCAATCGCGGCTTCAGCAGAATCCGAGAGCTTTAACCCGTCAGGCCCAAAAAATTTAAATCCGTTGTCTTCATATTTATTGTGCGACGCCGTAATCATCACGCCCATATCCGCGCGTAAAGTTCGCGTCATTAACGACACGCCAGATGTGGGCAATGGCCCAAACAAATTGACGTCCATTCCCACAGATATAAACCCTGCGGCGAGTGCATTTTCAATCATATAACCAGATAGACGCGTATCCTTCCCAATACAAACGGAGTGACGTCCAACATCATTTTGTAAGAAATATTTCCCCGCCGCCATACCAAGACGCATGACATTATCAGGTGTTAATTTATCGACATTGGCTTTGCCGCGAACACCGTCCGTTCCGAAATAGTTTTTTTTCATTATCTTTAAGCTCCGTTCGGGGCTGTGGGTGATGCAAAACTCGCGCCTAAATGGGGCGAGTCTGCAATTGACTGTGTTTATCTTATAGCTTTGAAATTTGGCAAAACTAGGGAGAGATTCAGCTTATCAAATAGGGCCTTTTAAAGAAGCGACGCTTCGCCGTCTTTTTTAATCTGATCGACGACTTTTTTAACATCTTGCGCTTTATCGAGCGCGACAACCATCACAATGCCGTCGTTGATAATGACACCAACATTATCAACACCCACCAAAGCGACGCGTGGACCGTCAGTTTCAACTAAGCAATTAGTCGCGCCGATGCTAAATGTTGCTGGCGGCACGGACAGGCCGTGCTCATCTTTGCGAACGTCATGCAGAGCCGTATAAGATCCAATATCATTCCAGCCAATATCACAGGGCACAACAGCCGCGATTTTCGTCTTTTCCATCACCGCATAGTCAATCGATTCGGGTGGACAGTCGGCAAAGCTGACGGCGTCTAAATCAACGCGGTTTTTCTTCCGCTTAGCGGCATTAAACGCGCGCGTTGCCGCCGCCACAATATCAGGAGCAAATTTGGCAATCTCTGACAAAAACGCCGCTGGAGAAAATAAAAATATGCCTGCATTCCACGCAAAATTACCACTATCGATATAGCTTTGTGCGGTCTGTGCATCGGGTTTTTCACGAAAAGCTTCAACAGAATAGACACCGTCATATAGCTCTGCACCCTGCTCTATATATCCGTATCCTGTTTCGGGCCCGTCTGGCGTTATCCCAAAGGTCACAAGCTTGCCTGAACGCGCAGCGGGCACAGCCTTAGACACAGTGTCGCGAAAGGCTTGCGGGTTTGTGACGTAGTGATCAGCAGGCGCGAGTAAGACTAAATTATCTGCGCCCATGGCTTGGGCGTGCAGCGCGGCCACGACCGCAACCGGGGCGGTATTGCGCCCAACCGGCTCTGTAATGATAGCCCCTACATCACGGTTCATATCCCCCATTTGTTTTGTAATCGGCGCAGCATGGTCAGCATTGCAAATAAACACAGGGTCACCGTAATCCTCACCCGAGAGGCGCTCTGCCGTTTGTTGCACCATGGTCTGATTACCAATGAGCGGTAAAAGTTGTTTTGGATATGCGCGGCGCGATAATGGCCAAAGGCGGCTACCCGCACCACCAGACATAATAACGGGAATAATATGTGACATAGTCGGAGGCCCTAATTTTCAATGCGTCGTGTGAATTGTCTTGCGTTACAATAAGATAACGCCATGCACAATATGTGCCGTTTTCAATTCGGCGTCTGTGACGGAAATCACGGATAACTTAGGCGCCTAAGCTGACCCGGCCAAATTTATAGCGGATAAGCACACGGCAATTTTGTAGGGGGCCGTCTTTGGGGGGCTCAAACCGCCATTTTTGGACAGCATCACGCGCATTGCCAGGAAATAGCGCGTCAGGAATTGCGCGTTCGACCGTAACATTTTCAGTATTTCCCGTGGCATCAACATCAAGGCGCACAATTACCCAGCCTTGACGACCACTATTAAAAGCCCGGCGGGGGTAATCCGGTAAGGCAAAATCTATGGCTGCCAGCTTTTCGCCGCCCAAACAGTCGTCAGGATTAGAGTAACCCTTCACCCATGGGTCGGGCGGATACTGGCTTTTAGGGTTAAAGGTATCAGATGTCTGACACGCTAGCAGTGCGGTAGCAGCAAAGATGGATATGATCGCAAGCCTCATTCCCCTTCTCCGAAATGATCATTGACCAAGGCAGCCAAAGCATCGACGGCCTGTTGCGCGTCAGCTCCCTTGGCGGCAATTGTGATATCCTCACCACACGCAGACCCTAGCATTAAAAGCTCCATAATGCTGTCGGCAACAACGGTTTCTGCGCCCACATCATTATGAGAGGTCACTTCGATCTCGGCATCGAAAGTCTCTCCTAGGCAGACGAATTTCGCTGAGGCACGTGCATGCAGCCCGCGTTTATTTATCAGCGTGACGCGTTTTGAAATTCCATCTGTCGCCGCGGTATCGATTACGTGTCCCCAGCTAAAACTTTGGACGCAATGGCAATATAACGCCGTCCGGCATCTTGGGCCTTTTCTGCGGCTTCCCCCAAGTTAGACGTCGCACGCGCTTCGGATAATTTAATCAGCATAGGTAAATTAACCCCTGCCACGACTTCGACTTTCCCGGGGGCGAGCATGGAAATAGCGAGGTTTGAGGGTGTACCACCAAACATATCAGTGAGAAGTATAACACCTTTATCCGCACCAACGGTTTTTACGGCCGCCCTGATTTCATCGCGGCGGCGTTCCATATCATCATCAGGGCCAATACAAATGGTCGCTAATTTATCCTGTGGCCCCACGACATGTTCTGTCGCGTGCCTTAATTCTTTGGCCAATTGACCATGTGTGACGATGACTAAACCAATCACAAGCAACTCCGCAAAAAGGTCTTTCACTTAATCAAGAATATGCGTCATTGGAAAGATAAAAATTCGACATTTGGGAATTATTTTCAGCGGCGCTAGCGCAAGCCGATATTAGCTGCGGCGCGGGGCAGATGGCGCACCACCCCGTGTTTGGCGGGGTAGATTGATAATAAACCGAGCGCCCGTTGCTGCCGTGTCCTTATCCGCTTTATTCTCGGCATAGATATAGCCTTTATGCGCCGTGACAATCTGGCGGCAAATCGCAAGCCCCAAGCCAGAATGAGACCCAAATTGCGCGCCGCGCGGACGTTCGGTGTAAAATCGGTCAAAGACGGTTTCTAAATTACCTTGCGGAATACCTGGCCCCTCATCCTCCACGGTAATCACGACACGTTTTTGCGGACGGCCGCCGCTTAGGTCCTCAATCCCTTCGGCACGCAAGGTCACCGTGCTGCCAGCCGGGCTGAATGTCAGGGCATTATCGATGAGGTTACGCAGCACTTGGGCGAACGGAGCCTCAAACGCGCGAATAAACAGAGGTTGAGAGACGGACGCTTCGTCAAAGGCCACATTGGCCATACCGTCCACATGCGATTGATTGTAAAAACCCGCGAGATTGGCGAGGATTTCAGTCACATCGACAGTTTCCGCCACATCTTTGGCGAGGTTTGCGTCGACTTTAGATGCCTTAGAAATATCAGAAATAAGCCTGTCCATACGTGCGACATCGTTTTCGATAATATCGAGAAGTTTTTCGCGCTGTGCCTTTGTCCGCGCCCCGCGCAAGGTATCAGAGGCTGAGCGCAGTGACGTCAGTGGATTTTTAATTTCATGGGCAACATCAGCGGCAAAATTGGCAATATCATCAATCCGGTCATATAGCCCCGCCGTCATATCCGCCATGACAACGGATAAATCGCCAATTTCATCGCGGCGTCTGGACAAATCAGGAATAGCGTCTTTCTTTTTACGAGAGCGCCCAACCAGTTCCGCCGCGCGCGCTAGTCGCCGCATAGGTAGCGCGATAAATAGGGTAAGCGCCAGAGACGACAGCAACGACGCCAATATCGCCAAGCCCATAATTGGGGCCAGCGCTTTACGTTCCACTGTCACAAGATCATCGATTGGGTCAGTTTCCAGCGTAATAACACCCAGTACTTGCTGCACGCGGCGCACAGGCTCGGATACGCTGACGATAAGCGCGTCTTCATCAGTATAATAAGCCGCCGCTGTCACGTCCCCGTTTAGTGAGTTCCGAATATCGGCTTTTAAGTCCCGCCGCATACGCTCGCGTTCGCGCACACGCCAAGGCAGCGCATGAAGCGTATCTTTGGTCCAGGTAAATATTTTATCACGCCAAACATCTTGCCATTCAGGCTCTGGCGGGTCCTCAACAATAGGGTCGAGCGCAGACATGGTGATGCCGTCTTCCAGCCGCGCGCTATCGGCGAGCAATAGACCGGAACGATCATGCAGGCGCACGCGCCAATCATCGGGCAAGTTCACGCCGCGCAAGACGCTTTTGGCTTTGTCCTCATCAAGCTGCGCAGATAAGCCGTAACCTGTGGCACTATCGGCCATAATTTGGGAAATAGTTGCCGATAATGTGCGCAGGTTTTCTTGTTTTTCTAATATAAGCTCATCCTGCACACGGTGCATGGTGAGTGCACCGCCGATAAGGATGATCAGCCCCAAAAGATTGGACAGAAAAATCGCCCGCGTTAAACGCGACGCAAAAATAGACCGACGCGGCCCTCGGCGTCGGTCTTTACGCGGTGTTCTTTTGTGCGAACTGTGCGCATCGCCTTTTTTTTGGGAACTAGCCATCAGCGGCTCCGCGCTTAGGCTTCCTTATATTTATAACCGACACCATAGAGGGTCTCAATACCATCAAAGCTCTTATCCGTCTTGCGGAACTTTTTGCGTAGTCGTTTGATATGGCTATCGATTGTGCGGTCATCGACATAAATTTGGTCATCATAGGCCGCATCCATCAATTGATCGCGTGACTTCACAAAACCGGGACGCTTCGCCAGCGCTTCCAAAATAAGAAATTCCGTGACCGTCAAACGCACAGGCGAACCCTCCCAAGAGCAAGCATGGCGGTTAGGGTCCAGCACCAGCTTTCCACGGCTTATCACCTTCTCATCGCCTTCCGCGCCCGGCGCAGGATTGACGATAGACGTCAGATTAGCGCGGCGCAGAACGGCCTTTATGCGCTCGCCGAGCAATCGCTGCGAAAACGGCTTTTTGATGTAATCATCTGCACCCATGTTCAGGCCAATGGCTTCGTCAAATTCATCATCCTTAGAGGTGAGGAAAATCACCGGCAGATTTGATGTCGTGCGCAAACGACGTAAAAGCTCAAGCCCGTCCATACGCGGCATTTTAACGTCAAACACAGCCAGGTCTGGCGGGTCGGATTTTAAAACGTCCAGCGCGCTGGCCCCGTCGTGAAACTTGCGAACCGTGTAGCCTTCCCCCTCTAGGAACATCGACACCGATGTCAGTATGTTTTCATCATCATCAACTAAATATATTTTCGCCATAATAGCCTCCAGCCCGGATATGTTGTCTTACATATACCGTGATATCGACATGATGTGGCGTGATTAGGACAGAGGCAAGATTTATCTGCCTTAATTTGTTCGTGTTTTGTTTTTATATGCGTGAAAAAAAGCCCACCCGAATGGGGTGAGCTTAAGCGAAAAAAGAGTGGTGCCTATCGGGCGCTACGTTCTGCGTCCTCAAGGGCTTTGGCTGCCTTTTTCAAGGCCTTTCGAGCCTTGGCAAGTTCACGCTCTACCGATGGAATATCCTCTTTTTGCATTTGCATGAGTAAAGATTGAGCCGCTTGCAATTGCGCCTGCATGCGTATGGTTTCAATATTAAGGTTTTCCATATCGACCCGGACCCCATGCTGATCTTTCACCCAATCGACCATCTCATCTTGGGTAGCAAAGCTGCGGCTTTGGCCATCGGGCGTGTTGACAATCAAGCTTCCATCATCTTGCATTTCAGCGCGGTAAGCCCTGTCCATGCTGTGAAACTGAAAATCATCAAACTTCATATCTTTGAAGTGATTAAAGCGCGGAGAGTTCGGAAGCACTATACCCGTAACACCATTGGGGCGCTTTGGCGGAAGAGGCACATGCACAATCCTATCAGCCGACAACGAAACAATCCCATTTTTACTGATGTCAAAGTCAAACCCGTCTTTATCTTTCAGTGTCTGAATATCAACACGTTTGCGCTTTCCAGATTTAGAGTCAATCTCCCATGCCTCGGCCTTCCCGTCCTCAATACGGATTTCATAGCCCTCATCGACGAGGATTTTACCGTCTTTTTCAACAACGGTGACTTGCCGCATGGTTTGTGTGTTTTGCGAGGGCGCGCCCGCTAAAATATCATCCTGTGCGCTAGCCACCGTATAGGGCGCCGTCATCGCACAGCCAGCGAGTATGGCCGCGCTTGCCACGGTGTAGGTCAGCCAATTTGTTTTTTTCATCGGGTTTTTTAAGGCCATGAGTCGCTCCTTTAGCGGGTGGTTAAGGGTCAAACCGATTGGCACATCGGTAAATTTTTGACCGGGGGATAGTTTTGATAATGTTGCGGCACGCAGTAAGGTCTCCCCGTAGCTTTGACGGTTATCACGACCATCAATGACACTCAAAACACTGGCGTCACAGGCCGCTTCTTGGTCGATACGAAAAGCGCGCATGGCGTAATGCACCAGTGGGTTTGGCCAATTGAGTGCGCGAAAAATCAAGGCTGCAAAAGCGGCCCATAAGTCAAAGCGTTTGATATGGGCTAATTCATGCAATAGGGCAAAGCATTGTTGCGCAGACGTGAAATCATGGGCGAAATTACGGGGCAAGATGATCACTGGCTCAAACAATCCCATGACCATAGGGCCGCGATTATCATGGGCGAAACGTAGTTGAGGCAGCCTCTTCAGTTTTAATTTTGCAGCACACTTTGCAACGACTTTATGGGTTGCCGCATCTATTTGCGATGACCCGTCCAACAACACGCGCCGCGCACGCTGATATAGTATGCCTTGCCATAATAGCCAAAGCACCGTCCCAATCACCCAAACTGACAAAGCCAGAGCTGTCCAATCAACTGCGTTCCAAAATGAATAATCCGGTGACGATCTAACCGTCGCGGGTATTGTATAAGTTGGCGTTACGAGGTCCCCTGGCATCTCTACAAATGATGACACATCTTTCCAAAACAACCAGTTTGGCGGCACAGACACGGTTGGCATGAACAATCGCATCACGGGCAGAAGCCAAAGCGCATAGGCCGCCCTCGCCCCAAATATTTTTGCAAACGGACGCCGCAATATCAGCACTGTCATAATGAGCAGGCTAACCATAACGCCCGTTTGCACCGCCCAACTTGCGACCATGTGTGATTGCTCCTGCAGGTTTCCGAGAGCATTAACGAAATATCCGTTCATGATTTCAAATCCTTCAAGAGAGCCTCAAGCTCGGCGATATCGTCGTCAGAAAGTCCGTCCCCTTGCGCCAGATGCGCAACCAAGGGTGCGGCGCGGCCTCCAAATAAGCGCTGTGATAATGAGCGCGCGGCATGGCCAGCGTAGACGTCTTGCGCAATTAGGGGGGCATAGAGGTAACGCCGTCCGTCTTGGGTGGTCGATAGAGCGCCTTTATCCACGAGCCGCGCGAGCAGTGTTTTTACTGTGCGGTCATTCCAATCTTTAGATTCGTCTAGCCGCTTAATGACGTCTGAAGCCGCCAAAGGCGCCTCTGTCCAAAGCACACGCATGACATCCAATTCTGATTGTGAAATGCGTTTCATAGCGCATACCCTATATTGATTACACATGTAGTCATATTATTGATTACAAATGTAGTCAATAATTATTATTTGTTATTTGCAGGGTCTACAGTTAAGCCCCATTTCATGAGGTGTCAGCCATGAGCAAATCCCCCAAAATTGTACGCACGCTCCCCGCGCTCCGCAATCAAATGGCGAAGTGGCGGGCAAAGGGTAAGACCACCGCCTTTGTGCCGACGATGGGCGCGTTACATGCGGGGCATTTATCTTTGATTACCCTTGGTAAATCACGCGCCGACAAAGTCGTGGCCAGCATCTATGTCAACCCAACGCAATTTGCCCCAAATGAAGATTTTGACGCCTACCCGCGTACAGAAGAGGCTGATATTGCCGCGCTTGCGTCAGCGAAATGTGATCTGGTTTACATTCCTGACCGCGGCACAATGTATGATTCGGACCATGCGACCCATATGCGCGTCGGCGGTGTGGCAGAGGGCTTAGAGACCGACCACCGACCAACCTTTTTTGAAGGCGTGGCCATTGTGGTCACCAAACTATTGAACCGTGTTGCCCCTGACATGGCGATATTTGGCGAAAAAGATTATCAGCAACTGGCGACCATACGGCGGCTGGTCATTGATTTGGATATGCCGATAGACATCATTGGCGCGCCCATTGCGCGGGATGAACATGGCCTCGCCCTGTCATCGCGCAACGCATATTTTGATGAGACAGGCCTAGCGGTCGCACGAAAGCTAAACGGTATTATGTTTGATTGCGCCGCCAAAATCGAAGGCGGCCAAGCCCTAGAAATTGCCATTGAAATGGCGATGCGGGCGCTGCTGACGGGCGGGTTTCACGTCGTGGATTACGTCAGTGTTACAGGCGCGAGTAGCCTGGCTGTGCAGAAGACAGGGCATCCCGAAACGGAATCACGCCTGCTGATTGCCGCCCATTGTCCGCGCAACGGCGTTGACGGGACGATGGTTCGTCTGATTGATAATTGCGCGATAAAGGTGGGTTAAATGTTAGAGATGCGACCAAATTGTGAATTATGTAACGCAGATTTGCCGCCTGACGCGACCAACGTCCTTATCTGTTCGCTAGAGTGTACATTTTGCACAGAGTGCGACCTTGATAAATGTCCTAATTGCGGCGGCTTACTGAGCCCTCGCCCAACGCGTGTGGGGGCTTGGGTGGAGAAATATCCCGCCTCTACAAAGCGCGTTCTAAAACAAGGTTAAATCCATTTGACCATCGTACAGAGCGGCACTGGCACTGAGCCATTTGTGTCTTCCCATTCTGATTCGACCGTGTACCCACAACGTTTATAGAACGGCACGCCCGCCATGGTGGCGGCCATTTCTAGCGCGCTAAAGCCTTCATCTTTGGCAGCATTTTCGCCTGCCTTTAATATCATTCTGCCAATGCCGCGCTTTGTATGATCCGGGTGGGTGTACATAGCGCGGATGCGTGCACGGTCTTTGGTCGGATCAAGCAAAACGGCACTTCGACCTGCACTGTGATTGCCGCCGTAAAGCGTTGCGCGCCGTGACCACCCCCCACAACCAACGAGCGTCTCTCTACCGCCCTCGACATCCCACACCGCAAAATACGTCTGGTCATGAATTAATTGGGTATCCAGCCCCATGCCTGCAAAGCTAGCCTCTATTTGAGCCTCAGTTAGATAACCACGCTGTAATTCCCGAATTGCGCGCCGCATAAGCGCGGAAATCGCATCAATATCAGTCGGTTTTGCCAAGCTCAGCTTTAAGTCACCCACGGTAAATTCTCCCTCAAACGCCCTGCTTTTGACACAATTTGTACAAAGTGACGGCACATCATGGCGATTTGTCGAAAAATTGTGTCAAATATACCACAAATCGCGAAATTCTGCCCCGGTCAATAACTGCTTTATTGATGCATATCAATATCGGTTGTAAGGACTGATTTGGCCCGTGAAGAGGTCATATTTACAATAATATCTGAAGGATATTCCATGAAAAATTTCACGTTTAAACACGTATTGGCGGCAACGGCCTCTAGCGCCATTTTAGGCGCCATGATGGCGACACCGTCTTATGCGCAAAGCAACACAGACGTTATTGAGGACGAAATCATCTCTATCGGTACACGCCGTACAGCCCGCTCTGCGGCGGATACGCCTGCGCCTGTTGATGTTATCTCTGGCGTTGAGTTCTCAAACCAAGCCGTTGGCGATATCACCGACCTTCTTCGGAACGTCGTACCAAGCTATAACGTCAACACACAGCCGATTTCTGATGCGGCGACAATTATTCGCCCCGCCAACTTACGCGGTCTGTCACCTGATAACACATTGGTTCTTTTGAACGGCAAACGTCGTCACAAAGGCTCTGTGATTTCATTCCTAGGCGGCGGCATCTCTGACGGCGCGCAAGGCGTCGATATTGGTGTGTTCCCATCATTAGCGCTAAAGCAGGTTGAAGTTCTGCGCGACGGTGCGTCATCACAATATGGTTCTGATGCGATTGCGGGCGTGATTAACTTTGCCCTTAAAGACGCCTCTGAAGGCGGCATGGTCGAAGCCTCTTGGGGTCAGACTTATAAAGGTGACGGCGACGTCTATAAAATCGGCGCAAACGTCGGTCTGCCTTTGGGTGAAAACGGCTTTGTGAACATCACCGGTGAATACGGCGAGACCAAAGGGACAGTGCGCGCGGCGGATCGTTCAGACGTTTTGGCCCTTATCGCGGCTGGTAATACTGCGGTTGCTGATTTTGAAACTGTAAACAGCTACACAGACGAATTTGCTCAATATTGGGGGTCTCCTGACATTGATGACGAGATCAAGTTATTCGTCAACGCTGGCTATGAGCTCTCTGAGAATGCCGAAGTCTATGCCTTTGGTAACTACAATGAGCGCACAGCGACAGGCGGTTTCTTCTTCCGTAACCCAACCAACCGTGGTGGCGTTTACCGCGGGCCAACAATCAATGGCGGACCGTCTGTTCTTGTTGGTGACCTCGACGGCGTCGGCACCGGCGGCTCTTGCCCGGCGGGTATTCCGCTTCTGGATGACGGCTTAACGCTTGACCCGACTGTTTTGGCAACTGTTACAGCTGACCCGAACTGTTTCTCATTTGTTGAAACAATCCCCGGTGGTTTCGTACCGCGCTTTGGTGGTAACAACACAGACTACTCTATCGCGGGTGGTATGCGCGGTGCCCTTGGCGGCCTAGGCTATGACCTATCAGCGTCTTTGGGTGTGTCTGATACAGACTTCTTTATCAAGAACACAGTCAACGCGTCACTCGGGCCGGATACGCCACGTGATTTCGTGCCTGGTGCTTACAAGCAGAAAGAAGTTGGCTTTAACGCAGACTTTAACTACGGCGTTGATGTCGATGGTTGGGCGTCACCGCTTAACATTGCTTTTGGTGCTGAATACCGCGAAGAAACCTTTGACATCACACAGGGCGACGCTGCGTCATTCGCGCTTGGCCCGCTTGTCTCACAAGGCTTCTCGTCTAGCTCTAACGGTTTTGGCGGCTTTAATAGCTCACAATCCAACAGCCAGGACTTCTATGCGGGTTACCTCGAGCTTGAAGCCGACATCACAGACGCCCTAACCCTACAAGGTGCGATGCGTTATTCTGATTACCAGACATTTGGTGATAGCCTTGATTATAAAATCGCAGGCCTATACCGCGTCAATGACAATGTGACATTGCGGTCAACATACTCCACTGGTTTCCACGCCCCATCTGCGGGTCAGGCAACCGTGCGTAACGTGACGACACAGATCATTAACGGCTCTTTGATTGACCAAGGGACTATCCCGTTAACGACCAATCCTGGTCAATTGGCGGCTGACTTCTTGGAAGATAGCTTTGGTGAGCGTCCAACGCTTGGCACAGAAAAAGCAAAAAACCTGTCATTTGGTACAGCGTTCAGCACAGGCCCAATCTCTTGGACATTTGATTACTTTAACATCAAAGTGGACGACCGTATTGCCCTGTCAGACGACATCGCCTTTATTGATGCGCTGAACTTCTTGGCGGCAAACGAAGGTGTCACAGATTATGACAACTCGACCGTTGCAAATGCCTTGACAGACCTAGCGTCTGCTGGCGCGCTGGTTCGTGGTGATTACGTTGGTTTTGAAGACCTGACAGAGTTCCGTTTCTTCACCAACTCATTCTCGACCAAAACACAAGGCATTGACATCGTCGCAGAAGCACCCCTTGATTTCGGTCAAAGCGGTCAAACATCAATGAAGCTTGCGGCGAACTACACCAATACTGTCGTGACAGATTTGGGTGTCGTGGCACCTATCGATGCCAACCGCCGCTTGGCGCTGGAAGAGTTACTACCAGAATGGCGTGGTAATCTAACGGTCAATCACCAACAGGGCATGTGGCGTGGTTTGCTTCGTGCAAATTACTACGGCCCATGGTTTGACAATGGCAATGGTTACGCCGTCGGCGGAGAGTTCCTCTTTGACGCAGAAATCGGTGCAGAAGTTTATGAAGGTGTTGAGCTGATCCTCGGCGCGCAAAACTTCCTGAACAACTACCCGGATGAGAACCCAGGCCAAACAGGCACAGGTCAACTTTACCCAGAAGCCGGTCCGTTCGGCTTTAATGGTGGCCAGTATTACGTGAAAGCGCGCTACACATTCTAAGCGCTTGTAACAGCTAAAATTAGAAAGCCCCGCTCAAACGAGTGGGGCTTTTTTATTTGGTATTTACAAAAGCGCAAATGGCAGCACGTCACAGACAAGCAGCGTATGGTCAGTCTACCATGCGCCCAAATCGGTTAACTTCCGACGTAATTCTGCCGGCAATTCGACACCACCTGTGGCTTCGGTCAGGTCTTGGGGAGCGTCTTCTGCTTTGAGGTACCGCCAGCCTTGGAACGGACGGCGCGGCGCAGGGATAACAGCAACAGGGCCAGGTTCCATAAGAATTGAGCAGCGACGGATACCATCATTGCCGCGTTTTTCCTCTAGCCCAATAATTTTATTGCGGCACTGAATTTGCCCTTTAATGACCCAATAAATAGAGCCACCGTCGAGCAACGCCTCGACCTGTTTCGGGAACATACGGGTTACATGTTCATGCACAGGGGATAGGCCGCGAGCTTTGCGCCTGCGCACAACAAGACGCTGCCATTCGGCCAATGTGTCGATGCCCTCAGACCCGACAGACAATTTTTGCAAATGCACAGTCACGTTTTAGTTTACGCAGAAAACGCAAGCTTGGACGAGGGGGCAAAGCAAATAAGATGTGGTTTAAAAAGGTTAACGTGCTCACGCCGTTTCATTCATCTACGGTTTAAGCTGGATCGATAATGTGTCCTGTGCTTGGGACTTGCCCCTAACCTCGTCCCTTGGCCATTTGTCAAATGGGCTCGCAAGAGTAGCACATACGACTCGCCTGCTGTGGGCTGGCGAGTCGTTTTACATTTCGGGGCGACTCGCCAATTGTGGGCTGGCGAGCCGCTTACATTTTGGGGACAACCCGCCAGTTGTGGGCTGGCGGGTTGTCTTAAAGTTATTCTTGAGGCGGCGTCTCGGATTTATAATCCATCTCATCGTCCGTCTCAGATGTGCCGTCATCCCAGCTGTCATCAACTTCGCCAAGCTCGCCTTTATTCAGGGCGCCGTCAGCATTAAGATCACGCTCTGCAAAAGCGAGGTCGTAATCACCTGTTGCGACAAGTGCGGCATGCGCTTCATCACCCTCGGCAGCTTTGGCTTCGACATAGGCGATAAATTCACCACGGTTGAGCATGCCGTTTTGGTCGACATCAGCGGACTCAAAAGCTGTTTTTACAGGTTCATCTGAAGCCGCCATATCTGGATTTGCAGCACAAGCAACTGTGGCGCTACCGCCGGTCAAAGCGAGGATCAATAGGGGTCGTATAAATGTCATCTTTGGCATAATTGCCTCCATGTAGATGCCCCCCGGCCCGTTAATCATGACCCGTTTTTAAAAACCCTCAAGTGAACGCTTTGCAATGTTGCTGACATGTAAAACCTGCCATGTTTTGGGCACAATCAGGGCTAAACCCGTCAAACATCTGTCAAATTGCCGTCCACAATTTAGCCGTGCTTTGGTAAGGTTACGGAAAGCGAAGATTAAATCTGACGCTTTAGCCAAAAGAATTTAGACCCATCCGCATAAAATGAGCGAAAAGTGGCTAAGATTCACAAAAGCTATTGCGCGATTAAGTAGTCAATTAAGGCCAAGGCCTCTTCCGAACTCCAATCCGCTTCACCTGACAAGCGCGCAACCTCGCGTCCTGTGCGATTATAAAGGATAGTGGTCGGAAACCCTGGCAAAACCAGCTCACCCGTCATACGAAAGGTTTTATCATGCCAAAGCGCCATATCATTAATGCCGTTTTCATCCGCCCATTCACGCGCCATCTCTTTATTGCGGTCAACACTAATGCCGACGACTTGAAAGTCGGAGCCGCCCCGTAGCCGTTGTAATTCATCCAGCGAGGGCATTTCAGCGACACAAGGCGGGCACCATGTGGCCCACGCATTTAGCAACACCACCTTGCCGTCATAATCGGACAAGGTGACTGCCTCCCCTGTCACGGTATCAAAGGGTAAACTAGCGGGCCGAGTTGGCGGCACGTCAAGTGTGGTCAAACCTTTCAATGTTTTGACAGCAAAGCGGTCAAGTGCGCCTTCTGGCCCTTGGCAGGATTGCACAATCACGCCAAACAGGGCAAAGACACCAAATAAAATCATCGCCCGAATGGCGTTCCCTAATGTGAATAAACGAGACATCATCATGACTGATACATCTAAGGTAAATAGCGACCAAACAAAAGCATCAGTAGGCCAAAAAATGTGGGGTGGACGATTTAGCGCAGAGCCGGGCGAATTGATGCAAGCCATTAATGTCTCAATTGATTTTGACTGCAAACTTGCCGCCCAAGATATCGCGGGATCCAAAGCCCATTCTAATATGCTAGCCGCGCAAAGGATTATCACGAGCGATGATCGCGACGCCATTCACAAAGGCCTGACCGAGATTGAAGCCGAAATTAATGACGGCACCTTCCCGTGGTCGCGAGAGCTAGAAGATATTCACCTAAATATCGAAGCGCGCCTACGTGATAAAATCGGCGATGCGGCAGGGCGGCTACACACGGGTCGGTCACGCAATGACCAAGTCGCAACAGATTTTCGCCTTTGGGTGCGCGATGCGCTGGATAATTTTGACGCCCAGATTGATACACTCCAACGTGCCCTATTGTCGCAAGCGGCAGGCAACACGGATACCATCATGCCCGGCTTTACCCATTTGCAAAACGCACAACCCGTGACCTTTGGCCATCATATGCTCGCCTATTTGGAGATGTTCGCGCGTGACCGTTCGCGCCTTGCTGATTGCCGCGCGCGTATGAATGAAAGCCCGCTAGGTGCCGCCGCCTTGGCTGGCACGCCCTATCCGATTAACCGCGATATGACAGCAGAGGCGCTTGGCTTTGACCGCCCGATGGCCAATTCGCTTGACGCTGTGTCTGCGCGTGATTTTGCGATGGAAGCGCTTTCTGCGGCCACAATTTGCGCTACGCATTTATCACGCTTATCAGAAGAAATCGTAATTTGGACCAGCGCGCAATTTGGCTTCATCACCCTGACCGATGCCTTTACAACAGGCAGCTCTATCATGCCGCAAAAACGTAACCCCGACGCAGCGGAATTAATTCGCGCGAAAGTCGGCCGCATTATGGGGGCGATGACAACACTGACCATTGTCATGAAAGGTCTGCCGCTGGCTTATTCCAAAGACATGCAAGAAGATAAAGAACCCGTCTTTGATGCTTTCGAGGCACTATCCCTAGGACTGGCTGCAATGGCAGGCATGGTCAGTGATATGCACCCCAATAAAGACCGCTTAGCAGAGGCTGCAGGCGCGGCCTATTCCACGGCGACAGATCTGGCCGATTGGCTCGTGCGGTCGCTGAACATGCCGTTTCGCGACGCCCATCACGTCACCGGCACAATTGTGGCGCTAGCCGAACAAAAGGCTAAAACGCTCGACGCGCTGACATTATCTGAAATGCAAAGCGTGGAACCGCGTATCACCGATGATGTCTATTCGGTCCTCTCGCCGCTCGCCTCTGCCAGTTCGCGCGTCAGCTACGGCGGCACAGCACCGAGTGAAGTGGAAAAGCAAGTCACGCGCTGGCAAGAAATTTTAGCGTAAAACCTATGTCTTCTGATTTTGATGAAACGCGTGATCCTTGGACACGGCTTTCCAAACGCGTGGTCTTTGACAGCCCTTGGATAACTGTTGAGGATCACACATGTCGCGACCCGGCGGGCAATGACACACAATACGGCGTCGTGCGGTTTAAAAACCGTGCCGTCGGCGTAATACCCCTACATGATGACGGCACCATCACACTTGTTGGGCAATACCGCTTCGCACTGGAACAATATTCATGGGAGTTTCCCGAAGGCGGCTGCCCACAAGGTCGCGACATGATAGACACAGCCGCAATGGAACTGTCAGAGGAAACAGGACTGCGCGCCGAAAGCCTGACCCATTTCATGGATTACCATTTATCCAATTCGGTCACTGACGAATCTGGTGCGCTTTACCTTGCGCGCGGCTTAACGCAAGGCGAGGCGCATCCAGAGGATAGCGAAGAATTGCATATCCGCCGCGTCACTTTAGACGCACTTTTAAAAGAAATAGAGGCAGGCAAAATCACAGATTCGATTACGGTTATGGGCGCGTATAAACTGGCGCTTTGGCGGGCCGAAGTAAAGCTTGATTAATCCGCGTCTATGCTGTCGGGGCTTTCGGGGTCGATTCCCATGTCTTTTAGACGCGCGGATAACTCGGTCATAATAAACTGGCGCTGCACGTCTGAATATCGTGTCCAGCGCGCAATTTCCTCGCGTGACCGACCGCACCCTTTGCAGAGGCCGCGCTCTAAGTCCAAATCACAGATAAGCTTGCAAGGGCTCTCGATTTGCGGGGTCATGGATAGGCTCATGACTTTGCGGCCTTTTTTGCTTTGCGGGCACGGAGCATCGCTACCCGCTCATCATGGCGAGATAACAGATACCACCATTCCTCACCGTCTCTGTCAATTTTCTTGGCGCCGACTTCATGCAGAAACTTGCGCACATCATTGTCATCATAGCCAACGATGGGACGACGTAATGCGTCAAAGCTACGATCAGTGAAACTGCTGTGACTTAGCATTTCAGTCAGAAGGCTTTTGACGACTTCCGCACTTTGGTTTTTGAGCTTGAACATGTTTATGTCGTGTTTGAACCGCTTAGTTTGCAAAGCGTAATTCATGACACCCGAAATTAGGCCGCCAATCACAACACCAAGTAAGGCCCAGAGCGGCGCACTCATTCTTGCCAACCGCGGTCCGTCATTAGGTAAGTCGCAAAACTCGCGAGCCAATGCGAGCCTGCGTAATGCTCGTCACTAACGGCAGCGACACCTGTATCGGCATGGATTTTAGCTGCCGCTACTAATGACGCTTTGCGCGGGTCCCCATCTGGCAAAGCGCGCGCAATATTATAAAGATTCCATGCGCGGGAGGAATTCACCCCGTCCAAATGCACCAGCTTTCCGTCTGTTATATCGTTGACAATGCCTGGCGCAAGCCAATCACCCGAACCGTCTGTTGGCACAGCGGGCATATAGGCGGTAAACCAGACGTCAAAATCACTGGGGCTTAGGATGCGCCGCATCAAATCAGCGGTCATAAGACACGGCGAAAGAAAATCCTCTCCGCTAGGTTCATAATCCAGCGGGCAATTGACGTCGTCCTTATGAAACGCGAGCGATTTCTCAATGATTAACCGCTCCATTTTGGTATCACCCGCCGCCCGCGCCCAATCGAGCATAAGCCCAAAGGCAAAGGCGCTTTGATTATGGGTGCCAAGGCGAATCGGATAAGCGAGTTTTGGCAACCATTCATTGAGGCTATCTGCGATATCGCGTTCGAGCGGCATCAGGCGGTCTAGCCAAATTTTTGCTTGTGGAGCAAGTGAACTATCGCTGGCTGACACTTCACGGAGTTCCGCCGTCAGTTGTAAGAACCACGCCAAACCGTAAGGCCGTTCCCATGACCCGCGTGCGGGGCGGGCAAAATTGGCAATCTCGCTGTCGATGTTGCTTTGGGTAAAATTGGCGTCAAGCTTGGCAAGCGCCTCCTCTCGCCAGATTGTATCCTCGGGCGCGTCCCGCAAAAGCCGCACAAGCAACCAATGGCCATGAACCGCACTATGCCAATCAAAACACCCGTAAAAAACGGGAAAGATGACTTTGGGGCGGCCGATTTCTTCAGCCGTATCGGTTGTACGCGATATCTTATTGGGAAACTCTTGGTCGACACAGTTCACCGCCAAGGCGGCAAAACGGTCCGCTAATGCGGCGTCTATATCCCCGGGGTAAGAGAGGGCAGCACCCGTTTGCTGCGACATCGCCATATCATCCACAGAACGAGTGGCGGTGGTCATATCCGGGTCAACAGGCCCACAGGCGGATAGCGCAAGCGCCCCTGTCAATAAAATTGATGGCAGAAGAGTATTTTTCATATTAAGCATAGACATGATTTACCTGTCCCCTTTTAAATTGCAATGCACAGTTTACGCGGCGACTGTGTCCGCAGCCTTATTCCTAGGATCCTGCGCCACAATGGACAGCGATACTCCAAAGGGGTTTAGCGCTATGGTGGGATTTGAAAACCCTGATTACGCTGTTGGTGATCCCTATGACGTCACCCGTCAGAAAATGGATTGGACGGTCAGAGGAAAGCCGAGCCGTATGAACGCGCAGACAACACAAATCACAGATAAGGTCGCTCATAACGGGACGCGCTCATTGAAGATTACCTATGCAGCGAATGTGCAATCTGTAAAGCAAGCAGCATGGGCGATTGACGGCGCGCAGAGCTACACACTCTCTTACGCTTTACAGTTTGAAGACGGTTTCGCCTTTAACGGACAGAGCAGCGCAGAAAGCGGAAAAAACGGCGGCAAATTACCTGGTCTTGCGGGACGCGGTGTTGACGGGTCGCTCTGTTCCGGCGGAATGAATTGCGCAAACGGCGGCGGATTCACAGCCCGGTTAATGTGGCGCACGGACGGCGAGGCCGTTCTATATTTATATGACCACTTAAAAAGCTTAAATGGGCGTAAATGGGGTGAGAATATTGCCTTTAAAAACAATTCGCGGTTCATCCCCGGACGGTGGCATCACATCAAACAAACGGTCACGCTTAATACGCCCGGACAAGCCAATGGTCGTATTGATATTTGGATGGACGGCCAGAAAACAGTCACCGTCAAAGACCGCGAGATTGTTGCACGCGGTGAGGACATTGACACAGTCTTATTTAGCACCTTCTTTGGCGGCAATAGCCAGCCGTGGTTTCCCAGCACACCACAAACCGCCTATTTCGACGATTTTGCGGTGCGTCCGTAACGCGGTTCTTTAAGGATCAATCTTGGCTTTGACCGCAGCATAAAGCGGGTCATGCGCATTAGTAGAATAAGGCATTTCTACCCGCGTTAAGCCGCAATCATCTTTAATAAGCGCGTTGGATAAGCCGTCATATATAGCCAGTGCGATTTTATCCAAGGCCACTTTATTGGTATTATAATAACCCGAGCTAAACAGGCAGAGCCGCATCACTGAAATCAAAGGCTGCCCATTCGCACTCGCAATCTTATTATAGGCACCAATCGCAAGCGCACAGTTGGCACCCATATCACCGCAGGCCGCAAGGAAAGCCGCGTCATCCACATAATTATAACCAAAAGGCGGACAAGCATAAAGCATGCCCGTGTTTTGCGACACACCATGAGGTGCTAAGCTGCCCCCAGAGGCATCCTTGCCAAATATATCAACAAAGGCCAGTCCGTCGTTTTCACCACCTGGATTTCCGTTATTCAAATTTTTAATGATGTGGTTATCATCGACTAGCGAGAACGCCGTTGGGTCTTCGGTTTTATAGGCTTCGGACTTGGCACCGCCTGCGCGCGCCTGCCTTAGCAATGACAAATGTCGCGTGGCATATTCACCTGTATTTTGATGGCTCAGCGCATGCATGAAGCCCTTATTAATGCCCTCTCCGCCGACATAAAGCCCTTGGGAATTACCCGCATTGACTGACACCATATTCCCATGGGTCGAGGGCGCCCCATAAAACAACGGTGGGTATTTGCCCGTGGGTTGATAAAAGGCGGCCTCAACGGATGTGCTAGGAATTGTTACTGTAGAAAAAGTCGTCATTGTGATGCTCCTATGTGCCCCGATGGTCGAAAGGGCATAGGCATCATGGGGATGACCCCGAAATATGATAAGCGCGCGCCCTCGCCATCACTAACAACTTATCACAACAGGCCCTTTTAAACTACGGCTTATTATTCTCACTATTACCGTCATCTTTGCCTTCATCTTGGTCAGGGCCAAAACCAAGCGATTTCATTTTCTTAATGCTCGGCACTGGGGCGAGTGTATACGGACCCCCGTTAATGATAAGGCTCTCGGCCCCCATCTCTTCTAAGGCATCTACATCGACAACATGGGCTTTCCCAAATAGCGCAACAGGGGCATTGATAACCGCGCCGTTCACAGACGCCTTGATATCAGGCGGCGTATCAAGGTCTTCATAAGTCACCATGGCGTGCGTCATTTTCGGGACAAACATCGCCATCGGCCCAGGCAGCGTCGCTTTGTAATGTGATTTCCCATCCTTTAGGCCGTCCATGACTTCAGCCATTGAATGCGTGCCAGAGGCGCTTTTAAACTGAACATCCATCCCCATGCCCATGCCGATTTTACCATCGGCGCGCGTTGCCCCGCATAGCTCTGCCGTATCAGGCAGCATTTTTGTCTTAGAATGAAATTCTTTAATCTCGCCGTCCTCTGAAACCTCGAACATATCCCGCGTGTCGCCATTTTTAATATAAAGCGACATAGGCACGGCCCGTGTTTGTGCATCAGCAAAATAAGCTTTAACAACCGTATCAACGCTATCACGACGACTGTCTTTTAGCTTATCGATTTTCTTATACATCTTGCTGACACTGTCGACGCTAAAACATTTTTCAGTTTCTGGAATGTCTTCGGCCACGGCAAAATGACTGCAAAGTGTTAGAATAGTCGCTGACACGATAAATTTTTTCACGATGTCCCCTTAAAGATTTGAATCCGTTTTATATAATTCTGGATAAAGTTTTTTCTCGCCAATACCAAAACGACGCATCGTTTTAATACTGGGGACAGGCGCCAATTTATGCGGCGTGGATATCTCCACGGCATCTGCCCCCATATCCTCAACATCATCAAGCGCGAAGATATAGCCCTCGCCGTAGCGTTCAGTTTTAAGGTCGCCGATGACTTGTTCGCCTTTCATGGCGGTCACGATAGGGACGATGTCACCTTCCACCTGCACCGATAAATGATCTGTGTCGGGCATAAACATGCGCGCCACAGCCGGAACCATTGTTTTATAAAGTGATTTTCCGTCCTTTGTGCCCTCTTCCAGTTCAGTCAAACTATAACGCGGGCCAGACGTCTGGAAGTAAGGGGTCAGGCCCATTTCAAAATAAAGGCCTTCATCATCGGCGGGGCGGCCTTGGCGGGCCGCGTCCTCAATGCAAATATCACCCTCTCCTGCTCCGCCTATCACAACGTCGCTAAAATCGGGCACGGTTCCAGCGTCAGTCACGGTAAAGGGGACTTCCGATTGCCCTAGTTTTAAAAAAAATCGGTCAGGTAATGTCCCGCCGTCATAGATTTTAAACTGCGGATTAAAAGTAATGTCGACAACATCACGCCGTTTCTCACTTTTATCTGCTAATTTATCTTTGATTTCAGTCGCGTATTTCGCTGGAAAGCAAGAGGTTAGTCCCTTTATGCCTTCACGGTCAAAATCATCTGCCGATGCCGTTTGAACCGTGCTCATTAGCCCTAAAAGCGTCGACCCCAATAAACTTAATCTTATCATAGATTTATTCTGCCCTGCCCAATCATAAATCGCTAATGAAAGATTGGACAGATTACATAGAGAGCAAAAAACAGCCTATTTGTCTGCTAGACGCCGCCTATCATTGCGCTTAAACAAGAACAAATTCGGAGTTTATTATGACACGCAAATCGCGCGCTATGGCGCTCAGCCTCTCGACAGTAATAGCCGCCGCTAGCCTTTCAGCCTGCGGTATCAAAGGCGACCTTCAAACACCCCCACCTGTTTTTGGTGCCGATAAAGTCGCCAAGCCGTTACCCAAAGCCCCTGTTCAGGGCCAAACGTCGCAAAACCAAACATCGACGCCTGCGCCTGAATAAACATGCGGCACTTTGATTTCAAAAATGGACATATGCACTGCGAAGGTGTGTCCTTATCTGATATCGCAGACCAAGTAGGCACACCCGTATATGTCTATAGCAGTGCTACATTTGAGCGCCATTTCAGCGTCTTTACCGAAGCCTTTAAAGACCAAGACACGCTTGTTGCCTATTCCGTCAAAGCTAATTCTAATATTGCTGTGCTTGCAAGCCTTGCCAAATTAGGTGCCGGTGCCGATGTCGTTAGCGGGGGCGAGCTGGCCCGCGCCCTCAAAGCAGGTATCCCTGGAGAGAAAATTGTTTTCTCTGGCGTCGGCAAAAAACCCGCTGAAATGCATGCGGCATTGACCGCAGGTATCCATGTTTTTAACGTTGAAAGCCAAGCTGAGCTTGATGTTCTTAATTCCGTCGCCATTGAAATGGGTAAAATCGCGCCCATTGCTTTTCGGGTCAATCCTGACGTATCCGCAGGCGGGCATGAGAAAATTTCTACAGGCAAGGCGGAAAATAAATTTGGCATTGCATGGTCATCGGCTGAGGCTGCTTATGCTTATGCGGCGACGCTGCCGGGTATCAAAGTCGTGGGCGTTGACGTTCATATTGGCAGCCAGATTGTCGATCTTGCACCATTTGAAACCGCCATCACCAAAGTCGGCGGTCTGATTAAACGTCTGCGCGCACAAGGTCATGACATCCAGAGCTTTGATGTGGGCGGCGGTCTGGGGATTAATTACGGCAATAACGCTGTAACCCCACCGCAACCGTCAGAATACGGGGCCATGGTCAAGCGTCTGACGTCAGATATGAATGTCAAAATGATATTTGAGCCTGGCCGTATGATTGCTGGAAACTCTGGCGTATTATTATCCGAGGTCGTTTATGTTAAAGACGGCGAAGACCGCAAGTTCCTGATCATTGACGCAGCCATGAATGACCTTATCCGGCCTGCCCTTTATGATGCCTATCACGATATCGAAGCCGTGCGCGCACCGGGCTCTAACATGACCGAAGTACTTTATGATGTCGTCGGACCGATTTGCGAAACAGGCGATACCTTTACCAAACGCCGTATGTTACCTGAAATGGAAGCGGGTGACCGTCTAGTCTTCCATAGTGCGGGGGCCTACGGCGCGGCGCAAGCAAGCCAGTACAACACTCGCCCGCTTGTGCCCGAGGTCCTCGTGCGTGGGGGTGAATATCACGTTATTCGGGCCCGCCCCACAGTAGAGGACATCCTCGCCGGCGAGTCTATTCCCGATTGGCTTGACGCTCCCTAACCTCACAGCATTGTGTCATAAAACTGCCGTTATGCGCCATAATAGCGCTGGGAAATGTATCAAATTTAATGGGCTTTTTCATGGCCTCTCTCTATAGTAGCGGTGATGGCTCGTAATCAGACCCAAAATGCCGGCAAAGATCCGCTCTTAACTCATGCTGACCGTTTAACGCAGCGTGCGCGGGCGTGGCTATTTTGGGAAGAATATGCCCTTATATTCGCGGTCGCCGCGCTTATCATATCTGTGTTTTTAATCGCGGCTTTCGCAGGTATCTGGGAACGTATTGGTGATCCGTGGCGTCTCATCACATTATTTGTGGCCGTTTATTTTATTGTAAAGTCTGTTTTATCCGCTCGCAAGACGCGTGTTCCAACTCAGTCTGACGCCGCGCGGCGTGTCGAACGCGATAATAGCATTAGCCACCGCCCCCTTGATGTGCTGCGCGATAATCCCGTTATGTCAGGCGAATTATGGGACAAACACGTTCTGCGGGCACGCCAAAGCGCGGTTGATTTGCGCCCTGCAAAGCCCGTTTCCGTGCTGGCTCCCAAGGATAAATATTTTCTGCGGTTTGCGGCGCCGCTTGCCCTCGTTCTCGCGCTCATGGTCGGTGCGGGTGATAATTTGGAGCGTTTAAAACGCAGTCTGACACCGGGGTGGCAAGGTGGTATATCCGCCAAAGGCGTGACCTTCGATGCGTGGGTTGACCCACCCGATTACACAGGACGCCCGCCCGTTTATTTCAGAGACAAACGCAAGGTCGAAATTCCAGCAGGTTCAGAATTAGTCGCGCGTATATCAGGCACGAAAGATGCTCCCCGTCTTAAAATTACCACTGACCGTGGCTCGCGCTATTTGGGGCTAACCCGTCTTGGCCCAACCAGTTTTGAAGCTCGCACGACGCTGACCCGCAACGCGGCGGCTCGTTGGCGCATTGGCACTTTTGAGAAGAGATGGCGTTTGACCGTGCTACCTGACACACCGCCAACGGTAACATTAGACGCCGCACCCAAAGCCGATAAACGTGACCGTTTGGCGATGACTTATTCCTTATCAGATGATTTCGGCGTCACAGGTTTAATGCTGGAAATGCGCTTGCTGGATGACCCTGACGGGGCAGCGCAAATGGTCGCTGTGCCTTTATCTTCATCATCTGTGCGTAGCGCAAAGGGCCGTGAAACCGCGCTAAACCTAACCAAGCATATTTGGACAGGGCGTAAGGTCTCTGGACGTTTGGTGGCAACAGATGGTTTAGGACAATCGGCCATGTCGCAATTTGAAAACTTTACCGTGCCTGATAAAATTTTCATCGAGCCGCTGGCCAAAGCCGTCGTCGAGCAACGCAATCTGGTACTGGCGGCAGAGGGAAAAGACTACGCCCCACTGCCCCGCCGTACGCGGAAGGAATGGGCAAATATGCCCTATTTCGACACCTATCAAACAGATAGCAAGCTTGGTCGTGCGCCAGCGTCTGTCCAGCGCGCGGCTTTGCTGATTGAAGCTGTGACCGATGAACCTTCAGGGCTATATGAAGACCCAGCTGTCTATCTAGGTCTGAAAAATGTGCTATGGCGCATGCGCTACGCGCGTAACGCAGACATGCTGGTCGGGATTGAGCAGGATTTATGGAATATCGCTATCCGCGCCGAATTTGGCGTATTGGGAACCGCATTGCAGGAAATGCAAGAAGCTGAAGCCGCACTAAATGAAGGCATTGCTCGCCGCGCGCCAGAGCGCGAGATTGATACATTATTTGACCGCTATAATGCGGCCGTAGACCGCTATATGGAAGAGCTTCGCCGCAAAGCCATTATGGACGGCAATGTCGCCGAAAGTGACGGCGGTGGTGGTGGCGGTGGTCGCAATGCTGATGAAATTAAAGAGCTGTTGAAAGCCATTGAAGAAGCCAATGCCCGCGGTGATAGCGAAGGCGCACGCAAGGCCCTAAAGCAACTGGCAGAGCTGCTTGAGAATATGCAAATGCAAATGGCACAAGGCGGCAGCGGCGGCGAAGGCGGCGACCCGAGTCAAGGCGAACTCTCTGAGGAAGAGAAAAAAGCGCTAGAAGACCTCGCTGACTTGCTGGGTGAACAACGTGAATTAAAAGACGAGACAGAACAGTCCGAACGCGCCCAACAACGGGCCGAACAGCAAGGCAGTCAAGAGGGCGGTAATTCCTCTGGTGGCCAATCTGGTCAACAACCGGGCGATGACGCACAAGCGGACAACGCCCCAAAATCTGCAGATGAGCTGGCGCAGCAACAGGCCCTATTAGAAGACCTTCTGGGCAAGTTAGAAGACGGCTTGCCCGCCTCAGGTGCCCTCCGCGAGGGAGGCGATGACGGTCGCGCAGACGGTGACGCCAAAGGTAACGGCGAACAGGCTGGCGGGCAATCAGGTGACGAAAGCCAAGACGGCGCGCAGGCAGGCGGCGGCGGAGAAACCGATCCAGACGGCCAAGGCACAGGCGGCGGCGAGCGCGACGATGCGCGCAGCCCGACCAAATCCCCTGAAGAGGCTCTGGCGGACGCCAATGAGGCCATGGGTCGCGCCCAAGACGCCCTGAAGTCTGGCGACCTTGCTGGCGCATCGGAGGCACAAAAAGACGCCATACAAGCGCTGCGCGATGCCGCAGGCGGTATTTTGGAAGCCGCGCAAAGACGCGGTAACCAAGACGGCGAAAACCAAAGCGCAGAAGGCGGTTCAGGTAATCCGCTGGGCCAAAACCAAGGTGATCAGAATGATGATTTTTCCGATGCCGATTTAGACCAACGTGATAACGCCACACGGTCTCGCGAATTAATGGAAGAATTACGCCGCCGCGCATCAGAGCAAGAGCGCGACGAGGCCGAGCGGAATTATTTGGAACGCCTGCTAGAGCGGTTCTAATACCGTTTAATTCTCAGCATCCTGTGATGTATCGCCTTCATCTGGCATTTCTATTGGCGTTATGGTTGGCACAGTTGTCTCGTCAATGAAGCGTGTTTTAAGTGTCACAGCATCCAAGGCCGGGTTTGGTTTTTGCGTCGTGTAATCTGTACGCCCACCTTTAGGCAGCACGGATTTGTCCAAATCCACGACCCATGACACAACCATTTCGTCGTTACTATTATGCAAAGAAAGCTCCACCATTGGCAGCGATAATTGACCATCGGAAATGTTACGTACGGAGCCTTTGACAATCAAAGTGGGCACGCCGTCAATTTCCGCATAACGCGTTTCTGGCGGGTCCAGCATAAGACCTGAAAGGCTAACATCCACGCCAACCGCTTTATAGAGCGTAGCGGCTTTGGGGTGTTTTTGCACAATGTCTTGGCGGAAATGATAAGCGCCATAGGCCCCCGCCGCCATAATTGATAGCGGCACCAGCCATATCGCCAACACCCCGCGCAAACGACGGTTGCGACGACGACGATCCGTTTTTTGGCGCATATCAACATGCGCGCCCGCCTTCATCTCATTACTGCTGTGGTCATCTACATCATCAGATTGCCCAGCGGCGGCGGTAACTATAGGCTTTGTTATTTTGGGCGCCGGCACCATATCTTCGCGTTCATTATCGGCAAGCGCCAAAGCATCCATCGTCAATTCAGCAGACGGCGCGGGCACAAACCATGTTGTCGTGCAACTGGCGCAGCGCACAGTTCGGCCGTTCGGGCCAATGGCGTCCTCAGTTGTTTTATAACGCGTTGCACATTCTGGACAGGTGATAATCATGACAGCCTCCACCCCGACACACTGTGATTCGGAGTTATGGCCACTGTCTCCAATACGACGCAATAAGTCCAGAGTTCGCGTAACACCGGCACAACAGACATGAATTAGCACTGGTCGAATAAGTCAAATTTGCCTAAACCCTCACCGTGACTATGACACATGACATCCAACACGGCCCGAAAAGCCCCCATGCATAGCGGCACTCAATCCACTGTGCGCTTTGACCGCGTCGGGCTTCGCTATGGTCGCGGGCCAGAGGTGTTACAAGATATTGATATTAATCTGCGCGCTGGCAGTTTTAATTTCCTAACTGGCCCATCCGGTGCGGGGAAATCGAGCCTATTAAAGCTGATGTATTTGGCGCTGCAACCCTCGCGCGGGCTGGTCACTTTATTTGGCAAAGATATCGCCACCCAAAGCGTGTCTGACCTGGAACAAATCCGACAGCAGGTTGGCGTCGTCTGGCAATCCTTTGGCCTTTTGGATCATTTATCGGTCTTTGATAATGTCGCCCTGCCATTGCGTGTCAAAGGGGCCGCCCATGACAGTTACGCAGGCGATGTCAAAGACTTGCTCGATTGGGTCGGGCTCGGCGCAAAAGCAGGGGCCATGCCCGCGACCTTATCGGGTGGTGAAAAACAACGCGTTGCCATTGCGCGGTCTGTGATTGTGAAGCCTCTCTTACTCATCGCAGATGAACCCACGGGGAATGTCGACCCACAAATCGGCGAGCGCCTGATGCGGTTGTTTTCTGAAATGAACCGCATGGGCACGACCGTTATCATTGCTACGCATGACCGCGGCCTCATCGATTTTGTGCCAGGTGATGTTTATCATTTGCAAGATGCGCATTTGTTTCAAGAGGTTGGGGCGTGACAAACAAACCTACATTGCGCCAAGCCCCACTCCTGCCTGTCAATCATAAAGCTGACAGACC
Organism: Fretibacter rubidus; assembly: GCF_041429785.1. Lineage (GTDB taxonomy): Bacteria > Pseudomonadota > Alphaproteobacteria > Caulobacterales > Maricaulaceae > Fretibacter > Fretibacter rubidus. Next base: position 2,620,978 of record NZ_CP163423.1, read on the forward strand.
CCTACGCATTGTGCTGACCATAATGGCATTTTTAGCGGCCCTCGCCCTTCTCGGCTCTCGCATGGCTGAACGCGCCTATGCAGGATGGGAATCAGAGCTTTCAGGGTTTGCCACAGTCCAAATCATGACCGACACCGCGGACGGCGCGATAGACGTAACGCAAACAGCACGTAAGGCCCTGAAGGGTTTTAACGTCGTGCCCGTTGATACTGTTTCAGCCAAGGCCTTGATTGATCCATGGCTGGGCGGGGCAGATTTACCCGAGGGTATTATCTTGCCCGTGCTTTTGCGTGTTGAGACAACGGATCGTAGTGCACTTACCGCTGCGATGGACACAACAGGATTACGGTATCAGATTGAAGACCAAAGCCGTTGGCAAGCCGAGCTATCACGTACCCGCAACCGAATTGGTTGGGTCAGCGGATTATTACTTCTGTTAATTGTCAGCGGTAGTTTGGCCACGACGATATTTGCCACACAAAGTGCGATTGCCGCAGAGGCGGGATCAGTATCCGTCTTTACCCAAGTCGGCGCATCGGAGCGATTTATTCGCGGGCTGTTTGTGCGTCGCGCGTTGCGCATTGGGTTGGTCAGCGCCGCGACAGGTGCAGTATTAGCGGCTGTTCTTGCGTTAATTTTAACAGTGTTGGGCGGCTTTGGGGATAGTGCCTTTTTACCCGAAGTGTCGATTGCTATACGGGATATTATCGCACTGTTAGTCTTGGTCGGCGTGTTAACAGGGCTAGGAGCCTTAGCGGCAGGGGCCGCCGTACGCCAAATCCTAAAAGCGGGACGGCGCGCAGCATGAGCCCTAAAAAAATTAAAGCGAAAATCACCCGCAAACAAAGACTATGGGGGCTTTTTAAATTTATGGTCTTTGCCGCGTTTTTAATGGGCATGGCCATTGTTGGTGGGTTTCTAGAATTTACTCGCCAAGTCAACGCGCAGGACAAGCCCGACCCCGTACCCAATGCCGACGGCATTGTTGTTTGGACAGGCCCAGGCGGCGGACGACTGGATGCAGGGACGCATCTATTGACCGAAGGCAAAGGCGAGCGGTTATTAATCTCTGGCGTCAATGCGCAAAACTCACGCGACGATATTATCAAAGTGCTGGGCCTATCTGCGGATCAACATGATTGTTGCCTTGATCTGGATTATGCCGCAATTGATACGATTGGTAATGCACGAGAAACGGCTAGCTGGGCGCAAGCCTTGGGTTATGAGCATATCATACTCGTAACGTCAGATTTTCATATGCCGCGCGCGCAAATGGAAATCACCGCAGCCGCTGGACGTATCCGTATTACCCGCTACCCTGTGACCAGCATAAAAGCAGGCCCATGGTGGCGAGACCGCGATCAATTCTCACGGCTATCAGAAGAATATGGAAAACTTTTGGGTAGTTTCGCGCGAAGACCACGCAAGCTATCCTCCGACCCGAAAGTTCCCGCGATAAATACAGCAGAGCCACAGAACCCTGACCCACAAAGCAAAGCCGACGAATGAAGCGTTTTGTCATTATTTTTGCGGTGCTACTGGGCGGCTATGTCGCTTATTATTTTACCCTGCGCGCGGGATTATCCAAGGCCCTCCTCACTGCACAATCAGACTTAGCCGAAGACGGCGTCACATTATCCCTGCCCAATATTGTCCATAGCGGCTTTCCCCTATCCGTGCGCACGACACTGACGGACGCGCAAATCTCTGGACCCAAAGGATCCGTACGCGCGGAAACGGCGACACTCTCCGCCTCTCCATTTTCACCGACCCAATGGACTCTACAAAGTCGCGGCGACATGCGTGTGGATTGGCGGGCCGATACAGATAGGCGCTATCTTTTTGATGTATCGCCTAGCTTGGTGCGCGCTGACTTTGGAGCAAGCGTGTTAGGGCAGTTAAAATCCGTCAGGGTAACAGGGTTTAAACTTTCTACCACACCCGTCATCGGCACGCCGCCCCCCTTGCGCGCGGTCGACAGTGTCGTGTTTGACATAAGAGCTGACGGCGGAAATATGGCTTATAAATTATCAGCCGTGAACGCGTTTTTCGACCGTGACGCAGCACGCAATATACAGCGTATTTTCGGGCCACATATCAAGGCGTTATCAGTGTCAGGCACGCTGAGCGACTTATCAGCACTGGATAATGAAGCCGTGTCGGAATGGCAAACATTAGGAGCGTTTACAGTGGACGATTCTGATTTAATCTGGGGTGACGGCCAATTTAAATCGACCGTCAATATGGCCTTTGCCGAAGGCCGTCCTACGGGCACGATGACGCTAAAGGTGCGCGACGCGCAGACCTTGCTCGACGGCCTTATCGCGGCAGGAACAATTGACAATAATGCCGCCTTTGCCGCCCAACTCGCCCTTATGGCTGCGCCGCGCGATGAAATGGGTCTTGTTGTGCTGACCCTACCGATTACAGACGGCGAAGTGCGATTGTTTGGGCAGAAAATATATCGGTTTTAAACGCTTTTATACGCCCCCTAATCCACCTTCCGTCCAAAATCAGCATCCGCACTATCCTGACCTGCATCGACAATCTTGCGTCTTATATCACGGGTCTTTGTGAAGTGTTCCAGCAGTGGGTCACCGTCTTCCCATCTTATCGCACGTTTAAGCGCCGACAAATCCTCAATGAAGCGGTCAACGACTTCCAACACCGCATCTTTGTTTTCAATAAACACATCGCGCCACATGACGGGGTCTGAGGCGGCAATCCGGGTAAAGTCCCGAAAGCCCCCTGCGGAGAACTTCACCACTTCATTTTGCGTAACGGCTTCCATATCCACCGCCGTTCCAACTAAGGTATAGGCGATTAAATGCGGAACATGGGATGTTGTTGCCAGCACAATGTCGTGGCGTTCTGCTGTCATAAAGGCAACCTTACTGCCCAACGCTTCCCAAAATTCACCCAGTTTTTGCGCGGCCGCGTCATCCTCATTATCAGGGGTCAGGATACACCATCGGTCTTTGAACAGTGTCGCAAAGCCTGCCTCTGGCCCGCTATATTCAGTGCCCGCGATTGGGTGGCCCGGTACAAAATCGATATCGCTGCGCATATAGGGTGTGACGTCTTTAATCACGCCGCCTTTCACAGAGCCCACATCAGACAGAACCGCCCCCGCCTTCATAAAAGGAATAATAGCGGCGGCGACAGGACCCATTTGCCCGGGCGGCACGCAGAGTATAACCAAATCCGCTTCGCCCGCTAGTTTTGTAGCGTCCACACGCACAGTGTCAGCAATGCCAAGTTCTGTTATTTTGGCGCATACAACATCAGAGCCGTCGGCAATAAGCACAGATTTACATGCGCCATTGGCCTTGGCTGCACGCGCGATGGACGAACCGATAAGCCCGCCGCCGACAATTAATAGCGTGTCAAACATAGCTTAAATCTCGCTTAGCGGGGACGGCAAACAACCAATTATTTTGGCTTGCGGATCAAGAGCGGCCACTGCCGATATATCATCGGTATAGCCTTCGACAGAATAAAGGCGGTGATCACCCGCCTCTGATCGTAATTTGTAGGGCCGATTTAAAGCCTTTATTGCGTCGGGCTTCGTCACCGCGATTAGCATTGTGTCCGCACCAGACGAGGCAATGTCCGCCGTTGCGACGGCCACTGCCCGTGGCCAGCCAGCCCCAACACGCGGAAGACCCGCCAAGATATGCATATCGGGCATAGCCCCGCCTGCGCATAATGCCGTCCACCAGCTATTCATGCCGCCCGGCGCGGGTAACACCGCGACCCCTTCGTCCTCTCCGTAAGCATTGGCCAAAGCGGCGCTTGCGGTGGGGTAAGAGCGCGCGGGAATAGAGCGTCCAAAACGGTCATGCACGAGTGTCCAAACATCCAGCACGTCACCTTCAAGCGCAATATGAAGCCGCATAGGCCCTTGCAATGCAAGGCTCGCGCTCATCAGTTCAGCCCAAATTTTCGATACCAGCGTCGGCGACGCTTCACCCGTGCGTCCCGACAAATCACGCACATGGCTATCCTCTCGGGACGGACGCCACACCCGCGCACCCGATTTGGCGCGACGTACAGCGGCGGCGAGTTCTAACCGTTCTGCAATTAATCCCAATAGGGCATTATCAACCCGGTCAATTTCCACACGGACTTGTTCTATCGGCATAATAGCGGAGGTCTTATCAGTGTTATCCGTCATAGAGAGACTATGCCTTTTTATTGCGTTGGGAGGCGCGCGAGCCAATAGGGGCCGACCCGAAACTTGGCCGCATAACAAGTCGCGCGCTCTTGCCCGAACTTTCGGCATAAAGACGCTTTAGCGCTTCGACAAGGACAACGCCGGAAAAACTTGGACAGACAGTTTCCCCGAAACGCTCACATCCGCGCACAATACCGGGGCTCGATAGGCGCCTGCTGGGCGGTACAAATAACGCGCCAGACCAGACCGTTGGCAAGAACCCTGCCGCCTTTAACGCGCCGCGCAATTGACTGCGCGAAAAAGGACGGCCCGCGCCAAAGGGCGAGCTGTCAGACCCTGCCCATAATCCAGACCGATTAGAGGCCATCACAACAATCCGCCCTTCGGGACGGGTAACACGCCATAGCTCTGATAACAGCAAATGCAAATCGGGTGTCTCTTCTGCGCCGTGAGCCACCAAAACGTCGTCAAAACTAGCGTCCGCAAAAGGCAGTCGCGCGTCTTCTGTCAGGCAAGTAATTATGCCGCGCCGTCCCGCTTGGGCCAAAGCCCCCTGCTCACCCGGCATAGCCAGGACCGTACGGTGTGTTTGCTCTGCGTAATCCTCTAAATAGGGCCAAGCATAGCCGTAGCCTAAAACATCACGACCCGATAAATCTGGCCAGAGGTTATCCAACCGCCGCGTCACCATAGCCTTAGCCGCCGCTCCCATGCGGGACGCATAAAACTGCTCTAGCTGTATGACCGTCTGTCGCATCGTCTTTGTTTTGGCCTTGTATCCACCTTTAATAGGCTTACTCTATCGCAAAATAGCTCAAAAGGAACGGTCTAATCTATGTTGCATATCGCCTTGTTTCCCTGCCTGTCTGATAATTACGGGTTTTTGATTCATGACAGCGAAAGCGGACAGACGGCCACAATCGATACACCCGATGGAAACGCCATCACCGCAGCGCTAGAGGCGCGGGGCTGGAACCTCACCGCGATTTGGAACACCCATCACCATTTCGATCATACGGGTCATAACCTATCGCTTGCGGCGCGGTATGACTGCCCCATCATCGGCCCAGGCCATGACGCGAAACGTATTCCTGGCCTGACCCAAGGCGTAAGAGACGGCGATGTTTTCAAGCTTGGTAGCCATGACGTTCATGTGCTGGAAACGCCTGGTCATACTGACGGCCATATTATTTTTCATATTCCAGACGCTCACGACGGTGCGGGCGCGGCCTTTGTCGGGGATACGATTTTTATCATGGGTTGCGGCCGATTATTTGAAGGTACGCCCGCGCAGATGTATGAAAGCATGCGAAAAATAGAGGCCCTGCCCCACAGCACGACACTCTACTGTGCCCATGAATATACGCTGTCTAACGCCGACTTTGCCAAAACGGTTGAACCTGATAACCGCGCTATGCTTGATTACATCAAAACGGCAGAAGACTTACGCGCCAAGGGTAGGCCCACTGTCCCGACAACTGTCGCGCGCGAGCTTTCTATCAATCCGTTTATGCGTGCGAATACGCCAGAAAAATTGGGCGAGATACGTCGCGCCAAAGATAAATTTTAAATTACAATAAAACTTAGGGGACAATTATGAGAGACTTTATTCGCGCGATATCAGCAAAAACGACAATGGGCATGGCTGCGATGTTACTTAGCAGTTGCGCTGACACGGCCGCGCCAATTGCCCCCCCGACATTTAACACGGCTGCCATGGATAGCCTGTTATCAGCCGCTGTGGAGCAAGGCGAGGTTATCGGTGTATCAGCCTTAGTGTTTGACGAAGGGCAAACGGTTTATACAAATGCCTTTGGACTTGCGGATCGGGAGCGGGCCACGCCCATGACCATGGACACAGTCTTGCGCATTTACTCCATGACGAAACCCGTAACCTCAGCCGTGATTATGGACTTAATGGAAGAGGGCAAATTATCACTCTCTGATCCGGCTGCGAAATATATTCCCGGCCTTGCGAACATGCAGGTCGCGAGCCTTGGTCCCGACGGAACCCCCATGTTAAACCCGCAAGAAAATCCCATGACGATTGAGGATTTATTGCTGCACCGCGCAGGCTTGGGCTACGGGATTTTTGGCCCCATTAACGGGGTCGAGGACGCCTATATGAAGGCAGGATTATTTGATCCAACACAGACCATGGAAACCGTTGTCGATAAAATAACGGGACTTCCGCTGCTGCAACAACCGGGCACAGCCTGGTATTATAGCCTGTCGATTGATGTGCTGGGCCGTATCGCTGAAGTTATCGAGGGCAAGCCGCTGGGCGATATAATGCAAGAGCGGATTTTTGAACCGCTCGGCATGACGGAGACGAGCTTTCTGGTGCGCCCTGACCAAGTTGCCCGCTTTGCGTCTAATTACGCGGTGACGCCTGACGGATTTGTTTTAGAAGACGATGGCCAAGACAGCCCGTTTGCAAAGCCTACTAGCCGCCTGCAATCAGGCGGCGGCGGGCTTGTCTCTACACTCGAGGATTATGCAAAATTTGCGCAAATGATGCTTGACGGCGGTATTTATAATGGCCAACGCATCTTGGACACAGGCACCGTCGAGATGATGATGAGCCCGGTTATGGACGCGGATGATACCTATTTATTTCCGTGGCTAGGCGGGGATACGGATGTTGGCTTTGGTTACGGCGGGGCGGTGGTCTATGCAGACTCGCCAAAGGGGCAAAGCCTGCGCGGCCAAACCACGGGCCAATGGGGATGGTCAGGCGCGGCGCGTACGCAGTTTTGGGTCGATCCGAAAAATGACGCCTTTGGCATTATCATGCTGCAAATGTTTGTTGCTGATGACCCTGCAATCCATGACGCCTTCCAAGCACTGGCCTATGCGCAGACTCGGGATGATTTGGCAGAGGCTAACATAGAAACCGCACAATAGGCTTGGCCTATTGCAGTCTCTGGGCGCTCAAACCTTCTGTCTTTAACATCGCAATGACGCTGTCAGGGCCGACCATATGACCTGCGCCGACCGCAACAAATTTGACACCAGGCTCATCTAGCGCAGAGGAAATCGCTGGTATCCAATCACGGTTACGGTCCACCATAAGCGCGTCATAGCCCTCTTGCCCGCCAAAAACGAGCGGGTCCGCCATTGTGGCGGTCAATCCGGTGACGTCGCCGTCAGCCCACTCACTCGCCAGCACATCCACAAATTCTGTGCCAAGGTTAAGCGTTTCAACAGTAACCATTAGCCCGTCAATTTGCTCGTCCATATCAGCCGAAGACAATACGCCAATCTGGCGTTCGATTGTCTCTAGATATTTAAGGGTCTTGCCCTCTAATTTCGCCTCACTAGCAAGCAGCGTATCCACACCTTTGTTGGGGTCATAGCCCGCTTGCATAATGCTGCCGACCGATAGCTGAAGCCCCAGCAACCAGGGCTTAAATCCATTTATAGCGTCTGCCGTCGCGCCCATGGGACCCATAGTCGCCATTAATGTGGCTTCCTCTTCGTCATCCAAAACGCCCATTAACGTCTCACCTTCAGCAAACATGCCTTCTTGCGCGACAATCCGTTGGACGGCCGCTTGGCCTTCTGCGCTAGTGGTATCAACTTCCAGATAAAGCGTGTCTGCGCGTTCAAACGCTTGGTTAAAGGCCTCCGTGCGCCACTGCGTTTCAGGACGCAGCAGATGGATTGTTCCAAAAAGATAGACGGTCGTGTCATCATCGCTGATAGACCACAGCGCAGGAGACCCCGGCCCTGTGGATTCTTTCGCACGATCCGTAGCTGATTTTAAGGCCGCAGAAATATCTTCCGCACTGGCAACAGCGCTTTGAGTATCGGCATCAGTTTGCGCATTTGTGCAAGCCGATAAGCCCAAAGCGACCGTGGATATAGCGAGCGTTGTTGTCAGCAAAGAGCGAAGATATGTCATAGGGTGCCTTATGTTTGTTTAGCGACCTTATCACCAGCTTTCACAAAGGGCCACAAGAGTTGTTCACCCGCCGTTGTTTCAGGTAGGTTTTCTACCCCGAATTCTGGCGGATATTGGCGCGTGATTTTCGCCGTCCCAAATAATACGTCCCAGAAGAACAGCAGGTTTCCGTAATTGCCTTTATAATTCGTCACGCCATCCGACAAATGCCGTCCGTGATGAGCGGCGTGTGTGGCTGGGGTACTAATCGTGCGCTCAACCACCCACATGACAGGTGATAGCCATTTGATGTCATAGAGCTTACTGTCCCAGCGAATATCACTATGCGCACCGTAAATAACCGTCATTTTCACAACGATATAACCCGCATAAACCCAACCTCCGCCAAGATAAATCAAGATACCAGAGAACCAAAGGCCCGGCATCAGGAGGTAGTAGAACAGATTATTACGGTAAACGATACGAATAGACATATACTGCGCATTATGATGTGGACGGTGTAAATTATACAGCCACGGCGTCGAATGCGTTATCCGGTGCCACCAATATTGCGTCATATCATCAAAGATAAGAAACAAGCCAAGCACGGCCCAAACTGGCCACTCGGTCAAGACACCTGCATATTGAGGCACAACCAATGACGCCAAAAACGCCCCTGCAAATAAAACGAAAGGCTGGGTAAATAAAACAAGTGCACCAGAACTAATAAGTTCAACAAGGCCGTCGCCTTTGACTTGATTTTTTTTACTAAAGAATTGTGTAAATAATATTTCCGCAACAATAAACACGGCCAAAATGCTAATAATAGCAATCATCTCTGGTTTCATAACAATTCCCTTTTTGTGTTTTTATCTTGATACACAACAGAGCCTGAGTAAAATGCTAATTAGTTTACATTTGGAGCCAATTTGCCACTCGGTCATAAACCACATTCACCAACCCTAATAGAGGGTCTGCCCGCAGCTATTGCCGACATAATCTGGGCGGCAGCGACAACAGAACGCTATACAACGGGCCAAATTATCCATTACCGTGGTGACAAAAAGCCTGGTTTATCGATTGTAAAATCAGGGTCTGTTGATGTCGGCACCTTAGGCCGTGACGGACGTATTCTATCGATTGGGACTTTGGGCGTCGGGGAGAGCTTTGGCGAGTTCACCCTATTTGCCGACCTTCCGCGCACGCACGATATCAGCGCCTTAGAACCAAGCATCATCGCGCAAATCCCAGCGAGCAAAATGCATGCGCTATGTGATGCAGAGCCCTTAATCTTAAAAGCCCTGCTTCGCGTCGCGCTTATCCGCTCTCACGCTGCGTTTGAACGGCTTGATGATGACAAGCGCTTATCTTTGGCTGTACGAACAGCCAAACGCTTGCTGGGTTTAACAGGCCGTGAAAGTCAAACTAAGACCCTCTCTATGACCCAATCCGATATCGCGCATATGATGGGGGTCTCGCGCGTGTCAATCGGTAAAGCGTTGGAGGCCTTAACACGCGGTGGGTTTATCACGCGTGGTTACGGCGTGATAACCATTAACGACCCGACAGCCATGCAGGACTGGGTCGCCCGCCATAGCGTGACACATAACCTCTAGCCCGCCTCGACTTATACCACCCATTGACCTTACCCCTATTGGAGCGTAACTCCGCCTTGCACTTATTTACGGAAAATTTCTATGTCTGACAGCATTCACCAAACATCCAAAGCGTGGCCATTTGAGCAGGCGCGCGAGATTGTCAAACGACTGGATATAGAAAAGAAACGCGGCATTGACCGGGGTGATAAACCCGTTGTGTTTGAAACGGGTTACGGTCCGTCGGGCCTCCCCCATATCGGGACCTTTGGCGAAGTTGTGCGCACAACCATGGTCATGGACGCTTTCAAAGCGCTCACAGGCGGCAAAATCCCGATGGTGATGTTATGTGTATCCGATGATTTGGACGGCATGCGCAAAGTACCCGGCAATATGCCCAATCAAGACATGCTGCATGAACATCTTGGCAAGCCGTTAACCGATGTGCCCGATCCCTTTGGTAAGTTTGAAAGCTTCGCCGCGCATAATAATGCCATGTTGCGCGACTTTTTGGACGGCTTTGGATTTGAGTATGAATTTAAATCCGCGACGGAACTTTACCGCTCTGGCGCTTATGACGATATGCTGCGTAAAGCGCTGCATAAATTTGATGATATTATGAAGGTGATGCTGCCGACACTCGGCGAAGAACGTCGCGCGACTTACTCGCCGTTTTTACCTATATCGCCAAAGTCTGGACGCGTGCTTTATGTCCCGATGACATCCGTTGATGCCCAGGCAGGCACAATCACTTTTGATGACGAGGACGGAACAGAGACCACCCTGCCCGTCACAGGCGGTCATGTCAAATTGCAATGGAAACCGGACTTTGGCATGCGCTGGGCGGCGCTTAACGTTGATTTTGAAATGTTTGGAAAAGATCACCAAACCAATAGCAAGATTTATTCGCGCATTTGTAAAATCCTTGGCCACCAACCGCCTGTGCAATATGTCTATGAGTTATTTCTTGATGACAAAGGCGAAAAAATATCCAAGTCCAAAGGCAACGGTATCTCTGTGGAACAGTGGTTATCTTATGCCACGCCAGAAAGCCTCGCGCTTTATATGTATAACAAACCGCGCGTTGCTAAGCGGCTTTATTTTGACGTGATACCGCGCGCGATGGATGAATATTTTCAGCATCTATCCGCCTATCCCCGTCAAACGCCAGAACAACAAATTGCTAACCCGGTTTGGTTTATTCATCATGGTAATCCGCCCGAAGAAAATCCGCCGATTAGCTTTGCGCTGATGCTGAACCTTGTGTCTGCCGCCAATGCGAGCAGTAAAGATATCCTGTGGGGCTTTATCAAAAAATATGAACCCACGGCCAATGAGGACGATAATCCTGCGCTCGACCGCATGACGGATTATGCGATACGCTATTACCAAGATTTCGTAAAACCAAATAAAACATACCGTAAGCCGACTGATACTGAACGCGCGGCCTTAGCCGACCTCGCGGCGCGCTTAAAAGACGTTTCCGAAACAGACGCGACCGACGGCGAAGCGATGCAAACGCTTATTTTCTCCGTGGGTAAAGACCATGATTTTGAGAACCTTCGCGATTGGTTCACAGCGATTTACGAGGTCTGCCTTGGTCAATCGCAAGGCCCGCGCTTTGGGTCTTTCGTTGCCATTTACGGGCCGTCTGAAACGGCCACGCTCATTGAAGACGCCCTATCCGGCAAACTTGGGTAGCGCTCACTGCGTAACCACTTTGTCGCAGGCAGCTTTTCCTGCTACTTTGGAGTGATGATGCGCAAAATCATAGGTGTGATAATTGGAATAGCGGCTTTGACCGCGCCTATAACGGCGTCGCCCGCTGTGGCCAACTCACCCCCAGAAATCCGCATATTGCTTGACCAAGGCGATTTTGACCGCGCGGCAAGCATGGGCGAAGCTTTGGCTACTGCGGACGGTCTGGCGCTCGCCGCCGAAGCCCTCGCTGGGCCCGTATTATTAGGCCATGCAAACAATCAAAAAGACCAAGCCGAGGCGGCTTTAGACTTGGCCGAGGCAGCCGTCGCCCTTGACCCCAATCATGCCGAAGCGCGTCTCCAAGTCGCGCTCGCGCTTGGTTTCGTGACCCGCGCGAGCAATCCGCTTACCGTTTGGCGAAAAGGCCTTGCGGGGGATTTGAAAGACGCGATTGACGCGCATCAGACGCTAGCCCCTGATGATGCGCGCGGCTATGCCCTGCGCGGGGCGTGGCATTACGGCATTGTGCGCAAAGCAGGCGAAAAACGCGCGGAAAATTGGTATAAGGCAACACTCACCGACGGCAACGCCGCTTATGAGCGCGCGCTAGAGCTATCCCCGCATAACATTATCATCGAAGCCAATTACGCCCTCTCGCTGGTCGATATAGACTACCCAAATAACCAAGCCCGCGCCAAAGCGATGCTAGAAGACTGCACAGGGGAAAATCCCAAAACAGCCATCGAGCGTGCCGTTCAAGCGCGCATGGCAGCGGTGCTAGCGCGCTGGGATGATCGGGAATTTGTAGAAGCCGAGGCCGCGAATTGGTTAGATGGGGCGTAATAAACCTAACATCTTTCAGTCTGTCATGGCGTCTACTTGCACCCATCAATTTGTCATTTTAATGATGATGCAGCGAGCAAAGGTAGAGTTTCGCCAAGGTTTTGCAACATTGCGGCAGATTTTCGTGCTATCGCTGCCTACTTGGTAGTGAGAGTGAGACTTGAACTCACGACCTCAGGATTATGAGTCCTGCGCTCTAACCAGCTGAGCTACCCCACCATCCAAGTGGCGCGTTCTATAGGCAATCTTGGCGCGCTCGACAAGCCCTAAGGCGCGCTATTTTCATATCAAAATTAGGCGAGAAACATCACTGTTGGATCTTCGAGATAGACTTTTAAATACTGCACCATGGCGGCGGCGTCATAGCCGTCTGTATCGGACTTGGGCGTTCTTCAATAACGAAGCTAACCAATAAAAACAAAATTGCAGAGATAATATAGTCCAAGATCCACATTTGTATTTAACCATCGACACCCTAGATGGATTAGTAAACCTGAGCTTGTAAATTTATGCAACTTATGATATGAATATAGTATTCACGTTTAAGGAGGATGAATTAATGCAAATCAAAAGTAACATTAAAAAGGTCATTATGAGTGCGACAATAGCGGCCGCGACAGTTGGAATGGCCAGTAGCGCAGTTGCTAATCCAAGTTGTTTATCAGTGTGCGTTCACCAAGCTCAAATAAACTGCGCCTCTCTTACTGTTGGCTCAAGCGAATATAATGATTGTATGACTTTTTTTGTCACGGAATGTAGCCGACTACGCTGCACGAGCGCATCTATAGGCAACCCCTAGTCCTAAGATGCAAAGCCAACTTAGGCGAGAAACATCACTGTTGGGTCCTCAAGATAGGCTTTTAAATCCTGCACCATGGCGGCGGCGTCATAGCCGTCGATGACGCGGTGATCGCAAGAGACTGAAAAATTCATGACTTGGCGCTCTGTGACCACGCCGTCCTTCATGACCAGATGCGGACGGATTTTATTGGGCCCAAAAATTGCGACCTCTGGGCGGTTAATTACGGGCGTTGTGACAATACCGCCTAAGGGGCCAAGCGAGGTGAGCGTTGTTGTCGCGCCGCTCAAATCATCTGTTGATAATTTATTGGTGCGCGCGCCTTCGGCGAGCCGCGCAATCTCTGCCGCCATATCCCAAATCGAGAGACTGCCTGCGTCCTGTAGCACGGGCACAATTAGGCCTTTGTCCGTCATGGTCGCCATGCCGAGGTTCAAATCTGCAAACTGACTGACATACCCTGCATTATCATCATAACGGGCGTTGAATTGCGGCCAATCCCGTAGGGTGAGGGCGAGCGCGCGAATGATGAACGGCAGCACGGTTAGCTTGGCCCGCGTCTCACCGGATTTCGCATTGGCGCGTTTTCGAAGTGCCTCTAGCTCTGTCATATCCACTTCATCCACATAGGTGAAATGCGGGATGTTGCGTTTGGACGCGGCCATACGTTCCGCAATCACGCGGCGCAGGCCGATGACTTTAATGCGGGTTTCACCGGGTAGCGGCTCTAGCGCCGTTTCCAAACGGTCAAGATCAATATGGGTCACTTGCCCCGATGCGCCCGTTGGCGTGGCGTCAGACAGGGTCAGACCGGCTTCGCGCGCCCGGCGCCGCACAGCGGGTGAGGCCAGGACTTTTTTCGTGATGGGTGACGGCGGCATTATAGGTTGTTCCGCGCGCGGCTTTGGCGAGGCAGCAGGCTTATTCGTACTGGCCTTAATCGGTGCCGTTTCATCTGGGGCGGGTTCGGCAGCGGGGGTTACGTCACCTTCGACCGTAAAGGTCGCAAGCATCGAGCCCACGGTTAGCATATCCCCTTCCCCGCACCCTAATGCCGTGACGACCCCGTCAACAGGGGCGGTCAGCTCTATCGTCGCTTTATCGGTCATTGCGTCTGCGACTGGGTCTTCTTCGGATACTGTGTCGCCCACTTTAACGTGCCATGCGGTGATTTCCGCTTCCACCACGCCTTCGCCAATGTCGGGCATCTTATAAATAAAGTCGGACGAGCCGCTTGGGTTTGGCGTTAGGTCAGCATCTATATCAGGGGTGTTTTGAACGGCAGCAGAATTATCCACCTCATCTGTGTCACCCTCAGTGTCACCCTCAGTCTCAGTCTCAAAGGTCACGAGCATTGAGCCAACCGTCAACATATCGCCTTCTTCGCAGCCTAGTGCCGTGACTGTCCCGTCAACGGGCGCGGTCAGCTCGATCGTCGCCTTGTCGGTCATCGCGTCCGCGACCGGATCTTCCTCGGAAACCGTGTCACCAACTTTGATATGCCAAGCCGTAATTTCGGCTTCGACAACGCCTTCGCCAATATCGGGCATTTTATATATAACGCTTGGCATTACAGTTGCTGCTCACTCATCAGGTCTTGGATTTCTTTTACCACACGGTCTTTGGTCGGGAAATAGGCCCATTCTTGCGCATGCGGATAGGGCGTATCCCATCCTGTGACGCGAACGAGAGGTGCCTCCAGATAGTAGAAACAATGTTCTTGGATTTCAGCAATTAACTCCGCCCCAAACCCCGACGTACGCGTCGCTTCGTGCAGTATCATAGCGCGGCCTGTTTTCTTCACAGAGTTCACAATAGCGTCCAAATCCAGCGGCAGTAGTGAGCGGAGATCAATCACATCAGCGCTAATCCCTGTGGCTTCTACTGCGGCTTCGGCGACCCAGACCATCGTGCCGTAAGCGAGAATGGTCAGATCATTGCCTTCGCGAAGTGTGCGCGCTTTACCCAGCGGCACTGTGTAATGCCCGTTCGGCACATCACCCAACGGATGGCCTGCCCAGCTCACTGATGGCTTATGGTGATCACCGTCAAACGGACCATTATAGAGCCGTTTAGGTTCTAAAAATAATACGGGGTCTTCATCTTCAATGGCGCTTATCAGCAATCCTTTGGCGTCATAGGGGTTGGACGGGATGATAGTTTTAAGGCCCGCAATATGGGTGAACAGCGCCTCTGGGCTTTGGCTATGGGTGGTGCCGCCGTAAATACCGCCACCAACAGGCGTACGAATGGTCAATGGCGCACTGAAATCACCATTAGAACGGTAGCGCAGCCGCGCGGCTTCTGATGCGATTTGATCGTAAGCTGGGTAAATATAATCAGCAAATTGGATTTCTGCGACGGGGCGGAGGCCATTGGCCGCCATCCCAATCGCAATACCAATAATACCGCCCTCAGATATGGGCGTGTCAAAACAGCGGTGCAATCCGTGTTTTTCCTGCAAACCCGCCGTGCAGCGGAACACACCGCCGAAATATCCGACATCTTCGCCAAAGACAAGAACATTGGGGTCCATTGTCATTTTAACATCCATAGCGTCACGGATGGCTTCAATCATGCTCATATCTGTCGATGTCTTGGCCATGACTTAATCCTCGTCCAAGAAGTTTGCGCGTTGGCGGCGCAAATGGTCTGGCATATCAGCATAGACAGCTTCAAACATCGTCAGCGGATCAACGTGCAGGTCATCGGACAAGTTACCCATCTTCTCGGCCTTTTTATACAGGTCACGAATTTCTAGCTTTAGCTCTTTTTCCTGCGCCGCGTGGCGGTCTTCATCCCATTCCCCAATCAGGATGAGGTGGTTTTTAAGACGGTCAACAGGGTCACCAAAAGGCCAGACCTCTGGGTCATTTTCGGGCCGGTATTTTGCCGGGTCATCCGCCGTAGAATGGCCGGATTTACGGTATGTGAAATGCTCAATCACAGTGGCACCACCACCTTTACGGGCACGCTCAGCCGCCCATTCTGTCGCCGCATAGACAGCGAGCAGATCATTGCCGTCAACGCGTAGTGTCGCCAAGCCGTAGCCTGTCCCGCGCGCAGCAAAGCTTTCACCCTCTCCCATGGCAATGCCTTGAAAAGAGCTAATTGCCCATTGGTTATTGACCACGTTGATAATGCACGGCGCACGGTAAGTCGACGCGAAATTAAGGGCGTAGTGAAAATCGCCTTCGGCGGTCGCTCCCTCGCCCGTAAATACACTCGCAATTCCGTCTTCATTTTTATAGGCTTCGGCCATGGCCCAGCCCACACCTTGAATAAGTTGCGTGCCCAAATTGCCAGAGATAGAGAAAAAGCCGAACTCTTTAAACGAATAAAGAACAGGAATAGATTTGCCCTGCAAACGGTCACCACCATTGGACAGGCATTGGCACATCATATCCTCGATGGGGGCGCCGCGATTAATTAATATACCCTGCTGACGGTAAGTTGGGAATGTCATATCATCATCGCGCAGAGCCATAGCGTGACCAACGCTGACCGCTTCTTCACCCGCTGATTTCATGTAAAAACTCATTTTACCCTGTCGCTGCATGTTAAACATGCGCTCATCCATAGCGCGGGTTAGCATCATATCGCGCAGACCCTTGCGAATTTGATCCGCCGTAAGCTTAGGTTTCCACTCCCCAACAGCTTCGCCATTAAAGCGCAGAACACGGATAAGCTTCAATGCATGCTCGGCCGTCTCGTGATCATCACACATGGGGTCTGGACGGCGCGGGGTAAACATCGCTGGCACGCTGATATGGGAATAGTCAGGCATGTCTCCAGGCCGAAAGGGTGGTTCGGGTACATAAAGCTTTGACTGGTTAGAGCGTTTTGACATCGTGTCAGATCCCCGAGAGCATGTTAGTAGTTTGCGACAATATCATGCAGATATCACATGATATCTACGCGATTATATGTTGAAAAAGATATAAAAATAGCATAATTTTCTTTCAAATTGAAATTCAGGGGATTATTATGCCAGAACAAATCGATGGTATTGATGCAAAGATTTTAAACTTATTGCAAGGCAATGCAGCCCTATCCGTGGCCGATATCGCGGATAAGGTCGGGCTCTCATCCTCGCCGTGCTGGCGCCGCATTAAACGTATGGAAGAAACAGGCATTATCAAGGCGCGTGTCACCATTTTAGACCGCGAAAAACTAGGCCTTGATTTCGAAGTCTTCGTTGCTGTTAAACTTGCGCTTCCCAATCGCGAAAATATGGAAAAATTTGAAAAAGCCGTCCGTAATATGCCCGAAGTTGTGCAATGCGCCGTCGTCACAGGGGCAGTCGACTTCATGCTTCGCATCGTAACCAAAGACATGCACAGCTATGAAGACTTCCTGCGCGAAGTCCTACTCGGCATTGATTTGATCTCTGATGTGCAGTCCCGCATCGTGCTGCGTCAATCTAAGGATAGCAACACGATCCCGCTCAATTTAATCAGTAATGCAGTGCCGCGGATTTAGATAGGATTTTGGACAAAGCCTGGGACACTCTAAAGCCGAGTTTCCGATCCGTGCCATATCCGTATGATAATTAAATCCGTTTCTGTTGCCCGGTAATGAATAACATAACCACGCGCTCCAAAATTCACGCATCTTTCTCTGACATATAAGGGCCTGCGCAAAGGTCGTCCAATCTCAGGATGAAGGCTGAGTAAAACGATGTCAGCGTAAATCGCTTGGAGAGCCTTTTTCGCAGCTGATATATTTATATCGGATAGGAAGGTGTAG
Source organism: Fretibacter rubidus (assembly GCF_041429785.1). Lineage (GTDB taxonomy): Bacteria > Pseudomonadota > Alphaproteobacteria > Caulobacterales > Maricaulaceae > Fretibacter > Fretibacter rubidus. Next base: position 2,638,728 of record NZ_CP163423.1, read on the forward strand.
AGGCGTTTAATATCCTCATCCGCTTGTACTAAAAACTTTATGTGTAAGGTCATTACTCGTTTGGCAGGGCATCAATCCAAGCTTTGACGCTGTCACCTGACATCGTTTCGCCCGTCAACTCATACTCGCGCCAGCGCTCAAGCAATGCGTTATAAACAAAATTTTCCGCTTCTTTTTCATCCACATATTCCTCAATTGCCTCTTTCATGAGGTAATGCGGTGAACGATCATGAACTTCAGCCAGCGTCTCAAGACGGGCTTTCATATCGTCATCAAGACGGATTGCAACTGTTGGCATGGCTGGCTCCAGATTGAAATTCACCCACTGTATAACATTGTTATACACAATTGTCGAAGACTGAATAACAGCAATTTTAAATCCGCTTTAAACACACCGCTGTGGCTTCGCCGCCGCCAATACAAAGGCTGGCAACGCCTTTATGTGCATTGCGAGATTCCATCGCCGCGATAAGTGTCGTGATAATGCGCGCACCAGACGCGCCAATCGGATGACCCAGCACACAACCGCCGCCGTTCACATTTACTTTGGCGTGATCAAGGCCAAGCTCTTGCATGGCAATCATGGGGACGACAGCAAAGGCTTCATTTATTTCCCACAGATCAACATCGGATGCGTCCCATCCCGCTTTGTCCAAAGCCTTTTTCATGGCGTTAACTGGGGCTGTCGTGAAATAGGCGGGCGCATGGGCGTGGGCGGCATGTGACACCACTTCTGCCAAAATCTTATGCCCCTCGTCCAAAGCTTGGGAGCGGCGCATCATGACCAAGGCCGCAGCACCATCATTAATGGAACTGGCATTGGCAGCTGTCACCGTGCCGTCCTTAGTGAACACCGCGCGTAGGGTTGGTATCTTTTCAGGCCGCGCGTTTTTGGGACCTTCATCCTCTGAGACGACGGTATCACCCTTGCGACCTTTTACGGTAACCGCTGTAATCTCGCGCTCAAACGCACCGCTGTCTTGAGCGGCTTTGGCACGGGCAACCGACTCAATAGCGTAAGCGTCCTGGGCTTCGCGGGTGAATTGATATTCCGCTGCAATCATATCGGCAAACACACCCATTGATGCGTTTCCAGGGGCGCCGCCCTCATAAGCATCGGTCAAGCCGTCATACATCATGCTATCAATCATTTTGGTATCACCCATACGCGCGCCGCTCCGCGCAGATGGCATCAGATACGGTGCCGCCGTCATATTTTCCATTCCACCAGCGACCGCCACGTTAATACTGCCCGCTTTAATCGCGTCATGGGCCATAATAGCAGCCTGCATACCGCTGCCACACATTTTATTGACTGTGGTCGCTTCGCATCCCTCACCCAGGCCAGCATAGATCGCGGCTTGACGGGCTGGTGCTTGGCCTTGGCCCGCTGGCAGGACGCAGCCCATGATGGTCTGCTCAATCTTATCACTGTCCACGCCCGCGTCTTTCATTGCACCTTCAATAGCGGCTGCGCCAAGCTTGGGTGCCGGAACAGAGGCAAAGGCCCCTTGAAATGCGCCCATCGGCGTACGCGCCATACCGACAATAACAACAGGATCAGAAGAGGAAGTCATAAGCGTGTCCTTTGAGACGGTTATAATGATTATTGAGGATTATTCATTGGATGCATCGGCGGCATCGCGCTTGGCTTTCAAACGCGCTTTGCGAGCGGCCTCTTTGTTAGCGCGGGTTTGCTCTAGCTGTTTTTTTACTTTGCGCGAGTGGTTAAAAGCAAACACCAATAAGACAAGGCCAATCACGACAGCAATCAACACATATATGTTATCCAATGGGGTCGGCAGAAAACTCACGGTCACATCCTTATAAAAAAAGCTCACCCCTAATTAAGGGGTGAGCCAGAAATAACAAGCGGGGCGCGCCCCAATTATTGGGACAATTAGTCTTTGACCTCGAACGTCACCTGCATATTCACGCGAAACATTGTGACATTGCCCCCGTCCACGACACAAGATTGGTCGTTAATGTAGCAAGACTTGATGCCTTTAACAGTTTTGCTCATACGGGCGACGCCCACTTGAATAGCATCTTCAAAAGACTTCGCAGATTCGCTCATAATCTGCACTGATTTCATAATGGCCATAGTATCCTCCTTGGTTAGCTGTAACCTTAGTAACAAATCTTCGACGATAATAACAGGACGCAATCATGACCATTTTGCCAGATCACTATTCCGCCTTTACAATCCAGCCACCGCCAAGCGTGCGGGCGCTATCCGCCTCTGGGTCGTAAAACACACAGGCCTGTCCAGGGGATATACCCTCATCGGCGGTCTCTAGCTTTATCACGATATGATTACCGCGCATCTCAAACACGGCAGGACGCGGCGGCGTGGTGCTTCGCAGTTTCACATTGACCTTACGCCCGACAAGTTCTGCGCCGAAATCACCGTCTCCAATCCAATTCACTTCGTCTAGATAGATGATATCGCGTAATAATGCCCCACGCGGGCCAACAATGACCTCGCCTTTATCCGCGTCAATGCGCACAACATAAAGCGGGTCAAGACCAGAGCCGTGCTCTAACCCTAGGCCGCGGCGCTGTCCGATAGTGTAATACATGACGCCCCGGTGAGTGCCCAATACTGTGCCGTCCAAATGCACCATATTTCCGGGTTGCGCCGCCGCAGGACGGATTTTTTCAATCACATCTGTATATTTACCCGTGGGCACAAAACAAATGTCCTGGCTGTCTGGTTTGGCTGCCACGTTAAGACCAAGCTCTACGGCGAGTTTGCGGGTCTCTGATTTATTCATCGCACCTAACGGAAACCGTAGAAAATCCAATTGCTCTCGCGTGGTCGCAAAGAGGAAATAACTTTGGTCTTTGCCGCCATCAAAGCCGCGGTGCAATTCTGGCCCGTTGTCACCGTCAATACGTTGGATATAATGCCCTGTCGCCATACAGTCCGCGCCCAAGTCTTTTGCGACTTGCAGGAGATCTCGAAACTTCACCGTTTGATTACAACGCACACAAGGGATGGGCGTGGCCCCTTTTAGGTAGGTATCGGCGAAATCATCAATAACGCTTTCTTTGAAGTTACTTTCATAATCCAAAACATAATGCGGAAAACCCATCATTTCTGATACGCGTTTCGCATCATAGATATCTTGACCTGCGCAACAGGCTTTGGCCTTTTTGATCGCCTCGCCGTGATCATAAAGCTGCAAGGTCACGCCAACCACATCATAGCCTTCGCGCGCGAGCATGGCTGCACAAACAGAGCTATCCACCCCGCCGCTCATGGCGACAACCACGCGTGTGTCAGATTCTGACTTGGGAAAGCCGAGCGAATTTAACGTTTTGGCATCTTTTAGGGCGGGTGCCGTCACAATTCACATCCTTCACGGGTTAAATTTCAGCGGGCCGTAGCCCATTTTCGTCTATTTATGCAAAGTTTTAAAATAATTTCACATTTAATTTGCACGCCATATAGGGGGCCAATCGTCCCAAGTCGATACAAAGCCGCAGAAAGTGTTGCAAAACACGTCCGTAGAATCTCAATAGAATCAAAGGATTAGATTTTGCTGTAAACCTTTATTAACGATAAGGGCGATTCTGTTAACCTTCGTAAACTATTGAATTTACTCAATTTTTACCCGCAGGCTTAAACTCTTTTTAAGACCCTCACATTACACAGAATTCATAACAAAAATAAGCGAGTGAGGGGCAGCATGACTGACCGCAAAGTAAAAAGAGAGAATGTGGTGATTGGGCCGGAGGGAACGCCTTTGACCTTGGCAGATTTGCCAAAACCATCAACAGTGCGTTGGGTTATCCGACGTAAAGCCGAAGTCGTCGCCGCTGTGCGGGGTGGACTTTTAACATTAGAAGCCGCCTGCGAGCGTTACGGCCTATCGGCCGAAGAATTTATGTCTTGGCAGCGCAGTATTGAAAGCTACGGCATCGCTGGGCTGCGCACGACGCGTGTACAGCAATACCGCTAAGTTAGATTTTAGATTTAGATAAAGACCCTGCCGTAAGGCGGGGTTTTTTGTGCCCAATCACAATAGATCAGAGCGTTTTCCTTACCGAGCGTAATAATCATCACCGACATAAAATGGTCACAACTCTTAACCGCTATTAAGCACGTCTCTTAGCGGGGGTTTAACGCGACTTTGCTACATAGTCTTATCGGAGCAGCCGACAGAGTTCGCCCGAAGTGAATGGCCCCATAAAATGGGGGGTGTAGCATTGAGAGATTTTATGGCTTTAGACACATTGCCCCATTTGAGCCCTGCCTATCAGCCGGCTGGACGGTTAATCCCGATATTCACAGCCAGCGATGAAGGTGAAAATGCACAAGCGTCTATCAAGCTAACGCTCAGCCTGGCCAAATCAGCCGCCGCGCGCGGTGAAACTGTACTCATGCTGGACGCTCAAGACGGAGCGTTAATGACAGCGGCGGGTATCATCTATAACAAAACCCTTGGTGATGTGCTATATCGTGGGGCTGACATTACGGATGTTCTGTATATCACCAGCAATGAGCATTTTACGGCCTGCGCTTGTGGCGATGCACAGATGGATGTTGTTCTCGGCAGTATGGCCGCGCTGTCACTGTCTTATGATTGGGTTTTTGTCGCTGCCCCCGTGGGTTGCACGCCCGCCCATACGCGGCTAGCCCAAGCGTCCGATGTTAGTGTCATGACCTATAGTGCGGCGTCAGATCACTTTATGCGGGCCTATTGGATGATGGAAGCGATGCGCACACGCGCTCCGAAATTTGATCCGTTAGTGCTTTCCACTGGCCCACAAGATTTGGCGGTTGAGAGCGCATTATTGCTCTCTGATACGATACGGCAGTTCCTCGGCGCCCCGCCGCCTTACGGCGGGCATTTGACCGACCCAAATTTAAATACGCGTATTTTGGATAAAATCAGCGAAGTTGCCGCTCAAATCGCTGTCGCCTAAAATTCTGCATTAAAAAATTGTCATCTGCGAAGGAATTTCCTCTCCCGCTCGTTTGTCTCTATGAACGACACAACGGAAAAAGGATTTTACCATGTCAGATATTACCAACCGTATGACCAAAGCCGCAATCTTGTTGGCGGGTGCATCATTGCTATCAACCGCTGCTTTCGCCAAGCCTGGACCCAAAGCCGACCTTAACCAAGACGGCCAAGTCACCAAGGCAGAATTTATGACGGCGACGACAACGCGTTTTGTGACCGCTGATCTTAACGGTGACGGTATGCTGTCTAAGGACGAAATGAAAGCCGGGCGAGAAGCCATGAAAGACGCCCGCGCGTCAGAACGTTTTTCGCGCGCTGACGCCAATGGTGACGGTGTCATCACACGCGCCGAGCACGATGCCCTGCGCGAACAGCATGAGGCGAAACGCGGAGAGAAACGCGCAGAAATGAAGGCCCGTATTGATACCAATGGCGACGGCACAATAAGCGAGGCTGAGCGCGCAACAGCGAAAGCGGAACGCAAAGCCAAACGCGCAGAGCGCAAAGCAGAAAAAGGTCAGCGTGGTGAACGCGGCATGAAACGCCCAGTGCGTGATGCTAATGGTGACGGCTTTATTACGCGCGCGGAATACGAAGCCTCCGCCGAGGCCATGTTTACACGCATGGACGCCAATGGTGACGGCGTGCTGACCAAAGGCGAAGGCCGTAAGCGTAAAGGCAAGCGTAAAGGTAAGCGCGGCCAGCGCTAGGATTGGCTACTTGCCCGACTTAGTGACAGACCTTGATGCAGACCTCATCCCCCGCCTTGCCGCGGGGGATGACAAAGCCTTGGGCGAATTAATGGACCGCCATATGAGCCGCATCCACGGCCTTGCGACGCGCCTGCTTGGCGATCCCGTTATGGCTGAAGACGTGACGCAGACGGTGTTTTTAAAAACGTGGCAGATAGCTCCTGATTGGGTGCCAGGTAAAGCCAAATTAATCACTTGGATGAGCCGTATCGGTACCCACGCCTGCTTTGATATTATTAAAAAGAAAAAGCCGGTTTACGTGGATAGCCCCCCAGAGTTAATCGATGATCATGATGATGCCGCCAAAGGGTTGATGATTGCGCAGCGCAGGCAAACGGTGGATAGCGCGCTCGCCGCCTTGCCCGATAATCAGCGCGCCGCCATGGTGCTGTGTTATTATCAATATATGAGCCAAACAGAGGCGGCGGAGATTTTAGGCGTAAGCGTGAAAGCCTATGAAAGCCTGTTATCACGCGCGCGACGGCAACTGAGCCGGACCTTAGACCCAGAACTGCTTAATCTCGGCGCAGCGGAATAGAGAGAGATTTTTATGACAGACGATTTGAAACATTTGATAGACATTTACGGCGCGGATAGCGCGCGTTGGCCTGCACATTTGCGTGCACAAGCTGATACGGCTTTGCGGGCTAACCCAAGCCACGCGGAGACCGCAGCCGCTTTGGATAACGCCCTGGACAGCCATGTTGTCGCCAAACCCAGTGACTTACTACGCGCGCGTATTTTGAAAGCCGCCAAAGCGGAAAGTAAAACGTCAACATCCCCCCACGGTGCGTCTAATGACAGGCCTCGCGGCAAAACCAACGTCTTTCGGTTTGCTGCAGCCGCAGCCGCATTGATGGTCTGCGCCGTTGTGGGCTATCAAACACTTTCGCCTAGCCCGACGACGGATCAAACAATATGGGTCGAAGCCGCCAATGATCTGGGCATTGAGGATTTATATGCGTGGGTTGAGGGCGAAACCTAAGCCCTCTTTATCAATGGTACATGAAAACAAAAAAACGGACGGTGCATCCCAATAGGATACCCGTCCGCTTTTATGTCTTCCCCCCGAAAGACATAGTCCCTCACCTGAGTGAGGAAATCCCACATTGCCGCTGAAAGTTTAGGCGCGCTTTTGCATCGCCTTTTCAGCCTTGGCTGCCATTTGGCGGGCTTTTACCCGCTCAAAGCTGTCGAGCGCATCAAGTGCGATGCGCAAATCGCCAGCCAGATCAGCCGTTTGCATTTGGATGTCCGTTAATGAACTCCGAATATTGTCTTTTCGCGCAATGACTGACTTGGCATATGAGCCATAAGCCACATAACCATCTTTTTGCGCGTTCGCTTCGACGTCGTCTTCAGGGACGCTATCGTTTAATTTGCGGATTTGTCGTTCCAGATCTTCTCTTGTTGCCTCTAAAACCGCGATCCGTTTTTGCAATTCAGCAATTTGGAAGCGCGTTTGGCGAACATTCTTGTCCATCGCACTGTTCATAATCTCACCTAACACCATTTTTCATGGCGGTTTTCCCGCCTTATGGGATTGTTTATAGGGACACATGTTTACGATACGGTGAAAATTCGTGAAAAATAAAGTGTAAACGCAAGGGCTTAACAATAACACGCTGTTAACTTTTGGTTTACGGGATTCACGTAAGGCTAGTTCTACGTTAACTATATTCCGTTGGCTTCGGAATTTGATTCGCCTGGGAGGGACATAACATGCGCGTTCTTTTAATTGAAGATGATAGCGCAACTGCGCAAGGCATCGAATTGATGCTTAAAACCGAAGGGTTCAATGTCTATACGACGGACCTGGGCGAAGAAGGTGTCGATCTCGGCAAACTTTACGATTACGATATTATTCTATTGGATCTTAATTTGCCTGATATGCCAGGATTTGATGTGTTGAAGACGCTGCGCATGGCGAAGGTCAATACACCGATCTTTATTCTGTCTGGCACATCTGATGTCGACAGCAAGGTTCGCGGTCTTGGCACTGGGGCTGATGACTATATGACAAAGCCGTTCCACAAAGACGAGCTTATCGCGCGTATCCACTCTGTTGTGCGCCGCTCCAAAGGTCACAGCCAGTCCATCATTACAACAGGCGATATCAAGGTGAACCTTGATGCCAAAACTGTTGAAGTTGGGGATCACCGCGTCCATCTGACAGGCAAAGAATACCAGATGCTAGAGCTTTTATCACTTCGCAAAGGCACAACCCTAACGAAGGAAATGTTCCTGAACCACCTATACGGCGGCATGGACGAGCCTGAGCTAAAAATTATTGACGTGTTTATTTGTAAGCTGCGCAAGAAAATCGCAGCCGCCACACAAGGCGAGCATTACATTGAAACCGTTTGGGGCCGAGGCTACGTCCTTCGCGACCCAGCCAAAGACAAAATGTCTGCCTAAGACCTATATCAGAATAGCTGCTCCCACAGCGAAACAAACCCGCTCCTCAAATTTGAGAGCGGGTTTTTTCTTGGGCCGTTCACAGAGCAACTTTCAAAGCGCTTGGCGATAAGCTGCCTCAGGCTTTATCGTGACAAAGCCTTAGCAATAGTGTTACCCTCATCCAAAAGTAGCCAAAGAGCTGCTCGACTATGGGGGATATCATCATGACACAACCACATGATACTGAAGCGGCGACCAACAGCACCTTCGGCCAGAAATTTGCCAAGGGCTTGGCTCTCTTCTTGCCGGGGATATTTTTGCTCGGCTTTAACCTTGGCACCGGGAGTGTCACGGCGATGGCCAAAGCAGGTGCCGATTACGGCATGAGTTTATTGTGGGCCGTTGTCGCGTCCTGTCTATGTACTTTTTTTATGATAAATTTGTATGGGCGCTACACGTTGGTGACAGGCGAGACGGCGCTTCAAGCGTTTCGTAAACATATTCACCCCGCCGTAGGTTTGTACTTTATCATCGCCTTAACACTGGGCGTATGCGGGAGTGTTATGGGCGTGATGGGCATTGTCGCAGAGATTTGTTATGAATGGTCAAAGACGGTTATCGACGGCGGTATTGCCCCAATTTACTTTGCCGCGAGTTTTTCAGCGCTCGTGTTCTTCATTTTCTGGAACGGTAAAACCCAATTTTTTGAACGCAGTCTCGCCGTTATTGTGGCCATCATGTCGGCAAGCTTTCTAATCAACTTTTTCATCATGATGCCCCCTCCCCTTGATATTATTAAAGGGTTGGTCCCCACAGTCCCAAAGGTCGCGTCAAGCGCAAGCGGCGGGCCATTGCTCGTAATCGCGTCCATGGTTGGCACAACAATTTTTTCTGGGCTATTCATCATTAGAACAACACTGGTGAAAGAAGCGGGCTGGACATTGAAAGATGCCCGCACCCAGCGCAATGACGCCCTTGTTTCTGTCAGCCTCATGTTTGTGATTAGCGCTGCAATTATGGCCGCAGCCGCTGGCACGCTTTATGTCGAAGGCCTTGGCCTGTCCTATCCGTCGCAAATGATTACCTTGCTAGAACCACTCGCGGGGTCATTTGCTGTAACTATATTTGCGGTTGGTATTGTGTCAGCTGGGGTGTCCTCCCAATTTCCAAATGTGCTGATGCTGCCGTGGTTGCTCTGTGATTATAATGATCGCCAGCGTGATATGACGCTACCAAAGTACCGTATTATGGTATTTTTGATTTCCCTGCTCGGCCTTGTGGTGCCGTTCTTTGGCGCACGACCCGTGCTTGTGATGATTGTGTCCCAAGCGTTTAATGCCGTGATATTACCCCTAACGGTGCTCTGCATTTTTTATCTATCTAACCGAAAGGATCTGATGGGAGTTCATAAAAATACGTTGATACCCAATATTGTCCTGACGTTGATTTTAGCCTTTTCGCTGTTCACATCCTTCATTGGTGTGAAAGGTGTCTGGCAATTGCTGTCTGCCTAAGTCGACATGACGCACAGCATCAAAAATATTGACTTTGAAAGCCCTAATTTCCTAGAGGCCCATGTCCACTCTACGCTCGCCTTTTATGAGCCGCGCGTCTTTTGCCCTGACGGCGGATTTTACGGGTGTTTTTTTGATAATGGCGAATGTTTTGATCCGGATGCACGGCAACTCGTCGGCAGCGCGCGCTATGTTTTTAACTACGCCACAGCCTACAGACTCTATAAAAATTCGCAGCAACTGGATTGGGCGAAATGGGGGCTGGATTATCTGACGACCGTCCATAAACAGGATAATGGTCATTATGCGTGGTTGATTGAGCGGAGCGTTGTCACCGACACCCGCGTTATGGCCTATGGTCATGCGTTTGTTATTTTGGCGGCCGCCGCCTGCCTTCGTGCCGGGATTACGGACGCGTTAAAAACGCTGCATGAGACCTTTGACTTTATGGAAACATATTTCTGGGACGAGGCCGCCAGCGCATATAGTGATGAGCGGGATGATACACTTGAAACTCTGTCACCTTATCGCGGGCAAAACGCCAATATGCATATGTGCGAAGCCTTACTTGCAGCATGGCAAGCAAACGGAGACGTTAAATATTTAGACAGAGCCGAACAGCTCGCGGATCGTTTTGCCTTTGATTTAGCATCCCAAAGTGACGGGCAAATATGGGAGCATTACGATACAAATTGGCAGGTCGATATGGATTATAATATCGACAACCCCAATGACCGTTACAGACCCTGGGGCTTTCAGCCGGGACACCAAACCGAATGGAGCAAGCTACTTTTAATCCTTAATGATGAACGCCCAAACGCAAAATGGATATCAAAGGCGAAAGCCCTTTACGACCGCGCGATGAAAACAGGATGGGATAAAGATCACGGCGGAATTTTTTACGGCATTGCCCCCGACGGCACTGTCTGTGCGTCCGAAAAGCATTTCTGGGTTCAAGCCGAGACCTTTGCGACGGCGTGGCGGTTATACCGCGCGACACATGATGAGACTTACCGAGACGATTATAACCGTATTTGGCGTTGGTGTTGGGATCATATGATAGACCACACATACGGCGCATGGTTTCGTGTCCGAAATCGTGACGGCTCCGTGATTGATAATAAAAAATCACCTCTAGGCAAAACGGACTATCATACCTTAGGGGCGTGCTGGGATGTGCTATCTGTGGGATAAACGTTCAACGCCTATATGCTTAGGCACTTGACGCTACTGCATCATTGTCATCATCCAGCGTATCATCCGAATAACGGCGGAGGCGGCGTTTCGCGCCTTCAAAATGGGTTTTATCAGATGGTTTTTTGATCGACGGATCTTCCACAACTTCAACGACAGCTTCACGTTTACGGTAAAGTGCCGTGTGATCGCCTACAACATCAAAACCGTAATTTAACTGCCCCAGTGTTTCTTCACTACCCAGTACCAAATAGCCGTTCGCTTGCGTCACTTCGGACAGGCTCCGCATCACGCGCACTTGGGCGGGCGCGCTGTACAAGGACAAGCGGTTACGAAACAATACGATATGAAATGCACCCAAATCATCAGGTTTAGACAGCAGATGAAAATCCTCAAATGAGAGGCGCTTGCGTAAGTCTTCTTTAACCACCCAATCTTCGCCGACTTTGTCAAAATACGTAATCAGGTCGCGAATGGGCAGGCCGCGTTGCACTTCAAAATGAGTGTAGCGTCCAGCGCGGGCGCGGTCGAGCGCGACAGACGGATAATCCACCCCAACAATTTCTATACCCATAGACGGGAAGCGGTCTTTGACCTTGTCAATTTCAATCGCCATGGACACAGGTTCTTGCCCTGATGAACAACCAAAGGACAGAATACGAATGGAGCCGCCTTTATACAACGGATGCAGCTTTGGCAGGCAGTGCTCGATAACGTAATTGAGACTATCGCGGTCATCAAAGAAATGCGTATCACGCTCTAAAAGCGACGAGACCACATGCACAGCCAACCGCGTTTGCCCAACTGAAAACAACTCATCCACCATATCGGGTAGCGTTTCAAACCCTTCGCGACGAGCGAGCGCGGACAAGCGCGTTTCTATCAGAAATTCATGATTATCGCCCAGCGAAATACCGGCCATCTCTAATGTCAGACGTTTTAAAGCCTGATAATAGCTAGGGTTAAGCGATAACGCACCGCTCATGATTATAGCAATCCTGCTTGGGAAAATTTGCTCTCGATGATGTCACTATCAAAGGGTTTCATGACATATTCATCGGCGCCGGCATCAAGTGCTTCGGCGATTTTCGTGACGTCACGCTCGGCCGTACAAAACACAACAATAGGCTCTTTAGCGCCGCCTTCGTGACGTAAGGCTTTAAGGAAGGTTAAACCGTCCATAACAGGCATGTTCCAATCCAAAAGGATAGCGTCTGGCATTGCGGCACGGCAAATGTCCAGCGCCTCTTGGCCGTTACCAGCCTCGACGGTTTCAAAGTTTAAGTCTTTGAGAATACGGCCTGCGACGCGGCGTATCATTTTGCTATCATCGACCACGAGGCAACGGCGCGCAGGTTTTGTATTTTGGACAAATGCATGGGCCATTACACAAGGCCCTCCGATAAAATATCACCGAGTGTTAAATCAGCGTCCAGCGTCGGCACATCCACTTTTGGGCTTTCCTTAACGGCAGGCTTAGCCAATTGTCGTGATAAGGATAAGACAAGCGTCGCAGATCTATCAGACAGCGTTGACGACAGTTCTCCATCAAGCGGGCCTAATGATTGGCGCAAAGCTGCATCATTAAAATCAAGTCCGACTGCCGTTGAAAGAGCAAAGCTAATAGACAAAGTTTTCGCGGTCCCGGTTGCGGTGACAGCAATATGGCCCGCCCCGGCTTCCCCGCGGGCTTGGCGAAGCTCTGGCCGTTCCAACCATTGAGATACAAGTCCATCAGCTAATGCGCTTAACACCGTATCAACGGCGGCGCTGCGCTCAACAGGGATATCTGTCTGACCCACTGCGCCGTATGACACGCTAACAATTTTATCAGATTGCCGCGCCGCGCGCAGGGTCTGGGTCGTAAAATTACGCATCACGGCTTCAAAGGGCACAGATGTTATTTTTGGTTTCGTGAAAACGGGCTTGGCAATAGGTGCCGAGGCCTTAACCTCAAGGTCTTCACTTGAAAGCTCTGATTTTGGCGCATCGGGCTTAACATCGCGCGTGTCAATTTTGGCAAGACGCATGAGCGCTGAGCGCTGAGCATCACTCTGCGCAAATTTCAGCAATGGCGTTAGCGTTTCTCTTGCCGTGGTAAAAGCCTCCGACGGTTCGATATCTAGCTCATCTGCAAATGTTTCGGCTGATACAATCTCTGACTCTGCAACAACGGGGGTATTCGCGTGACGGGCATTATCCAGCTCAGCTTCGACTTGCTCCAGCCCTGTGCCGTATTGCGCGATCAGTTTATTTAAGACGAGTATCTGACCTTGCCATTGCGCAGATTTTTCAAAGTCAGGATTATTTTTACTCATATCCAAGGCCGCATCAGCCGCACGGTCAATGGCGCGCGCGGATACACCTTTTGACAGGGTGATGATACGACCCAATCGTGCGGTAATGTTGGATAGGTTGTGATTGTCGGGGTCAAGCAAATCCGTGACGTCCGCCCGCGCCGCATCAACAAAAGCGCGTGACGCCAACAAATCATCGCCCGACATGGGGTCCAGCGCCTTGGGCGCTATGTCTTTTGTTCCCGCATGGCCTGCATCCAACACAGTTCTGCCCAACATCCCTTTTAGGGGCGACAAATCTATATGAGACGTCAGTGACATAGCGAACCTTGGGCAACGCATGAAAGAATCATGCCAGTGCCCTAAGGTCGCTTTAATTGGTTAAAAGGTCATAAAGGCGCAGCAAATATTTTACGGCGCGCGCCTGTAAATTAACGCTCTTAGACTGCGACAACTTTGGGCAAGGTCGCGCTTAGCGTTACAACATCATTATCAAAGCGGGCGTCAATCTGCCCTTTGGCTTCACGCACGATCATACCGGCATAAAAGGGCTGAATTGTGCGACCATCAAAGCCGATATCGGGCGCCTTACCCGCAAAGGTAATCGGTACAAAATCAGCAAGGCGCGCTTTATTACCCGTCGCTTTTAATGTCAGCGTCACGGTGTCATCACTCTCTTCGGGGGTAATATGTAGCTCTCCGCCAAACGGAATAGAGTTCACACCGAGCATAATCAGATTAAGCAGGAGCCGCGCAGCGGTTTTCTCCACGACTGATACTTTCGCGTCCCAAACCAACGTCACCTTGCCTTCGCCGTAAACGCCGTCGGCCAGTTTGATCAGCTCCGCCACGCCAATCATACCCGGCGCAGAACCCCCAGCACCAAAAGCAAGACGTAGATATTGCAATTTAGCAGAGGCTTGTCGCGCCGACGATTTGACCAAATTCATCGCGTCTTCATGCATATCGGCATTAGCGTCATCGCCTAACACCTCCAACGCCGTGCCAAGCGCGCCAACGGGGCTGACCAAGTCATGACAAATTCGCGCGCACATAAGGGCGGATAATCCAGCGGGGGTTAATTTCGTGTCTGACATGGCGGGCTCTTTATCGGGTTAAATTTTACTGACCTATAGAGTCATAAAATAATGATTTGCGCAAAGAAAAACCGCGCTTTGTTAGACAGTCTAAACAAAGCGCGGTTTATTGTTTGTTAACTTGGCGGTTAGGCCGTCACTATTTTGTAGTCCATCGTCCGCTGGCATCCATTATTTTTGTGCCAGAGGCCGCTTTGGCAATCTGCTTTTCACCGGATAGACGCGCCACAACATCAACGGAGACGCCCTGTTGCTGGGCCAAATTGGTGTAGACAGACTTGCGACCAATATTAATCGTGTTCATAGCACGGCGTTCCGCGTCATTAATCGTCGTGACAGCGTCCAGATAGCCGCCAATCGTCTCACCAATACGACCTTGGGCGATGGCTTGGTCAACAACGGCTTTCGCATTGCTTTGCGCGCTTGCCGCTGGGACATGCAGCACAGAATATGTGGCCAAGCCGCCGCCCGCTAAAGCGAGCGCTGCGAGTAAGCTGAGTGTAAATGTTTTCATCATGACCTCCTTAAAACAGGTCGGGGTTATTAGCGATCAGGTCTTCGACGTCTTTATCCAGTCGGACGCGCACTTGCTGATCAATTTTGACATTCAAGTTAATTTCTATCGGTTTATCTGGGGCTACGAGTTGCAGCTTTGGCTGACATCCCGTGGTCATTATCGCGCTTGCGCCGAGGAGCAGCACGCCCGCATAGGCAATTCCTTGTTTCATCATGGCTTTATATCCTTCTGCGTCTGAATTTGGGATGAACGCCCCGTTAATGCAAGGGGCTCATTTATGGTGTCATTTATGGCCGTATCATCTGCGCCCATATCAATATAGCCCTTTAATCTGTCAAAGCCGCTATCGACTTTTAGCCCGCGCAGTAGATTGACCAATTCACCGACGACATTGATATCAAAATCAAACCGTGTGCCCGCGAGGATTTTCGGGTTTCGTCCCTCAAATTGCAGGTTCACAGCCACTTCCCCGTCCAAAGCCCCGTTCAGCGTCGCGCTAAGCGATTTATACTCGAAATTGCGCAATGCGGTGAACGCCAAGTCTTTGCCGACATTATCGCCAAGGCTTTCGTCTTTGCGTACTTTTTGAAATTGTCTGTAGTCTTCCAACGTCACAAATTCTTCGGGGATAAGGTCCACCACCGACTTTAACTGCGGGGTCCGGTATTGGATGACGCCGCCGTCTTTGACTGACAATTGCCCGTTGTTAATGCTAACATTCACACCGGCGACGGTGACCGGGATAACGCCTTGCACATCGCCTGTTGCACTTAAGTTCTCTCCGCCGACTTTTTCTAAAAAGGCTGAAATAGACACGCCGTCAACACGCACAACCACATCGTTCTTAGGCGCGTCATAAATCCAGACGGTGGGATCGAGAGATAACTGCCCCCCTGCCAAAGGCCACATGGCGCTTTTGATTTTAATACCGTTATCAACCAACTCATATTTTATCACGCCGTCATTCAGCGCAAGACCCGGGTTAAAACTCTCCACATAAAGCGTTTGCTCGCCAGAAGTGGTGAGTGGGAAAAAAGAGTCAAAATTAATCTCTGTACTGACGCCTGAAAACGGCCCCGGCAATGTACCAAAATTAAGATCATCAACGCGCACACGCCCCGATGATGTCATCGGATTACCTGCCTTGAAAGCCAGATCAACAAAGGCAGAAACAGAGCCGTTTACATCGGCAATTTTACCTTGAAGTGATGTCACAAGGTCTTGCGGCTGTAACTTGCCCCGCTCAAAATACAGGCTTGGTACATCGACTTGCGCCGTACCGACACCGTCCTGCATCCGGTAGTCGATATTAATATCGGTGTCTTCCGCTTTTGGCAGAACCGTTTGCGCTTGGCCCGTAATCAGGCCCTTGTCATATTCCAGCGTTCCCTTGACCGGCAAAATAGGAAGGGTCTCGCCCGTCGTCATACGAATTAATCCAACAGTCATTTTAGGCGTTAACTTTGGGGCGCCGTAGGTCGCGCTAAATTGTTCGCTCGTCCCGTTTAGATTAAAGGGCATCTTGGTTACAATAAATTGCGGCGTGGTAACATCGGCCGCTGGCGCGCTGACCTTAATTTGCGTAGATTTATCCGCCGTCAAGACCGCCTCAACTGTCGCCGTTTCCGCGCGCATCACCGTATTAGGGCTGATGAAGTCATCAGTTTTCACCACGGCATCTCTTGCCTGCATAGCCCAGTCTTGACGGGCCGTTCCTATGCGCCCCTGCGCCGTGACGCTGCCAACATCAAGCGCAATCTTACGCTGGGTTTCCGCTTCTGTCAGGGTCGCTTTCAGATCCACCGCTACCGCGCTGAGTGTCGAGCCCTTATCGTCTCTTACAAACAAAGGAGTTTCACCGGCTTGTAAAGAAAATGTCGTGTCGGTCGCTGTCCAATCGGTTAATGTCTCAAACTGGCTGAGCCTCACGAGGGAGCCAGTTTTGGGCATAAAATCAGCCTTTAGCTTATCCGGGCCAAGGCTAACATCTAGCCGTCCATTTGCCATCAAGCCTGTCGCGAAACCACCTGGCACAGGGCCGTCAAAATCAATCGGACCGCGCAAGGTCAGACGGCGCGTAGCCCCGTCCTCATAAGTCATATCAACACTGGATGGTGCCAGGTGCACGTCACGACCCGCTGTCTTTGCTAGCCAACTGGTTCTTCGATCTAACCGCGCCGATACGGCGTTTAAACCGTCAAAACTAATCCCGTCATCAGAGGCAACGACCGCGCTGAGGCTCTTGACGCTAACAGGGTAACGCCCGACCATAGACAAATTCGACGCGATTTTAATGCGCGCGGATGCTTTATTAAAGACGTAAAGCGGTAGCGTATCATCAGGACTAATCGCGATTTTGGTTCGCTTGCTGGTGAGGTTTAATGGCGCGCTTAAAGAGACAGTGGTGTCTGCATCGTCCCACTCAATAAAGCCTTCGCCCTCTATATTCGCCCCATCTAACACGGCCCGAAAGTCCCCGCGCAAGCCGCCCGCAAAGGCCTCTGTAATCGGTGTTGCGGATAGCGTATCAAACAAGGTGATTTTATCCGCCATATCATTGGCCAGAACGGTGTCCTTCACGGCCGCCATATCGACAGACGCAGCCCAATTGCCGCTTATATTGGCAAGGCGCTTTAAATCCATATCCAATGCGATACGTCCGTACCAGTCAATCTCGCCAGCCTTAGTAGTGAAGCGGTTCGTATCAAGACTATCAAACCCCAAAGCCGCAGGGCCGCTAATATCAAAACCCGCGCGGGTATCAGCGGTTAGCTCAGCCTTAAGCGTGGCGCCTTCAACGCGACGCGCGCCCATCATCACGCGCGGCATATCCGCGTCTAATTTCACATCCCAAAGGGGACCTGCCCGGCGCAGCTCAAGCTCACCCTCTATCGTCGCGGACATATCTTCAAAACGCAGCGTTGTTTGGCTAAACCGCAAATCAGCGGCTATGGTATCGATACTCATCACTGTGATTTCGCCAGCGCCGTTCACAATACCATAAGGGCTACTGACCGTAATTTCGGCATCATTGAGGATAATCCCGTCCTTAGGCAGCGTTGTGCCTTGACCAGAGGCATCCGTTGCGGGCATCCAACCATCAATAATTTTGCCTTGTGCGTCGATTGTCACGGCCAATTTAGGGCTATCCAGCACCAGTTTTTTCACCGTGCCCCCCAAAGCCTCACGCCATTCATAATCAGCGGTGATGCGCTTTGCTGAAAACAGAGGTGCACCATTTGCGCGCAAATCAATGTCTGATATCACGGCGCCCGTGCGGCTCATGCGCTCAATAGACAAGGTTCCGTCAATGCCTTGCTCAGAGAGTGCGCCGATAAAGATATCCTCAATAAAGCTATAGCGGTTTGACCAGGCGTAAGCCGCCGCAATCATCACCAAAAGAAGAACAGTAAGAAACACCCAGCCCAACGCCCGCCATACCGACCATCGTCGGCTCCGTTTTTCGCGCACGACTGCACGTCTCGCAGAGCTGTTTGCCGCGTCGTTGGGTGGGGTGATAATCGCGTCTTCTGTCATGCAGTGAGCAGTATCCACAGATATGGCAGCCAAGATTGACCGCCAATAGCGTCAGACTATCACAGCCACAGCGGGGGTCACT
This sequence comes from Fretibacter rubidus, assembly GCF_041429785.1. GTDB lineage: Bacteria > Pseudomonadota > Alphaproteobacteria > Caulobacterales > Maricaulaceae > Fretibacter > Fretibacter rubidus. The sequence goes on from NZ_CP163423.1 coordinate 2,657,094, forward strand.
AGCGAAGATATGACCAAAATTTCAGTTGGATTTTAACGGATCATTAGGCATAAGCAGACAGAATTTGAATTCATTTCCACCGAATGCTAAACGGGCACCATGACATCACGATTCCCCGATCCAGATTTGCCAGATAACCGAAGTTTGAAAGCGGCTGTATCACAACGCGTTAAAGCCTTTTTTGTGATGAACAATACGCGGATTTACGCAGATAAACGCTTTTATTTTCTGGGTGCGATGGCCGCATCGGCGTTGGTTTTGGGTTTTGCTCTTCCAGATGATAAAACACCACCACCTGCCGCCAACGCTATGGCGAGCGTCCTACCCAGCTTTGATTTAACCCGTGACGATCTATTCCTAGAAGAAGGCCGATTTGACGCGCTGAGCGAGACACATTTGACGCTGAAATCCGGACAAAATCTTGGACCGCTTTTACAACAAAACGGCGTATCACCTCAAACCGCATATAAAGTTACACAAGCGTTTGGCAGTGTTTTTGATCCCCGTAAACTACGTGCTGGGCAAAATTTCGCTCTATCATTTGACGGCGACACACTTACCGATCTGACCTTTAAGCCCAATGTCGATACGACAGTCTTTGTGTCACGCGGTGACGGTGATAATTTTAGCGCTAGGCAATTAACAGCCGAGCTTAAATTTGATCGTATGCGTGTGAGCGGCACAATTGAAAACTCGCTTTATCTGGACGCATCACGCCTTGGCGCGCCTGACAAAGTTATACAGCAATTTGCTAATATCTATGAATATTCGGTCGATTTTCAGCGCGACATTAGAAAAGGTGACGCCTTTGAGCTGTTCTTTGAGGTGTCCCGCGATCACAACGGCAAAGTCGTCAAAGCCCGTAACCTGCTATTCACCAGCTTTAGTCCGCGCGGTAGAACAATGGATTATTATCTCTTTGAAGATGATAAAGGGCGCGAAAATTTTTACGACGCAGACGGCAAAACAGCCAAGCGTAAATTACGCGCAACACCTGTGAACGGTGCCCGCTTATCATCAACCTATGGCAAACGGCGTCATCCCGTGCTGGGTTACCGCAAAATGCATAAAGGCGTTGATTTCGCGGCCCCGCGCGGCACACCAATTATGGCGGCAGGCAATGGCACGGTTGAGCGCGCGAACCGCTTTGGATCTTTTGGGAACTACATCAAAATCCGTCACTCTGACGGTTACCAAACGGCCTATGCTCATCTAAAAGGCTTTGCGCGCGGCATTAAAGCTGGCGCTTATGTCACCCAAGATCAGATCATTGGCTATGTCGGCACGACAGGGCGCAGCACAGGCCCACATTTACATTATGAAGTGCATAAAAATGGCCGAGCCATCAATCCGCGTACACTCAACCAACTATCAGGCAAACCGATTGCAAAAAAAGACCGCCCCGCCTTTGATGCGCGTCGCAAAGCAGTTGACGCTATGCGTGCAGATTATGCCAAAGCGGACTTAGTCGCAGAAGCTGCGCCCATCGCCCTACCCGCAGGTTATGGTGTGTTGGCCGCCCCCAACTAAAAACAGCTTACTGAGAGCCACGCCGTTTGGGACTACCCTAGAATCAACGAGAGCCACGCCGCTTGGGCGGGGCATCACCGCCGCGGTTACCACCATTATCAGGGGCTTTGCGCGTTGTGCGTTTGTGGCCGGGCTTTGACGCAGATGGAGATTTAGACGGACCTTTAGGGGCAGAAGCGCCGGCTTCTGATTTACCCTTAAATCCGGATGATTTTGCTTTGTTAAAATTGCGTTTTGGCGGACGGCCATCACTTGATTTACTTCCCTCACCTTTTGGCGCGTTATCGCGTCGGCGTTGGGCACGGGACCCATCAGGATTACGTGTATCTTTGCCTGGCCGGTGGTCACGTCGAGGGGCATCGCCCGCCGATTTACGCGCGTCTGGGTTTATCGCGCCCATAACATCAGCCTTGGCCGCTTCGGCTTTTTTCTTAAAATTCTTACGCCGCTTTTTATCTTTGCGAGGATCAACAGCCCCTTTGGCTCTTCTGGGGTCATCGCTACGTTTGTGATCACCCGGATCTTTGGGTATAGCCACGGGCTTTAATCGCGCGATATCTGCCACAGATTTGTTGAAATTGTCTGGCAACTTTAAAACGGGCAAAGTCTGTTTAATCAGCTTTTGAATATCTTTCAAATAAGGCTGCTCATCTGGTGCCACAAAAGAAATAGCAAGCCCAGACCGCCCCGCTCTCGCCGTGCGGCCTATGCGGTGCACATATTGATCGGCCACATTAGGTACGTCGTAATTGATGACATGCGTAATGCCTTCGATATCAATACCGCGCGCGGCAATATCAGTCGCCACGAGGACTTTATTCGTCCCTTTACGAAAACCGTCGAGAATGCGCGTACGCTGTCCTTGACTTTTATTCCCGTGAAGCGCCGCAGAGGTTATACCTGCCGCCGCTAATTTTTTCACAATACGATCGGCACCGTGTTTCGTGCGCGAAAACACCAGTGCACGGTCATAATCTGCATTTTGCAGGGTCAGCACCAACAGCGCTTGTTTTTCCTTTTGGTTTACGCGGTAGCTTTGCTGTTCAACACGTTCCGCCGTCGTCGCAGCGGGCGCAACAGACACTGTTTTGGGATTAGTCAAAAATTGCGCCGCTAGTTTTGAGATTGATTTCGGCATAGTGGCCGAGAAAAATAGCGTTTGGCGTTTTTGTGGCAGGAGCGGCACAATTTTACGCAGCGCATGAATAAAGCCCATATCCATCATCTGATCGGCTTCGTCTAGAATCAGGACTTCGACATCAGACAAGCGTAATGCTTTTTGCTCGATCAAATCAATCAAACGGCCAGGCGTCGCAACAATGACGTCATTACCGCCAACCACCGCTTTGATTTGACCTCGCACAGATGCCCCGCCAAAAATGGTCGCAACAGACAGATATTTGAAATGCTGACCATAGGTTTTGAACGACACCGCAATCTGTCCAGCCAGTTCCCGTGTTGGCGCCAAGACCAAGACGCGCGTACCCCGTTTGGGCGGCGCAATGTCTTCTTTTAAAAGATAGTTCAAAGTAGGCAGCGCAAAGGCGGCCGTCTTTCCCGTACCCGTCTGCGCAATACCCAGCAAATCAGTACCCGCATTAACGATGGGAATAGACTGCGCCTGAATGGGGGTCGGTGTCGTATAACCTTGCTCTGTCAGGGCTTTCATCAACGGCTCTGCAAGGCCAAGGTCTTTAAATTGGAGGTTTTTTTTAGTTTCGGTCACAGTATCTTTCTAATCTTTGCCCGCGCTTAGGCCTGTGCGCGTGCTACGTCAAGCAATCTGCGCTGTGATATCGTGCGGTAGCCTTGCTAATAGGGCCTGCAAGCCTTAAGTTAAGATGGCCCAAACACGGCTGGTGATTTCGCGCATAAAGGTGCCCCATGAAAAATCTGTTTAATTTCTTTTTCTCTTTCGACAAATTGATGAAAGAAGGACTCGTTCGCGGCTTCTTTTGGTTATCTTTAATTAGCATTGCCTTGCAATTTGCGAGCACGAGCCTGTCAGCCATTCGCCTTGGCCCGCTCGCAAGCGTTTTCAATTTCGTCCAATTTTTTGTTGGCTTCCTTTTAGCCGTTGTTGTGCTTCGCCTTATTTGCGAACTCGCCATTGCTATCTTTCGGATCAATGACAATGTCTCGCCCGATGGCGGCAAATCAGAAACAGCCGATATCGACCCCGTGATGGAAGCGCGCCGCGCCGCAGAGCAAGCCGCCAAACGCGCGCAAGAACTGTCAAAATCTGCTGTTGATAAAACAAGCGCCGCGACAAAATCTGCTAGCGAAAAAACGCGTGAAACGCTGCATGATGTCGGTGAAAAAGTATCCGACGCCGTGCCAAGCAAGAAAGCGTCGGGAAAGTCCACGGCCTCTACAGCAGCCAATGACAGCCCTGACCGTACCATCGCACCTGAGGTGACGTTGGAACCAAAAGCGCCGCCGAAGAAACGCCCGACGTCACCCAAAAAGCCCGCAGCCAAAAAGCCTGTAGCCAAAAAAGCGACGGTAAAGAAACCTGCGGCAAAAGCAACGACAGCGAAAAAAGGCCCAACACTTAATAAGGACGGCACACCGCGAAAAAAACGCGCGCCGAATAAGCCTAAGAGCTAAAGGCGTGACAAAGTAGTCGCATCACGATTGCTATAGTCGCGTTTTTGGCGACTAACCATACGCATGACTTTGTAGTGGCCCAATATTAAAGGGGCCACCAGTTACACATGATTACCCGACATAAAATCGAGCATGGCGAATTTTTGTGTGAATAGTGAGCGCTTAAAAGCGGCCCTAAGCCCTGCTACCAAAGCGGCCGAAGGCAGCTTCTAGGCGGTTAATCTGATCGGCGACTGTGTTGCCAGACTGCGCGGCGATAGAGCCGTAAAGACTACGGTCAAGACGGGCAATCCGCTCATAAAGACTTTCAGAGCGCGCCAGCATATCAAGCAGGATAGCGGGCAAATGAGCGGCATCTTTGGCGATGTGGGAAAAGCTGAGTCCGTCGTCATCTTTTTTTGCTTCTGTGACGAGGCGGTATTTTGCCTCGCGCGCTTCAGACGTGGCCATTTCGCCTTCTTTAAGCGCGCGTTGCACCAAGAGCCAACTCGCGACCTGCATCAAACGCGTGGTGAGGCGCATGGATTGAGACGCATAAACGAGGGCCGCATCACGCGGCAATTTCTTGCTGTCTTGGCGACCCGGGCCGTCCAGATAGGCGGCCGTTTCTTCGACCAAATCCATGCCTTCACGGAAGGTTTTGGCAAACAACTCTGATTTCGTGAACTCCATCAAGCGTTCTTCGGCTTGCGGGGTAAGTGTATCAACGGTTTGGGTCATATTTAAATCATCCGATATGCGGGCGGTATTTTGGGGGTCGTGCATGGTCATGTCTCCGTCTGAGGCTATCCAGCTCTGTGCGCCTCACAAAACCGTCTTATGTGCCGTTAACGTTTGCAAAGCCCGCGCCAGCCGCCTCTGTCTTAGCCCAAAATACCTCATTCACGCTATTTTTTCCCAAATATATTGTGTGCATCGTCGCGCTCGCGCTGTTTTTTAGCAATCTCGCCCTCTATGCGGGTAATCTCTGCGCGTAAAATATCCAGCCGCTCTGACAATTCCACCAATGACACACCGTATAAATCCTCGCCGAGGGTAAAATTTGTATCGCTTTGGGGCATTGCAGTCTCCGCATCAGTGGCTGTCAACGTTGTCTTAAAACGCCACAGATGGTTTTAGAAGGAAAAAATGATGCCCTTCCAGGCTGGCAAACCGCCTATATATAGGCTTGCATTGTGCCCGATTGTCGATTAAGCGGGTGTCGCTTATGAATAGTCAGATGACTAAAGCAGTAACCCAGCCGAAGCTGGGTTTTTTTAATGTCTGAATTTCCCGCAGGCCATACTGCGGTAGGAGACCACAATGACACAGATTCTTATGCCCAAGGCGACCGCCGTTTGGTTGATTGATAATACGGCGCTAACATTCAAACAAATTTCTGAGTTCTGCAACCTGCACATCTTGGAAGTCGAAGGCATTGCAGACGGCGATGTCGCTGGCGGTATTCGCGGCGCAGACCCAATCGCGAATGGTCAGTTGGCCCGTGAAGAAATTGAAAAAGGCGAAAAAGATGCGGGCTACGCCCTCAAAGCCGAGCAATTTGATAGCAATCCTATTCCAAAATCCGCGCAAAAGCGCAAAGGCCCACGATATACGCCGTTATCGCGCCGCCAAGACCGCCCTGACGCCATTGCGTGGCTGGTGCGTAATCACCCCGAAGTGACAGACGCGCAAATCTCTAAGCTTATCGGAACGACCAAGCCCACAATCAAAGCTATCCGTGAGCGCACTCATTGGAAAATTTCCACCATTACGCCGACGGACCCTGTGTCACTCGGCCTGTGTTCGCAGATAGATTTGGACGAAACTGTCAAAATTGCAGCGGAAAAAGAAAACAAGCGCTTAGCAAAGCTAGAAAAAGAAACTGGCGAAAGCCTCAAGCCGCTCGACGCCCCAGCCCCAGAAGCTGCAGAAGAGCCGGAAGCGGCCAAAACAGAGCACACATTAGAGAGCCTGTTTAAGCCGTCTACGTCTGAGTAGGCCTCAAAACGAAAAGACATCTGAAAAGCGTCCCTCGCGGGGCGCTTTTTTTATGACTGTTTTTTTTCGCTAAATGCGCCGCATGCTCTGGTAAGAAAAACCATTTATTTTCATCAAAGCCCCCAAGCTTGGCCCCAAAGGTGACGTATTAATCCGTGCCAACCAAGTCAGGCCACAGACGATTCGCAGGTCATAAAAAAGCCTATAAATCCGTGCATTTCCCGCCAAACTCGCTTATGTTTTGTTCAATATTTTGACGATTCGTTATAACCGAAAGAAACGCATGGCCGATCCTGCAAAACCGATTGATCCCAACGCTGAAACATCGCCCGAATACGGCGCCGATAGCATCAAAGTCCTTAAAGGACTGGACGCGGTTCGCAAACGTCCCGGCATGTATATTGGTGACACGGATGACGGCTCTGGCCTGCATCATATGGTCTATGAAGTCGTCGATAATTCCATTGACGAGAGCCTGGCGGGGCATGCGGACAGGGTCGAGGTCACACTCAATGGTGACGGTTCTGTCTCTGTTTCTGATAATGGCCGCGGTATCCCCGTGGCGATGCATGAAGAAGAAGGCATGTCGGCCGCCGAAGTTATTATGACCCAACTACACGCGGGCGGGAAATTTGACCAAAACAGCTATAAAGTGTCCGGCGGACTGCACGGTGTGGGCGTGTCTGTGGTCAACGCCTTGTCTGTGTCTTTGCAACTGACGATTTGGCGTAATGGATCCGAGCATTTCATGGAGTTTTCCCACGGCGAATCTGTAGCCCCGTTAAAGGTGGTGGGCGACGCGCCCGTGGATAACCGCCGCGACGGCACAAGCCGTACACTGACGGGCACAAAGGTGCGGTTCCTGCCATCAGAAGAAACCTTCACTATGGTCGAATTTGACTATGACACGCTGGAACGCCGCCTGCGCGAGTTGGCCTTCCTCAACTCTGGTGTCATGATTATCCTGCGCGACGAGCGCGGCGAAGACCCGGTTCAATCCGAGCTTTATTATGAAGGCGGGATCGAGGCATTTGTCCGGCATTTGGACGCGAATAAAGGCGCGCTTTTGGAAACACCCATTTCTGTCATGCGCGAGGTGGACGGCATCACAGTCGAAGCGGCGCTGTGGTGGAATGACGGCTATCATGAAAATGTGCGCTGCTTTACCAATAACATCCCGCAGCGCGACGGCGGCACACACCTCGCGGGTTTTCGCGGCGCGCTAACCCGTACGATCAATAAATATGCAGCCAGTTCTGGCACCGCCAAGAAAGAAAAAGTCAGCATTTCTGGTGACGATGCGCGCGAAGGCCTGACCTGTGTACTCTCTGTTAAAGTCCCTGATCCGAAATTTTCCAGCCAGACCAAAGATAAGCTGGTGTCATCCGAAGTCCGTCCTGTCGTGGAAAGCGCGATGAATGAAGCGTTGGGCGAATGGTTTGAGGAACACCCAAGTGAGGCCAAAGTCCTCATTCAAAAAATCGCCGAGGCGGCGGCGGCCCGCGAGGCGGCGCGCAAAGCCCGTGATTTGACCCGACGTAAATCAGCGCTCGATATTGCGTCCCTCCCCGGAAAGCTCGCCGATTGCCAAGAACGCGACCCGGCCTTGTCCGAACTGTTTATCGTGGAGGGGGATTCTGCGGGAGGCTCTGCGAAACAAGCGCGCGACCGTCAGAACCAAGCGATCTTGCCGCTGAAAGGTAAAATCCTAAACGTCGAGCGCGCGCGCTTTGACCGTATGTTATCCAGCCAAGAAATTGGAACGATGATTACGGCCCTGGGTACAGGCATTGGCCGTGATGATTTCAATATCGAAAAACTGCGTTACCACAAAGTCGTTATCATGACCGATGCCGATGTTGACGGCGCGCATATCCGCACATTGCTTTTGACCTTTTTCTACCGCCAAATGCCGAGCCTGATTGAGCGCGGCTATCTCTATATCGCGCAGCCGCCGCTCTATAAGGTCGAGCGCGGCAAGAGCACACGCTATATCAAAGACCAAGATGAACTTGATGAATATCTTATTGATGCGGGCGCGGGCGAAGCCACGCTCACATTGGCCGATGGGCAGACGGTATTAGGTGAGGATTTAAAGCGCATTGCGCGCGAAGCCCTAGAAGCGCAACATTTAATTAAGCGTATGAAGTCCAAAGCAACGGATGTTATTATCGCGCAAATTGCAATTGCGGGTGTGCTGGATATCGAAGCTGGCGAGACACATATTAACGCCGCCGCCAAACGCCTGGATATGATTGCGGATGAAGGCGAAGACGGTTGGAGCGGACGCACTGACCCTGACGGCGCTGTTGTCTTTGAACGCGACGTGCGCGGCGTGACCGAGCGCGTGGTTTTCCGCCCCGCGTTCCGCGAAAGCACAGATGCGCGCAAGCTTAACCGCCTCGCCCCGGCTATGGCTGAAACCTATTCAGGGGTTGCCACATTCCGCCGCGGCGATAATGACCCAATAGACGTTTACGGCCCGTCGCAATTGCTTGATATTATTTTTGAATATGGCCGCAAGGGCTTTAAAATCCAGCGCTATAAAGGTCTGGGGGAAATGAACCCAGATCAGCTTTGGGAGACCACATTGGACTCAAACGCCCGCACGCTGTTACAAGTCAAGGTCGAGGACGCAGGCGCGTCTGATGATCTGTTCACCAAACTTATGGGTGACGTGGTCGAACCCCGCCGTGATTTCATCGTGAATAACGCGCTAGACGCCGATGTGGATACTTAAAGCGAGCCGTCAGGCATCATGATAAACTTGCACTCTGATAAAACACGCAAAGGCCTCGGCGCATTCGCTTTAATTGGCTGTGTTGTGACTGTTTTCTGTGATGTCTTTATGTGGTTTTGGGTCAAAGGCTATAACCCCATTTCGCAAACGATTAGCGAACTTGCCGCAGGCCCGCATCACTGGTTACAAGATTTTGGGCTGATGATATTTGTGGCCTCGACTTTATGTTTGGCATTGGATTTATTCTTGCGCGGAGAAAAAGGATGGAAGCCGTGGCTCGTGCGGCTATCCATGCTGGCTTTGGCTTTGGCTTTGACGATTACGCTTATTGCTCTTTGGAATGAATATGGCGACGGCGAAGCGGGTGGCTTGGTCATTCATAATTATCTCGTCGCCCTACTCTATCCGCTTGTGCCCGTTGTATTATGGTTTGGCACATCGGTGCTGCCTGCCCGCAAAGGCGACATGAGCCTATTAGCCAAAGTCACAGCGGTGGTTTGGCTATTTATCGCCCCTGTCTTTTTTATCGTTCCAACCACAATCGACGGGGCTTATGAACGCGGGCTTGGCATGATAATGATTACTGCCGTTATGATTGCCGCATGGCGTCTCTATAAAGACCCCAGCAGCGCAGATTAAACCTCGTCAAAGACAGTATCATTGCCTATGAAGGTGTATGTTCAAATATATCTCAATCGCCAGCGTGCTCTTATTAACAGCCTGTTCCGACACGCCCAATCCACAGCTGGGTTTCGTTAAAAACCTATCCACGCTTTGTGATCAAAACTTTATCGGCCAAGTCGTCAGCAATGATGCGGTGGACGCGGATTGGAAAGCATCCGAGATTGAAGTAGGACCCGTAGAGTGCGGTGTTGCCGATATCCGCATGCCGTTGCGTGTGGGCGTTAACACATCGCGCACATGGATTATCATTCCAGACCGCAAGGCCATCACCCTAAAACACGATCACCGCCATAGCGACGGCAGCCCCGACGCAGTGACGCTTTACGGCGGCACGACGGACGCACCCGGCACCGCAAATCGTCAAGAGTTTCCCGTTGATGATTATTCGATTGAATTGTTTAATAAAGAAGGCCTAGCCGCATCCGTGACCAATACGTGGGCCATGGAGATAACCCCCGGCCAGACGCTCGCTTACGAACTTTCACGTCCGCGCACAGAAGAACAAATCGCGGCAGGCGATAAACGTGGCCGCTTCTTTCGGGTAGAGTTTGATTTAAAACGCTAATGCCCTATGGCGGCTGATTTTGGGCCGCGAGGGTCGGCCGCGCCGAAGACAAATCCCTCGCCTTGCGCGACACTATTGACGCGGCCAATCACCGTGGTGGCAAATCCACCATTCTCATTTTTGACCAGATTAAAGCCGCGCGCTTCTAATGCTCTTAATGTGTCAATATTGATGCCCGGCTCGACGACGACGACATCGGGAAGCCATTGATGGTGAATTTTGGGCATGGCGGTGGCTTGGGCAAGGTTCATATCCCACTCAATAACGTTTAGCACCATTTGCAAAACGGAATTAATTATCGTGCTGCCGCCCGGTGATCCCGTTACGAGCACCGCTTTGCCGTCCTTGGTCACAATCAGCGGCGTCATAGATGATAGCGGACGTTTGCCGGGCTCAATCGCGTTAGCAGCCCCGCCGATAAGGCCGTAGCCATTGGGCGCACCGGGTTTGGCCGAAAAGTCATCCATTTCATTATTCAGCAGAAACCCCGCCCCATCGACCGTATAGCCAGAGCCATAGGAAAAGTTCAGCGTATAGGTCACGGCCACCGCGTTGCCATGCTTATCAATCACAGAATAATGGGTTGTCTGCGGACTTTCATAGGGCATAGACACAGCAGGCGCTATGTCTTTGCTTTTGCTCGCAAGGTCCAGATTAATACTGGACGCTTGGGCTGCGTTATAGCCAGGGTCGATTAAGTCTTGCGTCGGCACATCGGCAAAATCCGGATCCCCTAAAAATTTAGAGCGGTCAGCAAAGGCCCGCCGCATGGCTTCTGTCAGCTTATGCAGATAGGCCGCGCTATTATGGCCGTCGGCTTTTAAATCAAACTGGCTGAGCATATTTAGCATCTGAATAACATGCACCCCGCCAGAGCTGGGCGGCGGCATAGACACGATTTCATAGCCCTTATAATTTCCCCTGACGGGTTCGCGCATAACTGTCTTGTAGCTGTTCAAGTCTTCATAGGTCATCAGACCGCCGCCCTTGGCCATTTCGCTCACAATTAAATCGGCGGTCTCGCCTGTGTAAAATCCGTCTGAGCCTTTTTTGATGATACGGCGTAGCGTCTGCGCGAGGTCTTTTTGTTTAAACCGTTCGCCGGGGGCGTAGGATACGCCGCCCGCTTTGAAGAAATATTTCAGGCTGGACGGGTCTGCGCTAAACTCTTCACGGTGCCCGTTTAAGCTATCAACCAGCGCATAGGGCATATCAAAGCCGCGGTCCGCAAGTATGGCTGCGGGGCCGATGACTTCGCGGCGGGTCATAGTCCCGTAAGCGTCCAGCGCGTCGAGCATACCCATAACGGTCCCGGGCACGCCGGCAGATAAATGCGAATATTGCGCGCGGGCATTGTCGACCTCACCATCCGGGCCGATGAACATATCACGGCTCGCGCGGCTCGGTGCCATTTCGCGAAAATCGATAGTTATTTGCTTATTTTCATCGGCCAAATGCACGACCATAAAGCCGCCCCCGCCAAGGTTACCCGCTTGCGGATGGGTCACAGCCAGTGCAAATCCTGTCGCGACCGCCGCGTCCACAGCATTACCCCCGCGCGCCAGAATATCGCGTCCGACTTCGGCGGCAATGCGGTCTTGGGCGGACACCATACCGTGTTTGGCAATCACGGGATGAAAACGGCTATCATAGCTGGTTAACGCACGCGCACCTGCGCCGTCGGCTTTAACCTCCGCCGCTATTGACGGCGTTACGCATAAGTATAGTGCCGCTGTCAGGCATAATAGACGTTTCATAAAGCGCTCCCGCAACCGAGTTTCAGATAAATTTGCGCGAAACGCCTGCGTTGTAAAGCGCCCATTATAGAACCGCGAGACAGCGCGCCCTTAAAGCCGTTGGGCCAGCTCTACCATATCGGCGACCGCTTGGTCATAGTCTTTATCTTTCGCCCAAAACTCTAGGCCAATGGGGCCAGTGTAGGTCTCTCTTAATTTTCGCAGGACATTGGCGTAATCAACCTCGCCTGTACCGGGTTGACCTCGGGCGGGGCTATCGGCGATTTGGACATAAGCCACATGCTCTTTACCCGCTTCGAAATTAGCAATGAGGTTACCCTCATGACGCTGCATATGAAACAGATCCCAATTCAGCTTTATAAAGGGCGACTTAATTGACGCGCAAATATCAAGCGCATCAGCATAGCCGTAAATAAAATGTCCGGGATGATCATAGGGATTGAACGGTTCAATCGCACAATATATTTGCGCGGCTTCCCAAAGCTCTGCACTCGCGGCGATATTATCGCGGTAAGCCTTCAAAACATCACCCCGGGTCACACCGTCAATATTTTGATGACCCGTCACAGTGACAATATCAGTGCCTAAAATTTTCGCATCATCAATTGCTTGTTTTACAGCGTCCAGATATTGCACGCGGTTCGCCGCTTGGCCAAGCGCGGGGGCATTAGCGACAATTTGCGCAATTTTTATAGCTGTCGGTTTTATCGCGGCGGCTAGGGCTTTGGCGTCGCGCTTAAACAGGCCCACAAACCAAAACTCGGCATGGGTAAAGCCTGCCTCTGCGGCTTTCACAAAGCGTCGCTCAAATGGCTCGTCTGTCCACCAGCTCTCTGTATTTACAGCAAAACCAGACAGTAAGGCCCGTTTATCGTTCAAGTTTAGCGAGGCATTTGACGGGGCCGCACAAGCCGCTAATCCTGCAGCGGCAGCACTCCCAATAAAGACGTCCCGCCGACTGACCATATTAGAAGGGCATCTTCATACCGGGCGGCATGGGGATATCGCCCATGGCGGCTTTCATTGTGTCGGCTTGGGCTTGGTCTAGCTTCACCTTGGCATCTTGATAGGCCGCAACAATCAAATCTTCGACAATCTCTACGTCGTCTTCAGACAGTAATTTCGGATCAATCTTAAGACCGCCCATATTACCGCCACCCTGTAATGTCACGGTGACCAGTCCACCGCCAGAGCGACCCTCGACGGATAAATCCGCAACTTGCGCTTGGGCAGTTTCCATTTTCGCCTGCATATCTTTGGCTTGCTTCATCAAACCCATCAAATCTTTCATTACGTATCCTCATCAGGTGAAAAATCAGCGGCAATCACGTCACCGCCTATGGATGATGTGGGGGCCGTTTCGCGAATTTCAATGAGTTTCGCACCGCGCAGCAAGGGATGATTAAAGGCGGGATGGTCACGGTCGCGCGCTTCTTGCTCCGATTTTTCACGAAGCGCCGATTCTTTTAACGTCTCCCCGCCACCGCTCGGTAGCGGTGTGACTGTCCAATTCGCACCTGACAAATCAACTAACGCATCTTTCATCCGCCCTGTTAAAGACGGCGGCGCGTCGTCTGTGGGTTGGAAATCAAAACTATGCGGGTCAAAATTAATAGGGCGCACATGACGTTTTATATCGGATGCTAAGGCGATGTCGGTCTTAGCCAGTGTCTCGACAAAATCAGCAAAACTCGCAAAGCTCTGGACAAGGCGAATGGCAAGTTTGGGCGGGGTTAGCGCGGGATTGGGCTGCGCGGTGTGATCAACGTCAGGCTCGCGGTTAGTATTGAGGCTCATCACCGCACCGCTTGACAACACGGCTGTTGGCGACGGCGAAGATATCGGAGCCGATGATTGAGTGGGCGACCCAGAGGAAGCTGGAGAAGACGCAGAAGATGAAGTAGAAGATAAAGGAGAAGAGGCAGACGAGCCACCTTCGCTATTGGGTGCCGCAATACTGCCGTCTCGCAGTGCCGCAATTAATTCCGCGGCCATTTCCGGCGGCGGTAATTGACCCGCCACGGAGAGCGCGAGCAATGCCATTTCAGCGGCGGCCAAGGGTACGGGTGCCATACGCACGTCATTATGCGCTTTTAAAAGCAGCTGCCAAATACGCGTTAATTGCCCTGTCGATAATCGCTCTGATAACGCTTTCATCCGCGCGACACTGTCAGACGCCACGTCAAAGCTAGCGTCATCGCCGAGCGTTTTGGCGCGGGTCACATCGTGGCAAATATCGAGCAAATCGCGCATTACGATCGCAGGGTCAGCCCCGTCGTCATATTGGCTGCGCATTTCAACCAGCGCAGACTTACCGTCACCTAACGCGGCATGGGAAAATAAGTCCAAAACGCGTACGCGGTCGGCCAAGCCCAACATGTTACGCACGTCATCACCGCTGACTTGTCCGCCCGAAACCGCTTGTTGCACAATCGCTTGATCAAGCAGCGAGAGGCTATCGCGCACAGACCCTTCGGCGGCACGCGCGATCAAAGCAAGGCCGTCGTCTGATATATTGGCACCTTCTTTGGCGGCAATGCCGCTTAAATGGGTCGCCAAAACATCGGCGTCCACACGGCGCAGATCAAAACGCTGGCAACGCGACAGCACTGTAATAGGAACTTTGCGAATTTCAGTCGTCGCAAAGATAAATTTTGCATGGTCTGGCGGCTCTTCGAGTGTTTTCAAAAGGGCATTAAATGCTCCCGTCGAGAGCATATGAACCTCGTCAATGATATAGACTTTGTAGCGCGCAGAAACAGGGGCATAGCGCACACCGTCAAGCATCTCGCGCATGTTTTCCACACCCGTGCGCGACGCAGCGTCCATTTCCAACACATCCATATGGGTTGACGCCATGATAGAGGCGCAATGTTCGCCAGGGGTTGCCAAATCAACGGACGGCCCGTCGACGCCGTCGCGTTCATAATTTAAGGCCCGCGCGAGCAATCTCGCTGTCGTGGTTTTGCCAATCCCGCGTACCCCCGTCAGCATAAAAGCATGGGCAACACGACCCACCTTGAACGCATTGGTCAATGTGGTGACCAAAGCTTCTTGGCCAATCATATCGTCAAAGGTTTGTGGGCGGTATTTACGCGCTAAAACCTGATAGCTTTCTTGTGTGCCGGATTCGCTCATAGCGTCGACTATAGGGGCGAGGCGCCCAAGGGGGAAGCCCTACACAGGATTGAGTTGGATTTAAACGTGGATGGATCATCCAATAAAAAACCGTCAAAACTTTCATTTTGACGGTCATTAAAATTGTTTAAATTAGCTATGCAGCTTTGAGCCAGTTTACGGCCTGTGGGAGGGCTTCCATGTCATAGGCCTGTATCTCAAGGTCGGGGATGACTGCGCCTTCGACCTCGGCGGTAGACCGCAGAAACGAACTATCGGTCAATACGGCGCATTTATCGATGTCATTGGGATAACGGAGCATATCGCCAAGCCGCACAAAACTTTGTTTAACAGCTTTCAGACTTGGAAAGTCCATTTTCGCAATATCGACGCACAATTGTACGTCGCCATGTTCTTCTGTGACAGTATCAAACCAGTTCAGCGCCTCTTTCATATCTTCGTCGCTCATTTTACCGGTTACAGTCATATAGGCGATGTTATTATCAAGCTTGAGAGTCATTGTGTCGGTTTTTGTCTGCGTCATAAAAAATGGGTTCCTTGTTAATAGTGCCAGATTAACGACCAAGACGAAGGATAGTTCCGAGAAAGTTCTCAGAAGGTAACCTGCGGCTAGAAAGGGGAGACCGGGAATGTAAGACGGTATAAGGAAGGCCCGCATGGCGATAAAAGGACAAATGGCTTTGTGTAATCGCAAACGATTACGTCGCTTCGCGCCCACTCGAAATCACGACTGCCTTCGCTACGCTCAAGCGTTTTCCGAGTGCAAGGTGGAAGGTGAACTCTGACCCGAAAAAGACTCGTTGTGGCTGCTTCGTTCCCGACCTGACCAAGTTGGCGAGAGATCCGTCCAAAGCCACCTTCCGCGCAGGCTTATGCCCAAAGCAGTCCACAAACGCAAGAGGGCTATGCACGGACGTTTGTTGACTAAAACATTGGCGTGGATAGGATGAATATGAGGAGGCATTATGGCCCGTCACAATTATAACTTTCGTCCAGCCCCCCGGTGGGAGGACGGTTATTTTGTTCCCTCTGCCCCCGTCCCTATGCCCAAAGACCCCGATGATTGGGATCTGATTGACCAGCTACAGTCCACCCGTGCGATAAGCCGTAACGCAGTCGCCGCGACAACAGAGGTGACGTGCACAAAGCCCTATGTTGTTGCGTCGATGTTTGGCCAAAGCCTAATCGTGCCGTGCAATCCCGCCATGATTAAATATATCTTTGTCGAGCAAGCAGAAAATTACGGCCTGAACTCTATTCGCCAAGCCATATTGCGCCCTATCCTAAAAGACGGATTAATCACAGCCGAAG
Organism: Fretibacter rubidus; assembly: GCF_041429785.1. Classification (GTDB taxonomy): domain Bacteria; phylum Pseudomonadota; class Alphaproteobacteria; order Caulobacterales; family Maricaulaceae; genus Fretibacter; species Fretibacter rubidus. The sequence continues at coordinate 2,673,409 of NZ_CP163423.1, forward strand.
GGCGCATATGGAAACGCGCGCGTCGTGCGCTATCGCCGCTGTTTACACCGCGCCATACCAAAGCTTTCGCGCCAAAAATGAGCGCAACAGTCACACGTGAATTGCCAAATTTATTCAAAAGCGGCGAGCCCGTAGACTTTAACCAAGCCATGTTGCGCCTCGCCTATCTCGTATTATCAGACACCTTATTTTCGGCGGAAATCGGCGGTGAAAGCAATGCTGTTCTGCGCGATGTCGGGATATTCCTATCCACACTGGGCAAACCCAATCCAATGGATATTCTGGGTGTGCCGAAATTTATTCCACGCTTTGGCAATCGTGAAGGCCAGCGGGCCGTCAAGCGGCTGCGCTCCCTCGTGCAGGAGTTGTCCCAAGACCGCCGTGCCCGCATAGAGGCGAGCGTTGATGTGCCTGATGATTTTCTGACTTTACTTTTAAAAGTCGAGGATACTGACGGACCTTTATCAGACGCGGAAATTGAAGATCATATCGTGACATTTATCGGGGCAGGTCATGAGACAACCTCGCGCGCCCTGACGTGGCTCGCCTATTTATTGTCCCAAGATACCAAAGCCCGCGATCAGTTAGAGGCGGAGGTCGACGCGCTGGATACGACGTTACCGCCAGAGCAGTGGGCGGCCCATATGCCGTGGTCTATGGCATGCTTTAACGAGACAATGCGCCTTTACCCACCAGCGCCGATTATATCGCGCTACGCTATAAACGCTGATGAATATGACGGTATAGAGATTCCTAAAAACGCTAATGTTATGGTCAATTTATGGGCGCTGCACCGTCACCGCACATTATGGGACCGACCCGATGCGTTTGACCCGTCGCGTTTCATGGGCGAACGCGCGAGCGCAATTGACCGCTTCCAATATCTGCCATTTGGTATGGGTCACCGCGTCTGTATAGGGCAGCGATTTGCGCTACAAGAAGCCGCTATTTTAATGGCCATTATATTTAAACATTATCGTTTTGATTATAATAGCGACAGCCCGCCGTGGCCGCTGATGCGCATCACAGTGCAGCCAGAGGACGGCATGCCCATGATAGTCACGCAGCGCCGTGAAACCCCATAAAATTATCTCTAGGCAGCCTCTTTAAAACCCGTTAGGCAGTGCCCTTAATCGGGAGGCTTTCATGAGCACATCATCATTTACCATGCCCTTTGCTGGCAATGACTTGAACGCCTGCGAGCATGAGCGTGACCCAAAGGAGCTGCAAGCATTTTTAAATGACCCCAAGGCCAAAGCTATGTTGCTAGACCGAGGGCGTCCTGCGCTGCTGCCCGAAGGCGGGCTAAAATGGGTGAAGCCCAATGACTTAATTGGACAAAACATTGCCGACCCTGGCCCATTATTTTTAGGCAAGCAGGGCGATGTGCCTGTGTTTGCGTTTTCAATTTCCACTGAAAACGCACTGACAGAGATTGAGAGTTTCCAAGATATGCGGGTGGTTGCCGCGCAATTATCCCCGATGGAGCTAGCGCTGGCTGGACAGGCAAAGTCCCTGTTTGATTGGCATGATGAACACCGCTTTTGCGCAAAATGCGGGGCGGGATCGCGGGGAAATCGTGGCGGTACAACACGTCAATGCGATAGCTGCGGCGCGGCGCACTTTCCCCGCGTGAACCCCGTGACGATCATGCTTGTTATTAACGGCGATGATTGCTTGTTGGGGCGTGGCCACGGCTGGCCAGAGGGCAGCTTTTCCGCCCTAGCCGGCTTTGTCTCCCCAGGCGAGACCATTGAAGAGGGTTGCGCCCGCGAAATATTTGAAGAGGTCGGCGTGACAATTAAATCACCCCGTTATGTTTTTTCCCAACCTTGGCCGTTTCCAAGTCAGTTGATGATTGGCCTGATATGCGAAACCGATGACCGCGAGTTAGTCATTGACGCCAATGAGATTGAAGACGCCCGTTGGTTTTCTAGGGATGAAGTCGAAGCCGTTTTTGCCAAGCGGAGTGACGCGTTTAAACGCCCGCCGCGTTTCACGATTGCACATCAATTACTGCGCCATTGGCTGAAAGAGGGTTAAGCTTTTTTCTCACGCCCAATAAGCGCGCGGCCCATTCCGCATAGCCCTGCAATAATCTCATCTCGGCGAATAACCGCAATAATTAAGCATGATAGCCAAACAGCGCAGGCAGCCATAAACAAGCCGCCGCCGTCATTATTGGGATCAATCCCAAGCGGCGTAAACAGGTGAAACGAAATCGCGCCCGTCATAATACCGAGGCCTTTAAGCGCGCCAAATCCTTGCAAGCGGCGAAGGGCAGGAAAAAACCCGAGCAACAACAACGCACTGGCCACCAATTCGCCAACGCCAATGACATATTGTGAAAACAGGCCCGTTTGCGCGAATAATCCATCCGCACCCAGTGTCGCGGCCCAATCATTCAGACGCCCAAATATTTCTTGGGTATTGGGGTGGTTTGTAAATTTATAGCGCAAGCTATCGAGGAAAATCACGCTGCAAAATAACGCCAAAACATGTGGTAAAAACCGTTTTATCTTATCCATAACTCATCCCCTTTTTTTTGCGACCTTAGTCCTAATTGGATAGTTTAATCCATTAAAATATTAGGCCAACGTTTATCAGCATCGATAATAAAGTCATCTTTATCTGCCTCCCAATCGCGCTGCACACGGGCGTTAAAGTTCAAAAACAACCGTCCGTCCAGCACCGTCCAATGTTTTGGCGACCCTTTGGCTAGCTTACCTTGCGCTAAGGCCCAAGCACAATAACCGCCATATTGAGGCGCAAAGGCTTCGGGATTAGCCGTGAACAAATCCAAATTTGCACGCGTCGCGAAATGCCATGTTGCGCCTTTATATTCGGCCGCGAAGTCTTTATTTCCCTCAAGCGGTTTGCCAGAGAAAAAGCTAACGCTATCAAAACCGCCAACAGCCGTATTATTACGCCAACTTGTATAAATAGGGTCGCTATCGGCATAGGCAGACGGCGTGCTTAGGGTCAGTGAGAAAAGGGCGGCGAGGGCTATCATTAAATATTTCATAGTCGCTCTTTACTGCTTATTTCTCTTAAAACCAATCACAGCCTGTCACGGCTTTGTGAATGTCTAAACCCTTAGGTGCCATCACGATTGAGTCGCCCGTCATCTGCGGGATAGGTGCCGAGCATCAAAAGCATATCCGAGAAAAAAGCGAGTTCTTCCATGGCATGCACCATCCCAGGGTCATCAGGATGAGCTTCGACATCGGCATAAAACTGCGTTGCCCAAAACGACCCATCGACCATGTAACTTTCAAGCTTCGTCATATTTAAACCGTTAGTCGCGAACCCGCCGAGCGCTTTATAAAGAGCGGACGGCACATTGCGGACTTTGAACACGAAACTGGTCACAACGGGCTGGCTTCCACGCGCTATTGATAACGGCTCTGATGCCAAAATTAAAAACCGCGTGGTATTATGGGCGGCATCTTCTATGTCTTCCGCCATACGCTCTAGCCCGTAAATTTCGCCAGCCAGTTTGGAAGCAACTGCCGCCACAGATTTGTCGCCAAGCGCTGCGACCGCTTGGGCGGCACCCGCTGTGTCGACATCATTGACCGCTTTGATGCCCATATCTTGGAGCCGTTTGCGGACCTGGCCCAAAGCCATAGGATGAGAACGCGCAGATTTAATATCCCCGATTTTCGCCCCCCGCACAGCCAATAACTGATGATGCACAGGCAAGTAATGCTCGCCAATAATATGCAGCCCGCCTTCGGGCAGTAGGTGATAAATATCAGAGACGCGCCCCGCGACGGTATTTTCAACAGGAATCATAGCCAGTGCTGCGCGGCCGCTGCGCACAGCATCGAACGCGGCAGAAAAGCTTGTGCAGGGCTCGGCTACGTAATTGGGATAATAAGACTGGCAAGCCAAATGAGAATAGGCCCCCGCCTCACCTTGGTAAACAATCGTCTGTGTCATCGTTTTATTCCGTTATATCTTTTAAAAGCAATTGTCGCGCACGGTCTAAATCGTCGGGCGTGTCCACACCATGTGGGGCCGCGTCGACAATAACGACGTCAAGACGCATACCGTCCTCTAACGCGCGCAGCTGTTCTAGCCTTTCTCGGCGCTCTAATGGGGACGGCGGTAGCGCGCAGAAACGGTCAAGCGCAGCGCGGCGGTAGCCATATAATCCCAAATGATGCATGATAGGACCGTCGCCGCTTGGCGCGCTTGCGCGGGTAAAATACAGCGCGCGTCCATCGCCAGCAATGACGGCTTTGACAACATTAGGGTCTTTAATCTCTCGCGCATCAGATGTCGCCACAGCCGCTGTTGTCATATCCACATCAGAATTATCAAACGGCGCCAATATGGCCTTGATTACCCCAGGGTCTAGTGTTGGCATATCGCCTTGAACATTGACAATAATATCATGCTGACCATCAGGGTCGATAATATCCGCGCATGCTTTAACACGGTCTGTGCCCGACGGAAGCTCAGGGTCAGTCATAACGGCGCGACCACCCGCAGCCTCAACCACGTCTTTGACGACAGTTTCTGAACACGCAATCACCACAGGACCGATCGCCGCCTCTTGCGCGCGTCTCATCACATGCACAATCATAGACGTACCGCCAATATCAGCCAAAGGCTTTCCTGGCAGGCGAGTCGCGGCCATGCGGGCTGGAATGATAATCAACGGTGTCATTGCGCTGTTATAGCGGGGTTTTTTGGCTTTGCGACCATAGACCGCAAGTCTTTTACGGTATTTTTGACCCAAGACAGCCTTTTCAATTTGCAATCGCGGTATATCTTTATAAAAGACCACCAATAAGCCCTCATGACACGGGCGGTAGAGGACCTAGACTAAAGGGACATTATCATGGACGAACTTGGCTTTAACAAAATTGCTGGCGCAATTCTCGCAACAGCGCTCGGCTTTATGCTTTTAAAAGAAGTGTCCCACAGCATTGTACATTCCGAAGCACCAGATGTGCCTGCCTATGCGCTAGAACTACCAACCGAAGGTCCTGTCGTCGAAGAAGTTAAAGCGCCGTTCCCTCAAGCAGAATGGGTTGCCGCCATGGACGCAGACCGGGGTGCCCGCGTATTTAAAAAATGCGTATCATGTCACAATAACGAAGCTGGCGGAGCCAATGGTACAGGCCCGAACCTTTACGGTGTCGTGGGCGCACCAGCCGCAGTGCATGACGGATTTGCCTATTCAAATGCCCTAAAGACATCGGGCAAAACTTGGACTTACGCTAGCCTGGATGGATTTTTGGAACGTCCAGGTCGTTACATCTCTGGCACAAACATGAATTTTATTGGCCTAAAGAAGCCTGAGGATCGTGCGGCCGTCATTGAATATCTTCGCACGGGTGCAGCCAATCCAATCCCGCGGCCAGAGGTCGCTGCCTTTGACCCAGCCCCAACAGAGGAAGTTGTTGTCGAAGCCGACCCTGGCGCCGTCATAGAAGAAATGACAGCCCAAGATGCCCCTATTGAGACACCAGAGATGGTCGAACAATAATCGCACCCAACATAGTGATAGCAAAGCCCTCACCTTGGTCGGGGCTTTTTTATGGGCCGTGGTGTCGGATGATTTAAGCAGCGACAGAGTTTATTTGACCCAATTTCATTTCCGTACGAATGGTCTCTGCAAAGGCTGTTAAAAACGTCGAACCCCGTGCTGTACGCTTGATGATAATCGAGCGTTTATCACGGTGGTCTGGGGCCCGTTCTATAAAGTGATAGCCAACCAGCGTATCGACCGCGCGCGTAATAACGGCCTTGGTCACGCCTAGCCGCGCAGCGAGAGACCGCACAGTGTGCGGCCCGCCTTCCAAATAGACCGTCGTTAACAAGGCAAATTGGCGTGACGTCAAATCAGGACTGTCGCCCAACACACTATCCAATGTCACGCGGTGCCAAAGCGCCAAGGCATCACCATTGTTCAGGCGTGGCATGACGCTGCGGGCAGAGGCGTTGCGCGGCGGCGATTGAGAGGCCGATGTACGCTGTGAATATGCCGACATAACCCCTCTCCCTTATTTAATCGCGTGAAAAACAAATCACTTTAGAAAAAGATTCGCACAGTGATGATTCGCGGGTCAAGGGCCAAAGGTAAAAATCAGCCCGCATGGGGGCTAAATCCCCGTAAAGGCAATAAATTTTAAGACTTTTACGCTAGGATTTTAGCGTAATGATAACAACGGAACCCGCTGGTGAACCACAATACCGACATAAACGCCGCTATTAAGCCCCCTGTGCGCACGGTAGTGCATAGCGGGTTATGGTTACCGCGACTGACCGCAATACGTGTTTTGGCCGTGCTCGTCATCGCGATGGGCTATGCCTCGACGATGCCGCTTGGACCACAAGCGCACGAAATTGGGGCGCATCTAGGCTATCAACCCAGTTGGATTGGCGTTCAAATCTTGTTCTTTTTTTCAGGTCTTTTAGCGCTACGGAGTTTGCAAGCGGGCCGATATGGCTGGACTTATTTAAAATCGCGCATCCGCAGCACATGGCCTGTTCTTATCGCTATCACCGCCAGTGTTGTTCTAGTCGTCTATCCAATGTGCGCGGATGTCGGGCAATGGAACGTCGCGACGTTACTGTCACTCGCCACATATTTTTTCCTGACTATTACGGGCCTTGATCCCGGACGGCCCCTGCCTGGTTTGCTCGATGATGCTGCCTATACGTGTCTTATCCAAGGCGCGATTTGGACGTTACGCTGGGGTCTTGTGTTTCATATTGGGGCCGCGGTATTAGGCCGATATCATAAGCTGATACAGCCGCCTGTGCTTTTGGGATTATCCGTTCTTACGACAGGCAGCTATGTCGCCATCACCTATCTAGCCGTCCAAAATGATTGGCAAAACCTGATTGCGATTATTACAGCGCTGCGACTGGCTTATGCCTTTGTGATTGGCATGACAGTGTGGGCTTACCGTGACAAATTGCCGACATCATTGACAGTCAAGACAGCCGTTATTGCCACAGCCTTTGTCATTGCAACCGCTCATCATTACCTCGGGCCGTGGTCGCCCCTGATAGAGATTAGCTTATGTGTAGCATGGGGTTACAGCGCTTATCTTCTGGCGACATCAACGACGCCCAAATTGTCATGGGCAGATAATTGGCCCGCCCTGACAGCGGCGCTTTACATGCTTAATTGGCCGATAGCGCAATTACTTCTGATGGGTTTCCCAAATATGTCTGGCCCGCAACTCGTGGGCATGACCCTGCCACTGACAGTGTTAATCGCGGGGCTGCTCTACGGCGCGATGACGGGTCGTTTATTGCGAAAAATCACCGTTCAAACCGCCCGCCTTTAACCAGTGAAATATCGCGCGAAGCGCAAACATATCACCGCCCGCCGGATGGGCGGGTTGGCTGGTCGGATTCCAAGCATAGACATCTAAATGCATCCATGGCCGCCCTTTAACAAAACGTTCCAAGAACAAGGCCGCTGTCACACTGCCGGCAAAACTACCGCCTGCGTTTTTCATATCAGCAATGGGGGAGCTAAGCAGGCTGTTATAGGGCTGCCATAACGGCATATGCCATAGCGGATCATGTTGACTGTCCGCTTTTTCCAAAATCGCCGCGACAGGGGCTTTACGGTTGGAAAAAAACGGCGGCAATGTTGGGCCAAGCGCAACACGCGCAGCCCCCGTCAACGTCGCGAAATCAATCATTAAGTCAGGCTCGGCTTCGGCGGCCTTACATAATGCATCACCCAAAACCAAGCGGCCTTCGGCATCTGTATTGTCAATCTCGACTGTCAACCCTGTGCGAGAGGTCAGGATATCACCGGGGCGGTACGCATTGGCGCTAATCGCGTTTTCGGCAATGGAGACTAAGACATGTAAGCGGACAGGCAGGCCGCAGCCCATAATCATATCCGCTAAGGCTAAAGCGTGCGCCGCGCCGCCCATATCTTTTTTCATGATGCGCGCGCCAGACGCGCCCTTAATATTCAGACCGCCCGTATCAAAGGTGATACCTTTGCCGATAATGGCCAAGGTTGGATGGGTTGGGTCACCCCATTGAAATTCAACAAGACGCGGGGCCTCATGGGCTGCACGACCCACGGCATGAATCATGGGATAGTTTTGGTCGAGCAAATCATCACCAATGATAGCAGATATCTCTGCCCCATGTTTTTCTGCTACCGCTATGGCCGCGTCATGCAAGGCAACAGGCCCCATATCGGCGGCGGGGGTGTTGACCAAATCACGGCCAAAATGCACGGCAGAGACAAGCGCAATTGTCTCGTCCGGGCGATGCGCAGCGTCTAGCACTAAAATTGCGGGCGTGTATTTTTCAGGCAAGTATCGATCAAATTTATAGGCACCCAATCCCCAGCCAACGGCGGCCTGCGCCGATGTCCAGTCGTCCGGCATGGTGATTAGCTCATAAACACCGCCGCCTGATAAGAAGGTTGCCAATTGACCCAAACGTATGGGTCCAAGAACGTCACCGTCTACTGGCCCTGCACCGAATAGGACAGCTGTAAAATGACCGTCATTGCCGGGCAAGCGAATACGTTGTCCCGTGTCGCCGCGAAATCCGCGCGCATCGGCAAAGGCTTGTTGCGTGGCACTAAGAGACGCCCTGACAGCATCCCAACCATCGGGTCGGCAAACATGAACCGGCAAAGGGTTGCCGTCATGGCTTCGGTCAAAATCCTTGCGCGTCGTAAAGCAAGTCACAGATTTAGGGTGGGCCATAGAACTCTCTTTATGCTGCGCTTTAACTGGCGCTGTCTTTATAGGGTTACCGTTACACTGTCATAACGTAGTGGCGTCCAGTTTGATATGGATATGAAGGCTTGGTTACCACTTATTAACCGACTTTGTTTACGTTTGTTAACGAATTCTTATGCCGACACAACCGACATTGCGGCTTCGCTTACTCTTTTGATAATGGATTGACCGGATATGGCTAACTTAAACGTTTCCAAATTAAATCTCAAAGGGCTTTTGCTTGCGGGCCTGTCCGCTGTAGCGCTCAGCGCTTGTTCTGTGGCTCAAAACTATACAGAAAAAGAACAAAGCATCGTCGACAGTTTGGACGGAGGTCTTTACCAACCCGCCAGCCGCACAGCGCGCGATAATATTGAGACCCAAACCCCCTTTGCGCAAACGGCCTTTTGGGCGCGGGAATATCAATTAAATCCTGGCGACCTTGAAAGTGCGGTAAAGCTATCCGCTGCGCTGCGCAAAATCGGCAACCCCGCCAAGGCGGTCGAGACCGCACAACTGGCGCGCGCCATGCATCCGCGTGATCCCTATTTAACAGCTGAATTTGCCGCTGCTTTGATCGCGACAGAGCGCGGCGCGGACGCCATTAAACCCCTGCAAGATGGATTGCGTTTAGCGCCACAATATGCCCGACTTTGGTCATTGATGGGGGCTGCGCTTGACCAAGGCGAGCAGTATGAGCAAGCGCGCAAACATTACGGCCGCGCGCTTTCCATTACACCAAATGATCCATCAATTTTGGCGAATATGGGCTTGTCCTTTGCTCTGCAAGGGGACGCTGCCACCGCGGAGACATGGCTGCGTCGTGCGGCGGCTATCCCAGGGGCCAGCGCTGGCGTGCGCCAAAACCTAGACCTTGTTTTGCAATTACAAGGCAAAACACCCCCGCCAAGTCAAACCGCTGAACGCGCACCCACTCAGAGCTATCCACAAACGTCAATACAGCCTGCGCGCGCGCAGCAACAACAGCTGAACCCATACGGCGCACCACAAGAGTATCGCAACACGTTGAGCATCGCTGATAAAAATGCCGTCTCGCCGCGTCAACTTGCTCGCCCTCAACAACAAGTCGCGCCGCAAAACACACAAGCGCGCTCATCTTACCCGCAAGCCCCATCCGCGGCTGGGCTTAATACGCCCTATAATACGCCCCGCAATACACCGCAGGCGACCGCGAATTACAGCTATAGCAATAGCCCATCTGCGAGCTCACTAAGAGGCTCCAGTAACGACTCTATCGCAGCGCCTCAATCCGCGCCTAAAACGGCAATGGACGCCGCACGGGCCGCCGCAGCTCGTAGCCAGGGCCGCAGTGTGACTGTCCCCGCCGGCGCGCCTACGCCGCAAAGTACAGTGCTTGAGACGATTGCCAACACTGTTGGACCGCGCTCTGCCATGGGTGTGCCCGCTAACCAAGCTTTGGCAGGGGGTCGCGCACCCCAAGGCAATGACTACGCCCCAACACGCTTGCCCGGATATGGACAACAAAATTACGGCCCCAATACGCAGCCTGTGCAGCAATACGCGCCGCAGAACTGGGGACAGCAAAGTCAGAACCAGCAAGCCCCGCAACCGCGCGGTCCTGCACGTCGGCGTTAATACGCACCCGACCATAATTACAATGCAAAACGCGCCCCGTCTTGGAGGCGCGTTTTTTTATCTGATTTCTGATACGCTAATTAGAAGCTGCTACCAATACGCATCGCGGCTGGTGTCAAGATAACGATAAACAGAACCGGCAAGAAGAACAGGATCATAGGAACCGTTAGCTGGGCTGGCAAGGCCGCCGCTTTTTTCTCGGCCGCCATCATCCGCATGGCACGGTTTTCATTGGCCAAGGTCCGCAATGTATCCCCAAGGGGTGTACCGTAGCGCTCGGCCTGAACAAGGGCGGTCGAGACTGACTTAATACCCGGGTGTTTGTTACGGCGGGCAAAGTTTTCATAGGCTTGGCGACGGCCCGGCAAATAAGATAGTTCAGCCGTGGTAAGCGAAAATTCTTCGGCCAATTCAACAGAACTATCGGCCATTTCCGACGCCACACGGGCAAAGGCGAGCTCGACCGACATTCCTGATTCAACACAAATGAGCAGCAGATCCAACGCGTCAGGGAAAACCGGCATAATTGATTTTAGGCGCTTACCCGCACGGTTTTTCAAATAGATCGCCGGGGCATAGTAGCCAAAAGCGATGCTGCCGATTGTAATTGCTAAGCGTTGTTCGAATGTGTGATCACCAATGTTAAGGCCTAAAATAAATATGAGCGTAAATAGACCCAAGCCAACAGGCATCAATAGCCGCGCGAAGTAAAACAGATACATCGGCTTTTGTCCGCGCAGTCCCGCTTGGGCGAGTTTATCGCGCAGGTCAGATGCTTCTAATAGCTTCTCAAGGCTGAGCCCGTCCACAGCGTTCTTGATAAAGCCCTTACCGTCACTGCGCAGTCCGCGTTCTTTATTAATGGAATCCATACGCGCTTTGCGCATGCCTTCGCGGGCGTCGGCAACTGAACTCATCCGTTTTTTAAGTTTATCGCCTTCAAAAAACGGGGACAATAAGGTGTATATCGCCATGACCACAAGCAGCGCCATGACCCCGTAAAGGGCATTTTGAAACATGGCTGCGGATGCGGGATTCATAAACGTCTCTATCCGTTAGAACTTGAAGTTAATCATTTTTTTCATCACAAGCGTACCGACGACCATCATCACCGCGCCAATCATCAGGTTTCTGTGACCCGTGGATGTCGTGTAAAGCTCTGTCATATAATCGGGTGAGGCCACAGAAATTAGCGCCATCACAACAATCGGGAGCGAGCCAATAATGATACCCGACATTTTGGCCTCAGCCGCGAGCGCTTTAATCTTCTCGCGCATCATTTTACGCGCGCGTAAAACATTGGATAGGTTCGCCAAGCTTTCGCCTAAATTACCACCAGTAGAGCGCTGAATATTTAAAACGGTCGCAAAGAAGTTAACCTCAGACAGCGGCATGCGGTCATACATACGCTCAAGACAAACCTCAATCGGGACACCAACGGACTCCCCTTCGACAAGCAGTTGAAACTCTGTGCGCACAGGTTCAGGACTTTCATGCGCGATAATCTTAAGACAGTCACCAAGCGGTAGACCTGTGCGAACACCGCGAACAATAATGTCCATCGCATCAGAAAAATGCGCGATAAATTTCTTTTGGCGGCGGGTAATAATCAACCCCATCCACCAGCGCGGCAGTCCAAAGCCCACGACCAAGGCCGCACCTGCACATAATTTCCAATCAGCCCCCATAGAGAACGGAACACCACCCGCAATCACGGCCAGAATAACGCACATGATCATGAAGCCCTGTTTCTTCATTTTCCAATTGGCTTGAATAAGGCGAGATTCGAGGGATTTAATGCGCTTCTTCTTGTCTTTTTGAACCTCTTCAATTTTGCCGAGGCTTTCTTCAATCTGCTTACGGCGTGAGCCGCCTTCTTCGGATTTTAAAAACCCGAACATACTTTTGCCCGCTTTTGTCCCAGAGGCGCTTGAAATTGCAGCCACGCGTTTTTTACTTGAATTGTCGCCACCAGACAAAAACATAAAGCCCAGAAGCACAACCATAGCCGCAAGAGCGGCGGGTAATATAAGGGCCTGATCCATCTAGTTTCCTGCCTCGTCCAAGGCTTCAGCCAACTGTTTTTCAAGGTTAAAGTAGCGCGCACGGTCCCAAAACGCAGGACGAGCAATACCTGTTGATTTATGTGAGCCGATGATTTTTCCGTCCGCGTCTTCGCCGTCCATTTCGTAGACAAGTAAGTCTTGGGTCACAATGACATCGCCTTCCATGCCGAGCACTTCGGTAATGCGTGTAATCCGGCGAGAGCCGTCACGTAGGCGCGCGGCTTGCACAATAATATCAACAGAGCCCGTAATCATTTCGCGAATAGTTTTCGCAGGCAAAGAGAAGCCGCCCATTGTAATCATGGACTCCAAACGAGAGAGGGCTTCGCGCGGAGAGTTGGCGTGGAGCGTTCCCATTGAACCGTCATGGCCTGTGTTCATGGCTTGCAGCAAATCAAAGGCTTCGGGGCCACGAACCTCACCCACAATAATGCGTTCAGGACGCATCCGCAGACAGTTTTTCACCAAATCAGTCATCGTGATTTTACCCTTGCCCTCCAAATTTGGTGGGCGGGTTTCAAGGCGCACAACATGGGGCTGCTGAAGTTGTAATTCAGCGGAATCTTCGCAAGTAACGATGCGTTCGTCAGGGTGAATGAAACTGGTCAAACAATTCAGAAGCGTCGTCTTACCTGAACCCGTACCACCAGAGATAACAATATTACATTGGCACGCACCGATAATTTCAAGAACCTTCGCCCCCGCAGGAGAGATGGATTTGAAATTGACCAAATCTTCTAGGCGTAGCGAGTCCTTTTTAAATTTACGAATGGTTAGCGCAGGGCCATCAATCGCAAGCGGCGGCGCAATCACGTTCACCCGAGAACCGTCGAGCAAGCGCGCATCACAAATCGGCGATGCTTCGTCAACACGGCGGCCGACTTGGGACACAATACGCTGACAGATGTTCATTAATTGCTGATTGTCGCGGAAACGAATATTCGTTTTTTCCATCTTACCATTGGTTTCGATGAAGACATGTTTCGCGCCGTTGACCATGATATCGGCAATATCATCACGCGCAAGCAGAGGCTCTAGCGGGCCGTAACCCAAAATATCATCACAGATTTCTGTAATGAGTTGGTTTTGTTCCGCAACAGATAGGCGCACATTGCGAATGGCAATAATTTCGTCGACAATTGTACGAATTTCTTCACGCGCTTTGTCTGATTGCATGCCTGCCAAAGCCGACACATCAATCGTTTCAAACAAAGCGTTAAAAATCGTGGCCTTTGTCTCGTAATATTCATCCGATCCCTCGTTACGAGGCGCGGCCTTTTTTACAGGCGCAGCAGGTGCGGGCGCCGTTGCCTCTGGCTTGGGCTTTGGGGCATCTCGAGTCTCGGTCGGTGGGGCAGATAAAGCTGCACTGCCTGTGGCGCGTTTTCCAAACATATTATTTCTTCTTCGTTAGCTTGGAGAGAATGGACCCACCGGAGGCTTTCGACGCTTTATCTTTGCTGCCTTTACCCGCACTTAAAAAGCCGAGAGGACCACTGGATTTCGAATTGGACATGACTGGGAAACGTCCCGTTGCAAGTCGAGACGCAACATATTCACATCCTGAAACATGGGCGCTTGCTGATTTAATATCAGTGAGCATTTTACCGTCATTCATGGCCTCGGTGAAGCTCATAGGATCAAAGCCTAGCGTAACGGCAGGATCAAGACCAACAGTTGCGCCAAAATCTTTGACAGAGATTTCACCTGTTTTGACCATCCCAACACAGTTTAAGATCAGAATAGGATCAGGGTCATTGGGGCGTTTGGCCCGCAGAAAATCAATTAGGTTTTTCGTGTTGCGCAAGCTTGCCAAATCAGGTGTCGCGCTAATCACAATATCATCACAGCCTGTCAAAACACGGGTTGTCCAATCTGACCAATAATGCGGCATATCCAAAATGGTTAGCGGGCTTACGCTGCGGACTGCGTCAACCACGGCCTCATAGGCATCTGGCGTCATAACAGGGTTTGATCCCAACGATCCCGCGGCTGGCAGGATAGACAGTTTTGGCGTGTGCCGAATCATAATGCGGTCAAGCAATGTTTCGTCCAAACGATCAGGTTCGGCCAAAGCCTCTTCTAAACCCTGTGAATTATCATAGGCAAAATCAAGACCCGTCGTGCCCCAGCTCGCGTCAAGATCAACAAGGGCTGTTTCTTTGCCAATGCGTTCTGATAGGCACCACGCAATATTATGCGCCAATGTGGAGCTGCCCACGCCGCCTTTTGCGCCAAAAAACGCAGCAACACGGCCCACGAATGGCTGTTCAGGGTCAGCATAAATATCACCCAATGCATGAATAATTGTCATGGGAGAAAGCGGCGGAACCAAATAATCACTCACCCCTTGGTCCATCAGTTGACGGTAAAGACGGATGTCATTGGCCGCACCAATCACAACAACTTTTGTTCCCGCGTCACAGACGGAGGCAAGCTGCTCTAGTTGGGCAAACAACTCTGGTCCACGCATTCCGGTTTCGATCATAATCGTTCCGGGTGTGCTTTCCTTGTGATAAAAATCGATCGCCGCAGGCAAGCCGCCCATGTAAATTTTCAGGTTCGTGCGTTTCATGCGCCAATCATTTTGGGTTTGATTGATCGCGCCCGCTGTATCGGGACGGTCGCAAAAGGCATGAATGGAAATTGACGGCAGCGCTTTTTCTCCGCCCTCACGCGCAATATCTTCTGTGACGGCCATAGCAGGCGGTGCAGCAACAGGGGCTGGCATAGCTGTCGGCATGTGACCCGTAGGCGACATTTGAGGCGGCATTTGAGGCGGCATCTGCGGTGCCATCTGAGGCGCGGGCGCATGGGGTCTATGCGCCGGCGGTGCCATCTGCGGCTGATGCTGGGGCTGATGTTGCGGCTGGGGCGCATAACCCTGTTGTGGTGCAGGCGCGGGCATCGGAGCACGCGGCATTTGCGGTGCGGGTGACGGCACGGCTTGCGGGGCAATCCCAGGATGAGCGGGCGCGGGCGCAGCAGCGGGCGCCATCTGCGGCGTACCTTGGGGCGTCGGTGATGGATAAGCCGCTGCACGGGTATTTTGATTGTGTTGTGTCATCATGGTCATCCGGGTAATCAAAAGCGGTTTAATAAAAGCTGTGCGTTATTGCGGTTAAAGGAAACAAGGGCCCTATTCACTATCGGCGGTTACGAGTTGGCGTTCTGGGAACTCTGACGCCGTAATCTCACCTTCGATATATTTGTCATGTATCTCCAAACGGCGTTCAGCATTGGACGGGCCCATGCCGTAGGGTTCTAGGAACTGACGCGGGTTTTGCACCATAGCTGCCAAATTGGCATTATGAGCACAGCCCCAGCCTGCATAGGGTTGGTTCAAATCTGTTGACATCATATCACCCAATGCGCGGCAATTGCGCGGCACGGATTTTAAGCGGCGGTAAGACACAACGACTGGCGCAGGCGTCCCGGGCCGAGATTGATACTGACCCGCTTGAACGGCTTGGGACACACCCATTTGCATAGCCGCTTGACGCACAATATTTTCTGCTTGTTGCGTTCCCATGCCGCTTGCTGATTGGCGCGGCACGTTAATATAAAGCGGACCATCACCAAATTGGCCATAGGCCGCAATGAAGCTGGCCACGGCATCTTGATCACGGGAAGATAATTCCATGCCGTTGGGGCGCGAATATAACTCTAGCCGTTCAATCGATTCCGAGATTTGAATGGGGTTGGCAAAAGAGCTGGGCCGTGTCGGAACAGAGGGCGTCGCGTAACATGCGCTTAGCATAATTCCAGACAGAAGCGCCAAAGCCAAAGCCTTAGACGCAGGTCTCTTTTTGAACACAGGCGTTTTTTGGCCCATCTTTTGGCAAAGATGCAATTTCATATCAAAGCGTGAAACAGTCATAAGGCCCCCTAATCTACCACATGGCCAAATGTACCCGGCGTATTGCTCGCCGAGAGTTTTGTACCATTACTATTATAAACCTTGTTCAAGCGACCCATCAGCAGGCTGTCTTTGTCCTCTGCCGGGATATAACCATCGAGCGGTGTTTGTAATTTGTCAGGATGTGTTGCATCGACCAAATAGGGCGTCACGATAATAACAAGTTCGCTTTGGCTGGTCAGATCATCACGATTACGGAATGCTGCGCCTAGCCCAGGTATATCTTTAAGGCCCGGGGCTCCGTCAACGGATTGACGTGTTTCTTCGCGAATAAGACCCGCAATCACAAGGCTACCGCCCGCTGGTAATTCAACCACTGTATTGGCCCGACGAACGCGCAGACCCAAAATATCAGACGCTACACCCCCAGTTTCAAAAGAGCCCTCAGTGGTCGGTTCAGAAACTTCCGTCGAAATATTAAGCGAGATACGACCCTCAGATAGCACAACAGGCGTAAAGCCTAGTGAGACACCATAAGGCTTAAAATCAAATTCGCGCTGCAAACGACCATTTTCATCAACAAAAACATTGGTCAAAAGCGGAAATTCGCCGCCTGATAGGAAATTGGCTGTCTCGCCAGATACAGCCGCCAAGGTTGGCTCGGCGAGTGTGCGGATTAGACCGACACGTTCTAGCGCTTGCAGCCCAAGACCGAGCGATTGAAGGGCACCGCCCGCAACATTATTAAAGGTACCGTCAAGTTCCAGACCTGATCCCGGGGATAATCCGTTTTGGCTCATTAGTGATACAGTGGATTCGCCTAATTGACCGATGGCCGTCAGATTCACACCCATTTGTTTCGTAATAGAGCGCTGCATTTCAACAATTCGCACTTTCAAAAGCACTTGGTCTTTGCCCAAGATAGAAATCAGACTCACAACTTCGCCGTCGCCACTTCCTTCCGTATTCTCGTCGAGCCACATTTCAGCAATGGATTGAACACGCCGCGCCGAGGCCGCATTGGGCACACTGCCAGTAAGCAAGATATTATCATTAACTGCTTGCACTTGGACATCCGCTTTGGGGGCATGTTCTGCAAATAAGTCGCGCAAGCCTTTAACATCACGTTCCACGCGAATTTCAAGACTTAAAAGTTCTTGCCCGTCTTGGCCGTAGAAATAGGCATTGGTTTGCCCGGGGCGTTTACCGATTAGCATCGCGCGGTTTGATGTATGGACCATCGCCTCGACAATATCGGGATTTGACACAATCACCTCATGCATGGGCATGGGCAGATCAATCCGAGTTGATTTTGAAAATGGGATAATGATAGAGCGAGAATGCGCACTCTCACCCGGTGACTGAATCGTAATCTCGCTGCTGGTTTGTGTGCCCAGCTGTGAATATGACCGCGTTCCAGCAAAGGCTGTACCTGCCATTAGAAGGGCAACCATTCCCGCGATAGCCGCTTTGGCGGGTCGGGACGTTATAGATTTTGCGGCGGGAAATTGGGGGGTCCAGCGCATATTATTGACCTCTAATGATTGCGACTTGTTCAGGTCGCCCACCGCGGTAAACGGTCAGCGCTGAATTTGTCTTTTTCTTTTTGCGTCCTTTGGCCCGACTTGATGCGCCAGCGGTGCCAGCGGATGTCAGTGGACGCAGCGTCAGCGCCAAATCACCCGCAGCAATTGCCATTTGGAATAATTCGGCGTCTTCTTGGCTCATCTCAAACGTCGCGGTCGTACCTGTGATGGCCGCGCCGCCTTCCTCGTCAACGTCGTAAATCTGATCAATCGCCAGAACACGGACATTTTCAAAAATTGTATCGCTGGCATAACGGTCTTCAAACGTCTGCACCGCTGCCAAAGCCCGACTTTGTGTGACTTCTGTTGTTAAGATAATGTCGACGCGGTCACCGGGTTGGATAAAACCACCCGCCGCTGATTCGGTTGTAATATCCGACGCAACGGCACGCATACCAGGCTCTAGTAAGGCCGACATAAGACCTTTGTCACCGACCAAGACAACACGGCGTGAGGATAGCGGCTCGCCTGCATAAATCGGAGATTTTGCAACACCGTTTAAAAATTCTTCTAGGGCTTCGGGTTGAAGCTCCCGACTGATATATTCTTCGGACATGGCCTCTTCAGGCCACTGTTTCCATTGGATATTTTGCTCGTTCAAGCGCCCCCCGAACGGGATGTCAGTCGACGCTGACAAAATGTCCTGATAGGCCACCTTCTCGACGATTGTTTCCACAGGCCCAGACGTCGTTGGTTGGCTAAGCTTTTGCGCCTGTGTAAAGACGACAAAGCCAAGACCCGCGAGGGCTGCAAAAATGATGAGTCGTTTCGTGTCCATATGCCCTCTCAATTCCCAAATACCACCCCACATTGGACGCTATTCGATAAAGCATGGTTAATTTGTATGAATCGCGGACAAATAAATCGTTAACGCGCCCAATAATAATGACGTAAGGTCGCCAGCACCGTGCTTTACGGCGCTGATGACCTGTTGGCTGCCCTAACCGAGGCCTGCCGCATATTGGAAAATGTTGCTTTGTGGTAGCGTCGCCAAGGCACCAAAGGCCAGCGCAAGACCGTAAGGCATCTTTGTCTGGTCACGGAACATCGTGTGCATCCACGGCATAGTCATAACCTGAACCGGGATATATTTACGCCCAATCAAGATAAACAGCGCGATAACGCCGCCCGCTAGCGTTGTGTAAGTGATGTAATAAAGCAGATCAGTCCAGGTCCACCAAAAGGCCGTTGCCGCCAAAAGCTTGGCATCACCCCCGCCAAGCCATCCCGGCGCAAACAAAACCAGACCAAGTAAGAACATGGTGCCACCCACAGCCATATGTTCGCCGAAATTACCCCACCCCTGCCAGGCAAAGGGGATAGCCAGAAAAAATGCGCCTAATACGGCGAGGCTAACCCAATTGGGTATTTTCATGGTCGAGGCATCTTTAAGAGCCGCTGTGATCATCGTTGCCGCGAATAGCATCAACATTAAAAAGGATAAAATCATGGTGTTACTCCCACCCCATTCGCCCACTTTGGGGCAGTCTTATTTTGAAACACCATAGCCCAAGAGGGTTAATAGCCCGTTTCTGAGACTGGCAAAAAACGGCGCTTTTCTGAGAGACTTGCACACAAAAAAGGGCCGCTCCGATGGAACGACCCTTTTCCAAAACTTTGACGTTTTGAAAGTAGCTAAGCTTACGCTTTTGCAACTTCGTCAGAAATACCGTTAAACTTAGTGTTCAACTGTGTACCGACAGCTTTCGCGCCAGTAATAAGAGCAACACCGATCAAAGCGGCGATAAGGCCGTATTCGATTGCTGTCGCGCCGGATTCGTCATTGATGTAACGTGTCATCAGATTTTTCATAGCATACTCCCACGTGTGCTTTAGGTTATGAGGATAATCCCTCACAGGGATGTCCCTGTTGATGACCCTTATAGAGAGCACACATTACCGCCCGTTTAAGCAACGTGGTAAAATTTTGGTAAAATTTCAATGCGTTAGGGCCGTAAGGTTTGATTTGTGTAACGCCATATATAATGAGCTTTGTTCTGCGCACAAAAAAGGGCCGCTCCGATGGAACGACCCTTTTCCAAAACTTTGACGTTTTGAAAGTAGCTAAGCTTACGCTTTTGCAACTTCGTCAGAAATACCGTTAAACTTAGTGTTCAACTGTGTACCGACAGCTTTCGCGCCAGTAATAAGAGCAACACCGATCAAAGCGGCGATAAGGCCGTATTCGATTGCTGTCGCGCCGGATTCGTCATTGATGTAACGTGTCATCAGATTTTTCATAGCATACTCCCACGTGTGCTTTAGGTTATGAGGATAATCCCTCACAGGGATGTCCCTGTTGATGACCCTTATAGAGAGCACACATTACCGCCCGTTTAAGCAACGTGGTAAAATTTTGGTAAAATTTCAATGCGTTAGAGGTATGCCCCATAGCCCATTATAAAGTGCCTATTATAAGGAGCCGCCTCACCCCCTAAAACAGGGTCATTATATATAGGGAGTGTTTTGGGCGCTTTGCACACGACGAATGCCGTGCAGAATTTTAAGGGATAAAGACCGCGTTATGAGATAAAGGCCTCAAGTTTTACGTTGTAAACAATTCGTTCACTTCATTTCGTTAGTGTTTGTCAAAGTCTTTAGTGGGAATTCCTATGACACCTTCGTATTTACCGACATTGACCGCACGGTTTAAGTCCATTCTGAGCGCGACGACTATCATCGCAACGCTTAGCCTTAGCAATATTGCAATTGCGCAGAGCCATATGGGTCAAACCCATGGTGAGTTTTACACGGTGCCGCTCAATAAAAACGAAATGGTGCGCCTGCCCGCGCCAGCTTCTGCGATTATCATTGGCGATCCAACCATTGCCGATGTGTCCATTCATTCCAGTGATATCATCTTGGTTATTGGCCGGAGTTTTGGTGAAACAAATCTGATTGTCCTGGACGAAGCGGGACAGACAATTATGAACACAGACATTCAAGTCGTAGACAAACCCCCGCGGGGTCGTGTCCGTCTTTATAATATCGGCGAAGGCCGCCAAACCTTTAGCTGCACACCTGAATGTATGCCGGCACCTGCGCTCGGCGATGCTGGCGATTTCTTGACCGCCTTCACCCCCTTGGGCAACGGCGGAACGATCTCTAATCAAGTCGCTAGCGGCCCAACATCGGCCATGTCCGCCCCTGCGGCGGCGTTGTCAGGTGGGTTGAGTGATAATTCGCCACGCTAATTCAGATGTATAGCGTCTTTCAAAGCGCTTAAGCGCTCACTGCTAGCTAAATTTACGATTTGTTAACACTATCTTTTGACGGCATTTTAACGCCTTTTGCCTAATTTACCCCAAAATACCGTGGGGTTATTATGCTTAAACTAGCACATTATATACGTGCCAAAGCGCGTCAGTACCGCAAAAAAGAAGACGGCGCGACCGCCGTCGAATTTGCGATTTTGATTATTCCGTTTTGTATGCTGCTGTTTTCCGTTTTGGAATTAGGCATTGTCTTTTTCTTGGGCGCGTCTCTTAACTATGCCTTATCTGAGACGGCACGCGATGTGCGGACGGGTGTATTCCAAAAATCATGTGGCACACCGGCAAACTTTAAAACCGAAGTCTGCAATAAGATGTCAGGCGGCAGCAAATGCACGACCCGGATGCGTATTGATGTGAAGACATCAGGCAGCGGGCGTTTTGAACCTGATATGCTTGCGGATCTACCTGTTGAGAAGAAACCAGGCGACCCCGGCTATGACGCTGATGTTGAACCGCCTATCGCCGCCGATGATTATGACGTCACAGCGGGTCGTGCCCCTGTGATTGTTCGCGCGCAGTATCATTACAAATTGACATTGCCCTCTGCGCTGACACGGCTGAACACAACGACGGGTAATGTTCGCGTTATTGAAGCCATAACGGCGTTTCGTAACGAACCCTTCCCGAGCGGATGCTAGAAAAAGATGAATGGTGATATGATGAAAACAACGTCTTTAACGTCTTTAACGTCTTTGAAAACATGCTTTATGCGCACAGCAGCGGCCGTGAAAACCAAACGCTTTATCAAAGGTTTTCGCGATGATACCCAAGGTGTCGCCGCGATTGAATTTGCTTTTATCGCGCCTGTGATGCTCGTGATGTATTTTGGACTATTAGAAATTTCTATGGCGGTTTCGGCTGATCGTAAGGTGTCTCATTCCGCGAACGTTGTTGGCGATTTGGTCACACAATTAACAGTGATTGACCGGGCAGAGATGCAAGACATCATGGAAGCCACTTTGGCTGTGATGAATGTTAATCCAAACAGCATCAGCAACCTTACAATCGAAGTGTCTAGTTATGAGATGCTAAATGATGGATCAAACACACGACAACGCATTGGCTATGCCCGTTTGGGTGGCCCGATTACGCGGGGTGCGGCAACCTATAATCCTGCCGATATTGGCAACCGCCTGATCAGTGTCAATTCAGGCGCGGTTGTGGCGCGGGTCAACTATCTCCATAAACCTATTACCGCAGAATTTATGAAAAACGTCGTCCTGCACGAAACGTTCATGTTGAAACCACGCGGTGTCAATCCGACCGTTGTCTTTGACGATGCAGGTAAAAATACGTTCATGTGTAGTGTCAACGGCACAACCGGTCGTGTCGGATGCACCGCATCCACGACTTAATTTAAGGTGTCAGATAATGATCTGACATTTTCAGGCGCTCTGCCTCAGTCAAGCCTAACGTCTTGTGCAGATAATTATCAAGATCCCCTATCGCGTCCAGAGACTGAGCGAGGTAATCTGGCTCGACATGGAATAAGGGACGGAGCATATCCGGGTGTAATTCGCGCTCATATTTTTGTGACATCATTTTGGACGCGGGGGTCAGATAGGCTTCAATATCGACAGCCGTCATGGTCAGCATGTAATCTTCCATGATGACCTCCTGCGGCACGCCCAAGACTCCCAAAATCAGGGCCGCCAGTGTGCCCGTCCGGTCTTTACCGGCCGCGCAGTGAATTAAAATCGGCTCGCCTGTGTCTGCCATAAAGCGCAAAGTCTGCACAAAACTGGATTGAAACGCTGGATCATTAGGCCGCGCAAGATAAGACCCGCGCATGTAATTTCGCGCATCATTAG
This sequence comes from Fretibacter rubidus, assembly GCF_041429785.1. Lineage (GTDB taxonomy): Bacteria > Pseudomonadota > Alphaproteobacteria > Caulobacterales > Maricaulaceae > Fretibacter > Fretibacter rubidus. The sequence goes on from NZ_CP163423.1 coordinate 2,696,352, forward strand.
CATGCTGCAAATCATATTTCGTAAAAGCTTCATGCGGGGCCATTGTTTCTGATGCATTGGGTGGGTCTGGAAATTCCACAACTTTAGCCGCGCGACCATCCGGCCAGCGGTTGGGTTGTCGCGTCCGTTCTGGTTTATGGCGAAGATCAGAGACAAGCCCAATATTCAGAGCGGCTATTTTTTCTAAATCGGTCTCCGACGCGCTGGCTAGATGTGCCGAACGAAACAAACGCCCTGCTTTGACATGACGCCCATCGGTGGTGGGATAATCGCCAAAATCGCGAAAGTTCAATATATTATCAAAAGACAGAATACGGGTCATGGGCGCGTCTCAGCCAGAGTTTGAATTAAGAAAAAAGGGCGCCAGACAGCGCCCTTATTATTATTGATACGAAGTAACCTGTCTTACGGACGGGCTCAATATCACACGTTGATATTCAGGGCCTAGTCAACAATCAGTGCAGGTTTTTTCTGCATTTGCTCGAACTTGCCCCAGACGCCTTCGTCCCCATGCCATTGACCTTGGGTCGCGCCTTTGGAATATTCTGTCGCGCGGGCTTCAAAGAAGTTTGCGTGCTCAACACCATTTGTAATTTCTGTGAGCCACGGCAGCGGATGCTCGTCAACGCCAAAGATTGGCGATAGGCCCAACTGCCCCATACGCCAGTCAGCGATATAGCGAATATAGCGCTTAATATCTTCGCTAGTCATGCCTTCAACAGGGCCCATTTCAAAGGCCAGATCAATAAATTTATCCTCTAGCTTCACAACGGTTTTACAACAATCCGCAATGTCATCTTTGACGGCTTGGGTCAGCGCGCCTGTTTCCTTTGCGAATGTATGGAATAATTTAATCATCCCTTCACAGTGCAAGCTCTCGTCACGGATAGACCACGTTACAATTTGGCCCATACCTTTCATTTTATTATGGCGCGGGAAATTCATCAGCATCGCAAAGCTAGCAAAGAGTTGCAGCCCTTCGGTAAAGCCACCAAATACAGCCATAGACGTTAGGATATCGCGGTCTGTTTCAACACCAAACTGACCGAGGTAGTCATGTTTAGCCGCCATTTCCTCATATTCCATAAAGGCGGAGAATTCAGAATCAGGCATGCCAATCGTCTCTAGCAGAAGCGCATAGGCCGCAATGTGGATGGTTTCCATATTAGAAAACGACGCCAGCATCATCCGCACTTCGACGGGCTTGAACAGCGGCATGTAATTTTCCATGTAATTAGCGCCAACCTCGACATCGGATTGGGTAAAGAAGCGGAAGATTTGCGTCAGCAGATTACGCTCCGATTCGGTGATATTATTCGCCCAGTCTTTGCAATCCTCACCCAGTGGGACCTCTTCGGGCATCCAGTGGACTTGTTGCTGTTTTGACCAGAAATCATACGCCCACGGATAACGAAACGGCTTATAACTCTGGCTCGGCATTAGCAGGCCTGATTTATGTGCTGTAAAATCAATTTTTCCCATGGTCTTTCCTCTTCCCTTTAACCCTTTACGCTCAATTCGCAGATATAGACTTATCCGCGCTGCAAATCACAATATGTAGTGTTATGAGCAGAGCTATCACATCGCAAGACCCAAGTCGTTAATTTTGCCCAAAAAACGCACCGTTCCTGTGGAGATATTGTCGCAGGTAAAATTATACGGCCCGCACCCCGTGTCTCGCTTGACCCAGGGCCGCTTTTGCCGCCACATAACATGATGAATGACACCTCACATAATAATGAATTTACTGATGCCTTATCCGTCCTAAACGCTAATGGATGGGCAGAGGCCGCACCGTTGTTTTTATCCCTATGGGCGCGCGCGCCAATAAATATGCGCTACGGATTGATGGCAGGCGTCGCCCTGCTGAAGACAGGGCGGGTAGATGACGGCGTCGCGCAGCTATCTTACCTATCAGAGCAAAACCCGATTATACGCATCGCGCAATATGGAGGCGATGAGATCCCCCTGCCCTTAAAGACCGCGTCACGTGATGCAGATGACGCCATTCGCAACGCCTTCACCCGTGTGCAAGAGAACGCCATAAAATCAATTGGGGTCACGCGCGCCGGCCGTATCGCGACAGCGCTTTGGCCGCAAACCCATAGCGGCCCAAAGCAATATCCGGATAATCCAATGGGGCCAAAACCCTATGTGTTTTACGCACCCGACCTGCCCCCCATCCCTGTCTTTGATAATAATGACGCCCCGTGGACACAGGCACTAGCGGCGCAGACGAACACCATTCGGGATGAATTTCTTGCTCTGATGGAAGACAGTGATAGCGGCGCGCCCTATGTCCCCGCACAAAGCCAATTGGGTGAGGACTGGCAAAAACTGCGCGGGCAAAAAACATGGAATGCTGTGCACCTTTATAAGGACGGGCGCGCGCAGAGTGAGGCAGCGCGCTGCCCCAAAACGCTCGCTGTTTTATCCTCTGTGCCAACGGTTATGCATAACGACGGTCCGATGGAGGTGTTCTTTTCCGTGCTGGCCCCCGATACCACGATACCGCCCCATTTCGGCCTCGCCAATTGCCGGGTCACGGTACATCTGCCGCTCCTAATTCCAGACAATTGTGCCATCCGTGTCGCGGATATCACCCATAGTTGGCTCAAAGGAGAGCCGTTTATTTTTGATGATAGTTTTGATCACAGCGCATGGAACGGATCAAAGACAGATCAGCGTGTCGTGCTTATCTTTGAAGCGTGGCGACCCGATATGACGGAGGGTGAAATAGCCGCGGTTGAAGCCAGCTACGCCGCTAGAGATATGCTCTTAAAGGAGCGCTCAAACCGCTTACGCGCGCTCTGGCCGAGATAAGGGGTAAGGGGTGTTTTGTGACCCTAGCGCTTCCAAGTAAAGGACAGCGCGGCGGCATCCTCGGATGATGAGAACCCAGCAGACCCTGGCGTGTTATTAAAGCTGTTTACTTCGCGGCGTATATAGCCCAGCGATAAGTCAGCGTCACCAATGCGGTAACCAATACCAGCCTGCGCGTCACCAATGATAATACGGTCTTGTAAATAGAAATCGGATGTTATGCCCCGTGTCGCCCGATCAGGGGAATAAGATAACGCCTCTGCATCTGCACCCGCAAACACATACCATGTATTAGATGCCACATCTTTGGACCGCAGGTCATCACCAATGCGGACAACCGCACCGACCAAGGCCGATTGCTCGCCTTCGTCAAACCGGACAGAGGCCGACGGTACAAGTTCAACATCAAGGCCGCCTTGTTTTGTCTTTTTCAAACTTTTGGAAAAGCCCAGATCAAGCTGCCGTGTCGTCTCACTCAGACAGGCTTGCTCGCCCGCCAAGCACCCCATAGATCCTGTCGGTACGTCAAACAGGCCCGTATTATTAAGACCCAATCCGCTAAGGCCCGATATATCGGCACCGTTTTGAGACAGGCCTGAAATATTAGACGAGGATAAGATATTTGACGTCGCACCATTGGACGACGATAAATTGAAATTCAGACCCTGGGTGGCAGAAATTGGTGCCGTTTTAAGGGGCACCAGACCTTTGTCATCCGCAGCATGAGCCGCAGACCCCAAGGACAACATAAGGGGCGCAATAACAAAAGAGCTTAACCCGTGCCATATGGCACGCTTAACGCGTCGTCTGGGTTGTTTATGTGCAAAAATACTTTGCATTGTCTCCTCAAAGGGTCTGTCTCAAGCCCACACTTGACCATCCAGCCCCTTCATACCGTGATATAAATCACGTTTTGGCCTAAAAATAAAGGGCATTCCCCGTTAAAGCTTATGAAAGCTTTGTTAATCAGCTCTAAATGAATCCGCGCTGAATGGGGAAAATACGGGTGAATAAAGTTAACAAAAGACACCGTGTTCGACGACTGTCGGCCTTAGGCGTCATCGCCCACAATATTGCGCAACACGGCCTGTGCCGCCGCCGCTGGATCAGCCGCTTGCGTGATGGGGCGCCCCACCACCAAATGCGACGCACCAGATGTGAGTGCAGTATAAGGCGTCGCGACACGTTTTTGATCGCCCTTATCCCCGCCAGGCAGACGCACGCCGGGCGTCACGACAAGGAAGCCCTGGGGCACAACCGCGCGGATTGCGGCGGCTTCTAACGGGCTACTAACAACACCGTCCATACCCGCCGCAACGGCCTGATTGACGCGGCGCATGACGAGGTCTTGCGCGCTGTCGTGATAGCCAATGTCTTCAAGCGCGGCTTTATCCAGCGAGGTTAGCACCGTCACACCGAGGAGTTTCAAGGCGCTGTCGCCCCGACCAGCAACAGCCGCGCGCATCACATCGGGCCGCGCATGCACCGTCAGTAAATCAGCGCCGAGCCCTGCCACAGAGCGTGTCGCTTTTTCCACGGTCGCGTCAATGTCGTGAAATTTAAAATCATAAAAGACGTTTTTGCCTGCTGCCTTCAGGCGCTGACCCAATTCAACCCCGCCAATCGGCAAAAGCTGCAATCCAATTTTGTAACTTTTCACATGATCGCCGAGCGCATCCACCATGGCTTCGGCCCGCTTTACGCTCGGTAAATCAAGCGCAACATAGACACGCGAGTCGGCTGGCAAGCTGTATTGATCCCGCGTCATATTATTGCTTTCTGATCTTCTCAGAGTTTTTGGCCATAAGCTTTTGCGACACAGCGGCGGGCAAAATACGGTTTAAAATCGCAAGGCCTTTATTGACGCTACCCGGGATAAAGACGGCGCGGTTACGCTCTACCGCCTCGACAGCTTGGGCGGCGCAATCTTCCGCAGACATCCACATCGCGTCAGGCAGTTGCGAGACGCCTTCGCGCGTGCCGTTCACATCGTGAAATTCCGAATATGTGAAGCCGGGGCATAGGGCGCTGATATGCACATCTGTGCCGTCGTTTTCCGCGTTGAGGCTCTCAGAAAACTTAATCAAAAAACTTTTAATCGCCGCATATAATGTGTGCCCGCGAGAGCCTGGCATATGGCCCGCAAGGCTCGCGACATTGATGATGCGTCCAAACCCGCGCGCTTGCATATCGGGCAGAACAGCGCGCGTCATTTCACAGGGCGCAGTTAGCATTAGCTGCAAATATTTGGCATGGTCTTCCCATGGGCTGGCGGTAAACACACCTGGATGACCATAGCCCGCATTATTCACAAGACCGTCAATCTGCAGTCCCTTTTTATGAATGCGCGCCATTAAATCTTTCGTCGCGTCTACGTCAAATAAATCAGAGACAAAAATATGGCTTGTCGTTTTAAAGCGCGTCTTCAGCTCCGTCGCTAGCTCTACCATCGGCTCTTCACGCCGCGCCACCAAGGCCAAATCCCAACCCAGAGACGCATATTCCCGCGCAATCGCGGCACCAATCCCCGCAGACGCGCCCGTAATAAGGCAAAGCGGACGAACAGGACGATTGGAAGGGTTGGACATAATTAGACTCTATTTCGCTTCAACGGATTTCGCTTTAACAGATTTCGTCTTTGAGGGCGCGACGCGTTTGGCCGTCTTTGACCTGTCGACCAACATGCGAACTTCGCGTTGTGGGAAGGGGATGGAAATACCGTTGTCTTTTAACGTGCGCCAAACAATAAAACCGACATCGGATGTGAATTTATTCGGGCCGTCATCGACGCCCTCACACCAAAATTCAACGCACATATTTATGCCGCTTTCGCCAAAGCTGCGAAATTCCACAGACGGCAGGTCAGGTTCGCCAAGCACGTCCTTATGGGCCAGCACAGCTTTGCCTATCACCTCGACAACATAATCAAGGTCACTGTTATAGGCGACAGTGAAATCAACTTCGTAACGTTGCAGCGGATCATCATGTGTCCAGTTTTCATAGGCCCCTTCGGTAAAGGCGGTATTAGGAACAATGATGTCTTTACCGTCGGCAGTGGCGACGACCGTCGAGCGCATATTAATCGCTTTCACCCGGCCAAATTGATCGCCTTCCATATTGACAAAATCGCCAACCTTCACCGAGCGATCAAATAAAATTATCATGCCAGAGACAAAATTAGCCGCAATGGGCTGCAGGCCAAGACCAATACCCAAAGACAAAGCCGAGAAAATAACCACAAGCCCAGAGAGAGAAATACCGGCCGCTGTAAAGGCCATCATTGTCGCGGCCACGAAAATCACGATCTGGAAAATCTTGGCGATGACTTCTCGCGTGGTCACATCCAAGGCTTCTTGGGAGCGAATGGCGTCTTGGCCTTTGGCATTTGAATAGGTTGCGATTTTGAAAAACACCGCGCCAAAGATTGCGAGCATCACCAGCGTCATGGCCGATATCGCGCCTTCGCCTTGGCCAAATTTCAAATTATTTAGCCAATTCGTCAGGTCATCGTAAAATCCAAACACAACCAAAAGCGCCAGTGGGATGAGTATCCAAATGGCCAGTTTTTGAAACATCTCATTCGTGATAAACGTTTTAATCACACTATATAATAGGAAGACCACAGCGAGGCCTTGCGCAATTTTCACAAGCCAGTCTTGTCCGAGGGGCTCAATATTTTTCAAAATCACCGCAAACAAAGCCAAAAGCCCAACTTGCAAAGCCGCGCGCAGAAAATCGCGCGAACGGTAGATGTAATCGCGCGCTACCCGCAGCTTGGCGTCCTTGGTGGGCGGGTCGCGAAACAAGAAAACCCTTTTGGTCAGGGACTTGGTCAATATAGGCGCCAAGAACCAGACCAGAGCAATCGCGCCAATCTGCGCTAAAAAGGACGGCGAGGTCAGCCAGCCAATAACTTTTGACAGAATTTTCTGACCCAGCGCTTTCGCCTCATCCGCATTCTTTGGAATGATGCTAGGTTTAGCGGGCATGTCATCGGCGGCGGCCGGAACATCCGCTGTCGCCGCGTCGCTTTGCGCCTTCAGCACAGCATCGACAAGCGCACGGTCAGCGTCCTCGCGTGCGTCCAAAGCGGCTTTAATGGCAGGATCAGTTAAATCTATTTTCGGCAGGTCTACAGACGGTAGAGTAGTGGCAGGGTTCCGGCTCGGGACCGTTTGCGCAGCCGGCGCAGTTTGAACCGTGCTCGGCGTTTGTGTCTCTAAAGCTTGTTCATCCGCGGTTTGTGGGAAAGCATCACTGCTAAGCGCCACACATGTCAGGCACAAAAACGCAATGAAGCCAGATTGAATGGTTGAAATCATCTTTGTCATCAAAGGCCCCTAACTGCCGTAAATGCTTGTACCAATATATCAGCACCGATCAGCTCGGCTGCGTCTTCAAATTTGGCTTGTTTTATGGGGAGTTTGCCCTTTTGTAAATGCGAAGTTAACGCTAAAAGGCGCTATGAAATTTGGGCTCACCATTATTATATTGACGACGCTGCTTTTGGGTTGCGGCAACGCTGGCCCGCAAAATGTCCAAGGCGGCATTGGCACGCTTCGCACAATCCAAAGCGATATCCAAACCGCCCTTCCTGATTTGAGCCATATTAGCCGTGCTGATTTAGATGCACAGCTGACATCAGCCCCCAACACGGTTGTGATTTTAGATACGCGACCAGCGGCAGAATTTAACGTCAGCCATATAGAAGGTGCAAATCGCATTGACCCTGACGCTGCGCCGCAGTCTCTGCTGTCATTAACAGATGTGCGCGGCAAAGACGTCGTGCTGTATTGTTCTGTAGGCTGGCGGTCATCTTTACTGGGGCAAGCGTCTAAAGACGCCCTATTGGCGGCGGGGGCAACATCGGTGCGTAATTTGGAGGGCGGGCTGTTTGGCTGGCATAATGATGGGCGCGCGGTGGTTAATCATGACGGCCCAACACATTTCATTCACCCCTATGATGATAAATGGGGCCAATTAATAAAAAATACAGACGCGGCGCGTTACACTCCCTAAAGAGATTAAACCGCGAGCGTAAAGCGGACGAAGGACTGATATTATGAGCACACCGAGCAAAGTTGTTCTGGCCTATTCGGGCGGACTGGATACATCGATTATTCTAAAATGGCTGCAAGAGGAGAAAGGCTGCGAGGTTGTCACCTTTACCGCCGATTTGGGCCAAGGCGAAGAACTAGAACCCGCGCGCCGCAAAGCCGAAGCCCAGGGGGTGAAAGAAATTTTCATCGACGATTTACGCGAAGAATTTGTTCGCGATTTTGTCTTTCCGATGTTTCGCGCCAACGCCCTTTATGAAGGCCTTTATTTGCTCGGCACATCAATCGCGCGGCCCCTCATCGCCAAGCGCCAAATTGAGATCGCGCATGAAGTGGGCGCTGACGCCGTTTGTCACGGCGCGACTGGCAAGGGTAATGACCAAGTGCGGTTTGAGCTCGGTTACTACGCGCTTGACCCGCAGATTAAAGTCATCGCCCCTTGGCGCGAATGGGATTTGAACTCTCGTACCAAGCTGATTGAATATGCCGAAAAACACGGCATTGAAATCGCGACAGATAAACGCGGCGAAGCGCCGTTCTCGGTCGATGCCAATTTGTTGCACACCAGTTCCGAAGGTAAAGCGCTAGAGGACCCCGCCGAGGAAGCCCCTGAATTTGTCTACCAACGCACCGTCTCACCAGAGGCAGCCCCCGACAAAGCCACCTATATCGAGGTTGGTTTTGAGCGCGGCGATGCCGTCTCTATCAACGGCGTCGCAATGAGCCCGGCGACACTATTAACACGTCTGAACGAACTTGGCGGCGCCAACGGCATTGGACGGCTGGATTTGCTGGAGAACCGTTTTGTCGGCATGAAATCACGCGGCATATATGAGACGCCTGGCGGAACGATCCTATTGATGGCGCACCGCGGTATTGAACAAATTACAATGGATAAAGGCGCAGCCCACCTCAAAGACGAGCTAATGCCGCGCTACGCCGAGATCATCTATAACGGCTATTGGTTCTCGCCAGAGCGCGACATGCTACAAGCCGCCATTGATAAGTCCCAAGAGATGGTGACAGGCACTGTGCGCCTCAAACTTTACAAGGGCTCTGCGACGATTGTCGGCCGTAGCTCGCCTTATTCACTCTATTCGCAAGAACATGTGACGTTTGAAGAGGATGATGTTTACGACCAAGCCGATGCAGGCGGTTTCATCAAAATCAACGCGCTTCGTTTGCGGCTACTCAAGGCCCGCGACCGTAAAGCCGGAAAGAATGATTAGGGCTTATCAATTGATAGGCCAACTTCATCCTCAAGTCTATTAATTGCAAATTCTGCCATAGACCAGCAATAACTCACAGTAGTGCTGCAATATATATTCGCAGCGCGAAAATTAATGGAACTTTGAAATGTGCGCGTAGTAATTAAAACACTATGACCTGAAAGATTGTTTTTTAATGAGAACGCAGCAATATTACTTGCCTCTGAAACATTGTTTTTTATCCTATCCGACCATTTTACTTCAATCGCAGTTTCAGGCTTTAGCGAATATTTGTTCAAGCTCACAAGGTCGACTTCTCTATCTGTCTTTCCGTCTCTCCATCTTGCGTAACTAAAAAGAGAGCTTGAAAAGCCATTAAAAGTTTGCGCTAAAACAGCCGTTTCAGCTAAGGCTCCCATCTTTGGATCATCAATATCAAGCGCCCCGAATAATGCTGCATATAACGACGGATTGGTTATATATACTTTAAATGTTCGCTCGCGTTTGAAAGACTTGGCATTTTCGTCAATGCGAGACAGTTTTCGGATTAAAAATGCACCTTCAAAATACTCGATATATTTTTTCAATGTTGCTTTGCTAACGCCGGAATTATGAGACAATTTTTCTAAGGAAATTTCCTGACTGGTATTGTAAACTAACGTTGAAAACAGCCTGTGCATTTCTTGAACATCTGTCACCCCATATAAGCTTGGCAAGTCTCTCAACAATACCTTGTCAATTATATCTGATTTTAAATACTGCTGGGCGCTATCTTGAAGCTTTTCATTTAAGACAATTTCTGGATAACCACCATAGGCCAGGTAATCCATGAAAGCATTGTTCAATATTGCAATATCAGAATTATAATCGATTTTTTGAAACCGGAGAAATTCCTTATATGACAAAGGCGGCAAGATAAAATCACTAAAGCGCCCCGCACCGCTTTCTTGGCTTTTGCGTTTTAAAACTGCGGCGGCCGATCCTGTTACGACAAATTTATACTGAGGATAGCTATCAACAAGCGATTTGAGGTGAATTTCCCAGTCTTTTAAATACTGAACTTCATCAAATATAATCCATCCGCCAGCAGTCTCATCGCCAAAATTATCGACATATAACCGCAATATCGTTTCTAGCCCTTTTCCCATCATAATAGGTGTGTCTAGCGAGCTAAAGAAAATATGATTGGGGGTTTCGCCTGCACTCAGCAAGTCATAAACAGCCTGTTTTGCCATTACGGTTTTGCCAACTTGCCGAGGCCCCATTAGAACAACCGCACGCTTTATATTGCGCTGGCTTACGAGGTGGTAAAAAGCCGGAAAATAATCCCGCTTTGGAAAGTCTTTCTCTAAAATTTTATCCGTGCCATTTTCCCACCATGTATTATCGCGCCGAATACGGTTTAGAATATCGATTTCAGAAATTTCGAGCATAAGACGTTTTTAGTTAAGGAAAGTAGATTGTGCCTAACACACTGTCTTCACAATTAAGCTAAAACAAGTTAGCTTATTTTACAATTAAGTCAATTAAGCAAAACTCATTTACCTTAACTGCCCAAAAAGTCAACTAAGCACACTCGATTTAGCTTAACTCAAACACTCCGTCTTTCCCTTACATCCCCTTCCCCCGTAGCACCCGCCACAGTTTCCGTCCCATTTTGCGGAGCCAGTGAAAGGGACTACTGGCGATTTTCATGAGGCGTCTTGTGCGGCGCCAGCGACGGCGGGCATTGGGTTCATATTCTGGGGTGAGTAGATTAAAAAACGTCTCTGACACCGCTTTCCAGCTGTAATTTTGTGCATGGTTTGCCGCGTCTTCGCGCAGTAATTCCAATGCGTCCAGGCATGCCGTTTTCAAATCATCGTCTAAGACACCGGCCCCGCTGCCTGGGACAATATCAATTGGACCTGTGACGGGATAAGCTGCAACAGGCGTTCCTGTGGCCATGGCCTCTATGATGACTAGGCCGAATGTGTCGGTTTTGCTGGGAAAGACAAAGACATCGGCATCGGCAAAATGCCGGGCAAGGTCATCGCCAAATTTAGCCCCGACAAAATGGGCGTCAGGATATTTTTTAGTCAGCTGAGATAGCTGCGGCCCGTCGCCGACAATGACTTTGGAGCCGGGCAAGTCGAGTTCCAAAAACGCCTCTATATTTTTCTCCACCGCCACACGCCCGACATTGACAAATATGGGTCGCGGCAGACCGTCGTAAACATCAGTGGGGTTAGCCCGCTGATCGGGACGAAAGATAGATAAATCCACACCGCGCGCCCAAGGGGCCAAACCCGTAAAGCCGCGCGCGTCTAAAAATTCGACCATGCTGGGTGTGGTCACCATGGTTGTGCCGCCGCTATTATGAAAATCACGGACAAATTTATACGGCCAAGACAGCGGCACAAAGGGAAAGCGCGCTTTGATATATTCTGGAAACTTCGTGTGATAGCTGGTCGTGAACGGCATGCCCCATTTAAGGCAAAGCGCACGGGCTGCTTGGCCCAATGGGCCCTCGGTCGCAATGTGAACGGCCTCTGGCGCGAAGCGGACAATGCGGCGTTCGACGTCAGATTTGGCAAAAGGCGCAAGCCGTATATCGGGATAGGTCGGCAGCGGCATGGTCCAATACCCATCTGACGGCGCAATCACCTCGACCTCGTGCCCAGCGGTGCGTAGCGCGCCAACCGTCTCTGACAGGGTGCGAACAACGCCGTTCATTTGCGGTTCCCATGCATCAGTCACGAGTAATATTTTCATCCATACGACCTTTTGCAGTTTTATGCCCCGCATCCAAGCAAGGCGCGCAATATCTATAGCGTTTACGGCGCATATTCATAGAGCGTTTGCCTTTTAGTGCGCGACCTGGTGCGGGCGCTGTTTCGTCCACATTTTATCCCCGCTATATTGTCGCCTCGCACCCTTGTCGGCGGGCAAACAGGCTGCCATAAAAAAAACTATAACAAAGCCAAGCACTTAACTGTCTGTTAACGAAAAATTTCCTTTTTTGGAACACAAGGTATTGACGGGAGAGGGCAAATCGCCACTATATATGGTGTAGAAGCCGCGGAATGACAGTCGCAGCCTTCCTTTTACCGTAAAGATTCCCAAGCATGAGAGGGCTTATGCTGGAAGGAATTTTGACGTCAAAAACAGGGACTTAGCCAGCATAAACTGGGTCATGTCCGCATCAAATGGGGGTTTTAATGACCGAAGAGAACGCAGCCAACGCCATCAGCGAAGATTTCACATCACAACTGGATGACGGCACGACGATAAATGAGACCGCAACAGCGAACTCAGCCTCGGCCTCACTTAAAGCTGTTGTCGATGCGGCCAATAAAACATCCTCCGCTGATGTTGCGCCGCAAAAGGGAAAGCCCGCGAAAATCGCCGCCTTTAAAGAGGTTGACGTCACGGTTCGCCAGGACCGTACACGTGATACCCTGTTGACTGACTTTGGTAAGCGCACATTGGTTGACCGTTACCTCTTGCCCGAAGAAGTTTATCAAGACATGTTTGCGCGCGTGTCAGAGGCCTATTGCGACGATAGCGCCCATGCCCAACGTCTTTATGATTATATGTCACGCCTCTGGTTCATGCCGGCGACACCCGTTCTGTCCAACGGTGGCGCCAATCGCGGTCTACCAATTTCGTGTTTTCTGAATGCCGTTGATGACAGCCTTGATTCGATTGTTCATGCGTGGAACGAAAATGTCTGGCTAGCCTCCAATGGCGGTGGCATTGGCACCTATTGGGGTAACGTGCGCTCTATCGGTGAACGCATTGGCCGTGCGGGTCACACATCGGGCATCATCCCGTTCATCCGCGTGATGGACAGCTTGACCCTCGCCATTTCCCAAGGCTCTCTGCGCCGCGGCTCTGCAGCGGTCTATCTTGATATTCACCACCCAGAAATCGAAGAGTTCCTCGAAATCCGCAAACCCTCTGGTGATTTCAACCGCAAGTCTTTGAACCTGCACCACGGCCTAAACATCACAGACGACTTTATGGTTGCCGTGCGTGACGGCACAGATTTTGGCCTGATTAGCCCCCACACAGGCGAAGAAATCAAGCGCGTTGACGCGCGTAAATTGTGGCAGAAAATCCTAGAGATGCGCCTGCAAACGGGCGAGCCTTATATGGTGTTCTCTGATACTGTGAATAATGCACTGGCTAAGCACCAACGCGATGCGGGTCTAAAGGTCCAACAATCAAACCTTTGTGCTGAAATCATGCTGCCCACAGGCCTTGATAAATACGGCCGTCAGCGCACGGCCGTTTGCTGCCTGTCATCGATCAATGCCGAGAAATATGACGAGTGGAAAGATGATGAAACCTTCATTGAAGACATCATGCGTTTTCTTGATAATGTCTTGCAAGATTTCATTGACCGCGCGCCAGACGCAATGGCTGACGCGAAATATTCTGCGGCGCGCGAACGCTCTGTTGGGCTTGGCTTGATGGGTTTTCATTCCATGTTGCAAGCCAAAGGTATCCCCTTTGAGAGCGCCATGGCGAAATCCTTTAACAATAAAATCTTCAAGCATATCCGCAAAGGCGCGGATGCGGCGTCCAAGACATTGGCCGAAGAACGCGGGGCGTGCCCTGACGCGGCGGATGCGGGCGTCATGGAGCGGTTCTCGCATAAAATGGCGGTTGCCCCGACAGCGTCCATTTCTATTATCTGCGGCGGTACCTCTGCGGGAATTGAGCCTATCCCGGCCAATATCTATACCCATAAAACACTGTCAGGATCGTTCACAGTGCGTAACAAGCACTTAGAGGAAGTCTTGGAAGCTAAGGGCCTCAATAGCGAAAAAGTCTGGACGAAAATTCTCGAAAATGAAGGCTCTGTGCAGTGGATGGACGAGCTTGATGAATTTGAGAAAGACACGTTTAAAACAGCGTTTGAGATTGATCAGCGCTGGGTGATTGAACATGCCGCTGACCGTGCGCCTTATATTTGCCAAGCGCAGTCACTGAATATTTTCATCCCCGGCGATGTTGATAAATGGGACCTCCACATGTTGCATTGGCAAGCGTGGGAAAAAGGCGTGAAGTCGCTTTATTATTGCCGCTCTAAATCTGTGCAGCGCGCATCTTTCGCAGGCGCCGATGAAAAGGCAGAATTAAGCGAGGTTGAAAAAGCCATGCAAGCCGCCGCACCAACGGATTATGACGAGTGTCTTGCCTGTCAGTAGGGGCCTGTCAACAACGGTCGTGTCAGTAGGCTAGAGACACAAAATAGAACAGCCCTCGCTTCGGCGGGGGCTTTTTCTTGGGGTGGTGTGATGTCAGTGATGTGATGCCAGGCTATATGCTCACAAAAAAGCCCGCCATAAAGACGGGCCTATGTATTTGAATTTTCTTGTTCCCTATTGTGTGGGGAGCACTGAGTGGCTACCAGCCACAGCCGCCAGGATAACCAGCGCCGTAGCGAGAGTAAGCCCCACAGCCACCGCCGACATAGACGTCCTGAATATACGGTACTGGCGTTGGAACGGGGTAACGGACATAGATGATAGGCCGCACCACACGTGTGTAATTCACCACAGGTGCCGCTCTGTAAACAGGGGCTGGTTTGGCAACAGCGTAACAGCCAAGCACTTTGCCGCCTTCTGGATTATGAACGCTAACGGGGCAATTTGTTGGCACTAATTGCTCATTGCTGCCGAGACCAAGAATAGAGGTGCTGCCTGTGAACGGCACAACGGTTGTGTCGTTTAAAGTATAACTTTGCGAAATAGAGCCGGACCCGTAATTCGCAGTGCTGGACGTTGATGATGATGAATTACCATACATCGTTACTGTGCCACCAGAATAAGACGGCCCAGAATAAGACGGTGCAGAATAGCTTGACGAAGAATAGCTGGGTGATGTGCTGTAAGATGAGGTCGTGCTGTAGCGACCTGATGTATCAAGGCATGTACCGTCTGATTGCGCCGTTGTGCCGGATGGGCAATTGCTAGGCATGGACCCATAAGAGGTGGATCCAGAATAGCTAGAGCTTGCACTATATGTTGAGCCAGACGTGTATGTTGAACCCGACGTGTATGAAGACGGCGCGACATAGCTAGAGCTAGCAGTCCATGTTGATAGTGGTGCACCTTGGTTATGGCTGTGGGCACTGCTGGAATAACCCGCATGGCTGTGGCCACTATTGCTGTTGCACGTGGACTGACATCCCGCAAAAGCAGGGGCCGAGATTAAGGCTGATGCGCCGAGCAGCGCGGCGATTGTAACTGTACGGGAATAGGACATGACCCACCTCTTGTTTGGTTTGTTGCACAGTCACTGCAAAACACAGGCCAAAACAAGCGATTACACCTCTGGCGCGAATCAGAAACGCAGAATGCAAAAAGCCAGAGTCCTAAGACTCTGGCTCCTCAGTCAATATTTTGTAGCGCTTAATACGTCCAGCGGCCGTTCGTCAAATGACGAGAGATTGGCACATGCGGCGCCTTTTGAGAGCCGTAGCGCGCATTATGGCCGCGCTGTTGAGGCACAAAGCCAGGCGCACAATGTGCAGGCACGTTCACTGTATAAGGCACTGGCGTTGGCACAGGTGTCGGAACGCCGATCACGGGGCGCACAATGCGCTGCACAGTCGGCTGCGGTGCTTGGCGGCGACAAATAACTTGCGTCGCAATAGTATCACCGAAACGGGTCACACCAGACACTTTTTCCCAATACCCTCCAGAGGCATCAACACCGCCCATAGCATTGGCGGGTGCAGGGCTGGCGGCCTGTGTTTGCACATAATTGACCACGCTACCGATTTGACGCCCTCCCAAACCTGCGCCTTGAGGCGCCGCATTAAGTGTCATAGAGCCAAAAGACTGGCTACTGTAAGACTGCCCGCCACCAAACTGGCTACCATAAGACTGGCTGCTATAAGACTGGCTGCCATAAGACACGCCTGAACGGCTCAGCGCAGCGGCGGCCCGTGTTGGATCGCGGTCAATAAAAGATGTCGGCGCATGGACAATGCCCGGCGTGATGGTGTTATCACCATAAACGCGCGGCGCAAATTTGGACGGATCATAACCACCGCCAATGGCAATGATACGCGGTGCGGGCAACGGCGCGCTGACCATAGGCGCACGGTATTGCGGCGTGGCCATGACAGGGGCTTGGAATTGCGGCACGAAAGGGGCTGCGATTTGCGGTGTGTTTAACTGCACATTAACGGGTGTGCCCGCATCAGATCGGCAATAGGTTGTTGATGTCGGGTGACAGCCACCCGTAAATCCAGACGGCGCATCGGCAAGAGAGGCGCTTGGCCCCATACCGTGAACCCGCGTGATGGACACATTGGGCGAGCGCGTATACTCAACTGTGCGCAAATGGCCCATGGGTTGTTCAATATTGACGGTCATCGGGCCAAAAGACGGCGCACCGTTCACATTGACAACTGTGCCGCTATCGCAATTTTGCAATCCGGCACCATACCCACATCCACCCGCTAAGGCTGGCGTTGCCGCAAATGTTAAACCCAAACCACCCAGCATTAGGGCTGCTTTACCAAAATGACGCATTTTGCGTTCTCCCACGTTGGACGGTCACCACCGCCTTTAAGTCCGGTTACCCGGTAAATTCATTATGGAAGAGTGCGCCGTGCCCGCCCTAGGTTACCCTAGAAATCATAAGCAATACCGCCGCGTTCCCAATCACCAAAGCGCGTGGGCTCTTCCCCTTTAGGCCCAGCGGTTTCACGGGGACGATCAGAGGTGTGCTCAGCCGCCGTCTCGGCAGCTTTCGCTTTACGCGCGGCAGCTTCACGTAACGCCCGCTTTGCAGCAGGGCTAAGTGTTTTGCCGGGCGCGGCGTTGGGAAGTGGCGTATCATCAGACATGCCGCAAACTAACGCTCCCTATTCTGGTCGTCAAACCGCAATCGCGCTTTGCCGATGCCAAAGCGACGCATGCGACCCTCTGACACCGTTTTGATACACGGTCTTGCTGAAAATATGATTAAGTCGCTCTTTGGGATTTATTAAGCATAAAGCTTAAGGCCACGAACATTGGGGTCAATATTTTGACGGCTTACCGTAACGCGAAATCGTCGTATCTATTGTCCCGCGCTCACCCTCGCGCAAGATATAAAGGCGGTCATTTTCGCCCATCTCGACAATCGGCTCCCCCGCCTCCCCGCCTAAAAGCTCCGCCAATTGCGGTGTCGTATTAGAATGACCGACAATAACGAATGTGCCGTTTTTGTCTTTCATCTGCGCAGCAAAGCTGGCCAGATCACTCGCGTCATATAATGTCAATGGCACATTGGTCGCGCGGGATAGCGGCATGGCTGTGTCGCGGGTACGGGCATAATCGGTGGAGTAAATACCGTCGATGGATAATTTTGACAGACGCTTGGACAAAGCTTTAGCGCGGTCCTTGCCAGCCGGCGTCAGCACGGGGTCCTTTTTATTGGCCGTCTCGCTTAGGTCTTTTTCTGCGTGACGGACAAGGTAATAGACCGACGGCGCAGCTTTAGCGCCAATAACAGGGGTGTCACTTTTAGGGGCTGGGGCGCAGCTGGCGATAAGCGCTACCAGACTGGCGCATATGAGAGCGCGTCTATTCACTTTTATCGTTTTTATTAATTTTCTTCTGGTCCCGGCCTTTGAAAAAATAATCCAAGCCAAAGGTCGCCAAAACACCAATGAATAAAGCAAAGGGCGGGTGACGCATAACAAAGAAAACCATGATGCCGATAATCGGCCCAAGGATAATAGCGTAGGGGTGAACGCGGGTCATAACTGTCCTTTTAAGGTTAGGCTTTAAGTTCTACGTCCCAGTAGAGATAGTCAAGCCAACTTTCATGTAAATGATTGGGCGGAAAACGCCGACCTTGTACTTGCAATTGATGCATGGTGGGTTGCACAGGTTTGACACGCGGATACATGCTGGCGTCTTTTGCCAAACGGCCGCCCTTGCGCAGATTGCATTTGGAACAGGCCGCGACGATGTTCGTCCAACTGGTCTTACCCCCCAAACGCCGCGGGATCAGGTGATCAAAGGTTAAATCATCAGCGTCGCCGCAATACATACATTCAAACCCGTCACGTAAAAACAGATTAAAGCGCGTGAAGGCAGGCGCACGGTTTTGCGGCACATAGTCTTTTAACGCCACAACACTAGGCAGTAGCATTTCAAAGTTGGCCGCGCGAACCGTCTGCGCGTAATCATCAACCACATTCACGCGGTCAAGAAACACGGCCTTCACAGCGTCCTGCCATGACCACAGTGATAGCGGAAAATATGATAAAGGTTGATAATCTGCGTTCAGGATAAGGCAGGGATAATTGCCCGCTGTCACAGGCTGTAAATCTTGGGGCAGCTCTGCTTGGCCTATCGCGGATGTTGACGCAATTAATCCCATAGAGCCGTTCCCCCCTGACATGCGGAAGCGCTATGGATTTGGCTCTGTATATTGCGCTGGTCCCTGAAGACAACACTCCTGCATCTGATTCACTCTATGTGTAGATAATCAGAATGACAGAGCTATGACAAGGGGGTGAAAGTTGATGCGTTAATTTGGCACGGATGGTGGTGCTCCGTGCAAAACTGTGATTTTTACTTCGTCTTTGGCGCGCAGTCAGTCACAAAGGGTTATGCGATTCGGCTTAATACTTTTGGTTATGACGTCCCTCAGCGCTCAGCTGGCCTTTGCCGCGCCGGGCGACACGCTGCCGCGTGCAAAAACGCAGACAGAGGTAAGCCCGCAAAATTTCCGCAGCTCGCCCAAAGGCTTCGGTCAGACCGTCGCTACGCTGCCTGGGCTCTATGCTAAAACTATTGCAACATCCTTGGGTGATATTGCCGCGATAGCGGTCGATGATGACGGTACGGTCTATACAGCGGACCAAGCCACAGGGCGTATCTTTGCCCTGGGTGACCGTGGTCGTGACGGGCGACTGGACGGGCGGCAGCTTTTTGCCAGCGGTTTTGATAGGCCGTCTGGTTTAGCTTATAACAATGAGACACTTTATATCGCGGATCGCGTCGCCATTTGGGCGGTGGATATTAAGACAAGGACAAAATCAAAACTTGCACCCTTATCAGCCAGCGGTGCAGACGCCGCCCCTCGCCCGCTCGCGCTGTCCAATAACAACATCATTATTGGCCTGTCATTTACCACCGCCGAAAAACGCCATAGCCGTCTTATCAGCATAGACCCACAGACAGGCATAGCGAGCTTGGTCAAGCAGATTGATGACGCGCCGCTATCAACACTCGCCGTTCAAACATCAGGGCAGATTTGGGCCGGAGTCGGCACGCAGCTTATTCCCATCATGGCTGGTGATTTGGCTTTTCCGATTATCAGTGGCGCGCCTATCACAGGGCTGACTTTTGGATCTAAAGACAGCTTTCCTAGCGATTGGCCAGAGGCCTTACGCGGGCGCATCTATCTTAGCACGGGACAGTCAAACACAGCGCGGGGCGGGTTTTCTATTCTGACGCTCGCCTCTGAATTCGGCGCACCCGCAGCATCAGTGGAGGTTTTCGCCGACGGATTTTACAATGCACGCAATCAAAGCCTGTGGGGGCAGCCAGGGGCGCTCTTACCGACAGCGAACGGCCTGATTATGGCAGACCGCTTTGGCGCGCTTTGGCGGATCGGGCTTGATGACCGCCCCGTCCAAGCCCCGCGCCGCAGCATCAGCCAACCCCTGCCTGATTTACCAGTACAAAAGCCGTCCCGTCCACGCGGGGAAACAACCCCTATGGCGGGCAGTCAGATTAGCGGCAGCACCATCACCACAGGCTCGACCATTGCCGTGGGATCACAACTGATCAAAGAGTTTGAGGAGAAAGAAGCCGCAAAAAAAGAAGCCGCAGACAAAGAAGCCGAAGAGAAAGCGCAAGCGATTGATGATGCGGCAAAGAAAAACGCCCCCGATTAAAGTCAGAGGCGTTTAAAGTCAGAGGCGTTTACGTTAAATATTCTGGCCAGACCTTATTGGTTAGGCGGAACGTAGGTATCGCTCGCCGGGTCAACATTTGGATCAAAGGCTTGAACGCTTGGCGTCTCAATATCCTCGATAACTACGGTGCCGCTTGATAGTAACCCGCGACGCCGCAGCACTTCACGTTTTTGCGACAGCTCACGGATGAGACGCTGTACTTCATTAGGCAGTTGCATGGAATCAAGCGGTGTGCCGCTATCCAAGTCACGGACGTCACCCGTCGCAATACGCGGACGGTCACCCCCCATAAGATCAGCAATAACGTCGTCATAACGGTCAATTTTGAACGGCTTGCCAGAGGCCAGTTCAACGCGGACTTCTTCTGCTGCATGTTTCATCAAATGCGCGTCTAAATCACGCTCCCAATTTGGGAAATAGAACGGCTGTGCCTCCGCGTATAAACGCGAGACTTCGCGCGCTCCGCTGGTTTCGTTAAAGCCGCGCAAGGAATTAACAAACTCGCTGGCTTGCAACGACAGTACAGCGTTTACATTGCTGGCTTTATAAGCGTAATCCTGCAGACCCGGTGAGCCGATATCGCCGTAAAAGAACCCATAGATAGTTTCTGGATTTGTCCAATTGGGAAAGACGATACGCTCCCGAATATCGCGTAGCGATAGGGGCGTGCCTTTGATATTCAATAGCTTTGCATCATGTAGCGGCACACCATTAACAGTCATTCTAGACGGGCGGCGCACAGGATATTGCAGCGCAATCTGTTCTATCAATTTCACATTGTGAAGGTTCAACCAGAAGGCCAATTGCTCATCCCGGGACATATTGACCAAATTGATTTGGTTACCAATTCGTTCAAGGTCGGCGCGGTAATCAATGATGGCTTGACGATATTCATCACCAAGGAATGAGAAGCTGACGCGGCTCCCTTCTAGGCGGTAGGCTGAGCGGTGCCCCCGAATAAAGCGCGTGCCTGTCGCCCCTTGGGGCTTGCCAAGATAACGGCGTGTCGACGCCCCAAAACGCAGCACGGAATTATCGAGGGCTTCGTCCAACACTGAATAATCCAAACGCGTGCGAGAGGTGAAGGCCTGTGGGGCAAATTGAGCTAACGGCGTGGGTTTAGCCTTTGGCGTGTAGCCATTAATCATAACCCCGGCACTCATTTGTGGATTAACGGTCTGCGCATAGCTTGGCGTTGTAAGGCTCGGCACAAATAGGCTCAGTGCCGCCCCGAGAACCAACACCGATGAAGTCTTAAAAAATCTAGTCCGCATAGCGTTTCTCCAAAAGGTCGTCACGTGGCACTTGTTAAAGCATTAAGCGTGGCAATATCATAATAATTATTGTTTATCAATAAAAATTTATCTTATAAAGATGATACGCGCCAGCCTGCGGTCTTGGACTTAAGCGCGGCATTTAATTTCGTCACCCGGTGATTGACCCGCGCGGTCTGCAGCATTTTCGCATCACCTCTGACTGATAATGCCGCTTTATTATCCTCTACTGTCAGGGTGAAAGCGGGGAGTAAATCGGCGGAACGTCCGCTAGCCACGACGGCCAACCGTATCGCTAAACCGTATATCGTCGCTGCGCGGCGCGCCGCTGGACTGAGCAACGCCTTGATAGCGGCTTCATTGGGTGTGCGCGATTGATTGGTAAAGGACCGGAATAATATTAGCGCAAGATAAGCGCGAAGCTCATGGCTAAGCCCTGCAATCGGCGCGTATAAAATTTCTTCAAAGACTAGCTCCGCACGGTAGGTCGGATGACGGCCCTTTCCAATACCGACGAGCAAGCACGCCGCATATCGGACGCGCTCTTCCATGTCAGCTTCGAAATGACGCGGAAAAGACGCGGATGCGGCGCGAAGAAAGTCACAAAGCGGTGCCGCAAATCCTTCGGCCGATAAATTGCCTTTGGCCAAATCCTGACAACCGTCATGCAAGGCATCGCGTGCACGCTGCGCAGGCGTTATGGCGCTGTAAATCAAGCCCTCGCGCAGCCCTGTGGCAGATATGATAATCTTTGACGGCTGCATAATATCTATCATCACATCCAGCAGTAGCGCCCCATAAGGCAGGGTTTCAGACCGCTTGCTCGAAATATCGGGCCAGCGCATCACATCCTCTCGCCCAGGACCAAAAGCCCAACGGGAGAGCGAGCGCGCCTCCTTGGTCGACAGGCGGTAACTTTGTAATGTGCGCAACGGATAATCTGTGCGGTCTTGGTGTATCGCAGCCAGATTGCGCCACGCCCCACCAATCAGATAAAGCGTCTCGCCTTTCGGATTAAGCGCGTTAAAATCACTATTGGATAAAGCCGTCGTGATGGCTGCGCGAAGGGTTTTTGGATTAAATTCTGTCTCGCGCAAATCATGGCCCAGCATCTGAAACGGCCCAATGGGCAGGCTTAGCCCTGCCCCGGGCTGTCCGCCCCCAACACGAATAAGCTCCAGACTGGCCCCGCCCAAATCCGCAGCAATGCCGTCCGCCTTTGGCATGGCCGCCAGCAGACCAAGCGCGGAAATACGCGCTTCTTCTGGCCCTGATATGGGTTCAATCGTAAGTCCCGTATCCGCCTTTATTTGAGCCAGAAAGGCGCTTGCGTCTTTGGCTTCACGCAAGGCCGCCGTTGCGCCAATCATCAAGCGATCAACATTTTGCGCATCGGCAATGCGTTTAAACCGCATCAACGCTTGGCGGGCTTGGCCTTTGCCGTGGGGGTTTAATCGCCCCGTTTCACGCAAAGACCGCCCTAACCCTGCAAGCACTTTTTCATTATAAATTGGCGTGAAAGCGGCACCAAAAATATCGTAAATCACTAAGCGAATGGAATTAGACCCAATATCCAAAACACCAATACGGCCAGATTTAGCGTGGGTGTCGCGGGCCACCATTTAAGCGTTGTCCGTTTTTGCATCAGCGTTAGACGCGTCTTTTTTTGCGCTTTTTTTAATTGGTGCGGGTTTTGTTTGGCTTAGGTCTTGCGGCGCGGAATATTCAAGCGCGCGACCGCGCCCTGACAGGGACGGATTTTTCATAAAATAGTGATGCGCACTAAAAGCATCTTCAGCCTCAACTTTGCGGCGTAAATATTGACCCGAAGCCTGTAAATCCCAGCTATTGGTCGTGTCATTTAAATTCGCCGTCATGATCTGGTTCATGATTTGACGCCGCACAGTCGGGTCATCCACGGGAATAAGCGTTTCAACGCGGCGGTTTAAGTTTCGCGGCATCCAGTCGGCAGAGCTAAAATAAATCAGCGCGTCGGCATTGGGTAACAAGCCGCCATGGCCAAAACACATGATACGCGAATGTTCTAAAAACCGTCCCACAATCGATTTAACGCGAATGTTTTCTGACATACCTTCGACCCCGGGACGCAGACAACAAATACCGCGCACGACCAAATCAATCTGCACACCCGCATTAGACGCCTCATAAAGCTTGTCGATCATATCAGTATCCACAAGGGCGTTAAGCTTTATCCAAATCGCGGCGGGCACACCCGCTTTGGCATTGGCAATCTCTGTGTCTATGCGGCTAACCAAGGTTTCACGCAAAGAGAGCGGAGCGATGGATAGTTTTTCAAGGTCGCGCGGCCGAGAGTAGCTGGTGACATAATTAAATAATTTTCCGACATCAGACCCCATAACGGGATCTGCCGTAAACAAGGCCAAATCTGTATAAATCTTGGCATTGGCAACATGGTAATTACCCGTACCCAAATGCGTATAGGCGCGAAGGCCCGCCGCTTCTTTACGCAGCACTAAAGAGACTTTGGCATGGGTTTTATAATCGATAAATCCGTAAACCACATGGGCGCCTGCGCGTTCCAAATCCCGCGCCCACCGCAGGTTGGTTTCCTCGTCAAAGCGGGCTTTAAGCTCGACCAGCGCGGTGACCGCTATGCCGCGTTCTGCAGCCGCAATCAACGCTTTGACAATGGGGCTATTGTCTGATGTCCGGTAAAGAGTTTGCTTTATCGCGACAACATCCGGGTCAAAGGCGGCTTGTTCCAAGAACTGCACGACCACGTCAAATTCCTCATAGGGGTGGTGGACGAGGATATCTTTGGCCGCAATAGCGTTAAAACAATTGCCGTCATGTTCGCGGATACGTTCAGGAAACCGTGCGGTGAAGGGCGGAAATAAAAGCGACGGATCGCGAGAGCTTATGATTTGCGAGAGGTCCGTCATGCCAATGATGGTTTCACTTTCCATGACCGCTTCGTCCCAGCATTCAAAGCTCTCAATCAGAAAGTCTTTTAGCTCCGGCGAAAGATCATGAGCCACTTCGAGGCGAATAACCCGGCCACGGCGGCGCTTCTTGAGCAAAAACTCAAAATGGCGGACAAGGTCTTCGGCTTCTTCGTCAATGGCGATATCACTATCGCGGGTAACGCGAAACTCTCCGCAATCCAGCAGATCGAAATCAGGAAATAAAGCGGGCGCGTAATGGGCCAGCACGTCCTCAATCATGACATAATCCGCGCCCTTGCGGCTGTCTGATAGACAGACAAAGCGCGGCACATGAGAGGGTATCGGGATCAACGCCGATAGCGGTTCATCATTACCCCGCCGTTTTAAGGACAAGGCCATACCAAAGCCAAGATTGGGAATAAACGGAAAAGGATGGGCAGGATCAACGGCAATCGGCGAGAGCAGCGGCAAAATTGACGTCGCATAGATATCATCCAGCACAGCCCGCTTTTCTTCACTAAGTTCCGCGACGGTGCTGACCGTGACATTTTGTTTATGCAACAGCTTTTTAAGCGATCTCCAGCAGCGGTCTTGTTCAGACTTAATCTTACGCGCGCGCTTGGCAATTTTTTGCAATTGCCGCACAGGCGTATAACCGCTGACGCCAGGTGTCTCCATCCCAGCCAATACTTGCGTGCGCAGACCTGCCACACGCACCATGTAAAATTCATCCAAATTAGACGCAGATATAGATAAAAACCGGACGCGTTCCATTAACGGCACAGAGGCATTGCGGGCTTCTTGCAAAACGCGGCTGTTAAAAAACAACCATGATAATTCACGGTCAAAATAACGGCTATTAGCGGTGAGTTTCATGCCCGTGATATGACAGAGTATATGGCGCGCGGCAAGGCTGTGCTTGCGCCAAAGGCGGCAGTTTAAGCGGCGCTCGCTTGAGTATTAATCGACACAAAGACGCTGGATAAATCGGGCGCAGCACGTAAGCGCGCCCGCATATCTTCGCGGCGAAGGCGGCGCGAGAACTGCGCCAAAGCCCGCAAATGCGCCCCGCCTGCATCCTTTGGCGCCACGAGCAACACCACAAGGTCAACGGGAATATCATCAATTGATTCGTAATCAATCGGTGTTTCCAACCGCGCAAAGACAGCGTGGACTGTATCGATATTATCAAGGCGCGCATGGGGCAGCGCCACGCCAGACCCAACGCCGGTGGAGCCAAGGCGTTCACGGTCCATTATGGCGTGGACGACATCGCGCGCGGACATATCTTTATCCGCCACCGCGGGGAGTTTCACCAAACGCTCTGCCATAAATTGAAACAGCTGCTTTTTAGATGTTGGCGCGATGTCAAGCATCACGCCGTCCTGTGTCAGATAATTGTCAAGACTCATCGTATCATCCAAAGTCAGTCAGCGAAGCGGCCTCAAAGGCACGTAGGTCTGAGCCTTATGATTAGCCCATTTTTCACGCGTGGTAACGATATTATCCTCTCGGGTCAATCACCCCGCTGTGGACAAATGGTCTTAAACAGCGACCGCGCCGCAAACTTAATCTTTGGGATCAATCCAGCCGATATTGCCATCGGGGCGTTTGAATACGACATTAATACGGCCATGCTTGGCATTATTAAAAATCACGACGCCATTATCAGCAAGACCGAGTTCGAGTGCCGCCATGCCCGGCGTCATCGTGCGTACAGGACGGGATTGCTCGGAAATAATCATGGGTTCACTCGGGCCGCCAATTTCGCCGTCATCACTGTCCAGGTCATCATCTGTAATCGGATTTTCCAACACAAACATAGACATCGCACTCGCTTTGGCTTCGGCTTTGCTTTGGGCTTGGTGGTCTTTTAAGCGGCGCTTATAACGGCGAAGACGCTTTTCCATATGCTCTAGCGCCTCGTCCGTGGCCGCATAAGCTTCTTGCGCATTTCCGGTGGATTCCATCGTCGCACCCGACGGTAAATGCACCGAGCACACCGTTCGAAATCCTGTGCCTTCGCGGCTGACCGAGACATGGGCCTCGCCCTCTCGGTGGATATACTTGTCCATCATTTCGTCAAATCGTTCGTTGATACGGGCATTAAGGGCGGGTGACACGTCGAGATTTTTAGAGACGATTTGGATTTGCATAAAATATCCTTTTTTTGAGTTATATCCAACCATAGCACAAATTTTAGACTTGGGCAGACCGAAACTTATATTTTTGACTTGCAGCAAATTAAAGCCGTCCATCTAAAATGCTTATATGCCCTCTAACCCACTGATTTGACGTTAAAAAATTGTTAACCATGATGAAGACCTTTTAACGCCTCTGTCAGTATGCGGTCATAATGGGGGCGTTATAGATTGGGTTATAAGCAGTCCTATGCCTCCCCCAACACGGCCTAGGAGAAAGGTGATAATTATGACCCACTCTATAGTAACGACGCAGACCATCATGCGCGCGCCGCTCTCACAATTTCGTAGCACAACGCCCCATGTGTTATTTGGACAAAAGCTGACCGAGGTGAAAGCGATGGCACGTTCGATCCAACGTCACGGTTTGTTATCGCCGCTGCTGGTATCGCGTCATAATGGGCGGCTTATTGTCATTGATGGTCGACTACGTCTCGCTGCACTGCGTCGCTTGCGCTTTCAAAAAGCTTTGCCGCGGGATTTAGAGACGATTCCCTATGTTTTAAACGCAGCCGCTGCCGCGCCTGTTATCAGCCTTTTATCCGCTCGCGATCTTTACTCTCACGTCACGACGTTAAAATCTAAAGGCCTTAGTATCGCCGCGATTGCGCAAACACTGTTCTTGCCTGGACAAACGATCAGCGATGTTTTGTCAGTATCGCGGCTGAGCCCTGTTTTAAAGCAAGCTTTTTTCAACGAACGCCTCAGCCTTGACCAAGTCAAAGCCTTTGCCGCCCTACCCCATCACGACGCGCAGGACCGCTTGCTGCAAATCTTAGGGCCATTTGCAACAGTCGATAGGATTATGAGCGCCATTGCCGACGGCATAGCCCAAGGCTGTGCCGTGATAGACCTCGGCGGTGATAATGTCGTGATTATGCCGTCCCGAACCCAAGACGCCCTTAAAATCGCGGCTTAAACAAGACCCGCAATGATGCTGTGTAAAAGCGCACTCATGCGGGGCTGACCGTCTTGCACTGTCTTCCAAATTTCCGCTTCTGATATATCGCTTTGATTATCAGGGTCGGTGATGACGGGATTAACAACCAAGCTAAGTCCCAAAACGCGCATGCCGTAATAACGCGCCATGACCACTTCATAAAGGCTGGACATACCGACAATATCCGCACCGAGCGCCCTTAGCATCCGCCCTTCTGCAGGGGTTTCAAATTGCGGGCCACCCACACAGCCGTAAACGGCGCGCGGCAAAGGTGAACCGTGGGCGGTATCGGCAAGGGTCAGCAAATCAGCATCATAGACGCGGCTCATCGGGACAAAGGTCGAGCGAGTCTGCGTTTGTTCCCGCCCGACAAGGGGGCTATGCCCGACCATAGCTGACAGAAATATATGGTCGTTAATGCCGACAATATCACCTGTCTTGAGCGCAGGATTAAGACTGCCCGTAATATTGGTCACTATCAGGGTTTTGACGCCGAGCGCGTGCATGACGTCAATCGGAAACCCAATATCAGCGGGACTATGGCCTTCATATAAATGAAAGCGGCCTTGCAGAGCACAGACACGCGCGCCCTGCCACGACCCAATATGCATTATGCCTTTATGTGTGGGGGCGGTGGCGCGCGGAAAACTGTCAATGGCGCTATAGTCTATGGCCGTCCCCTCGACAGACTCTGCTACATCCCCCAGACCAGAGCCGAGGACAAGCCCAACATCAGCCGTATCAGAGGTAACCTTTCGGATAGACGCAAGCGCTGTGTCGATGCGCGCGGCATAGGTGGTGTCCGTCATAACCGCGTCAATTCAGTTTTTCTTTGGGTTTTGGCGTCAGTACATCTGGCAGCGGCGCAATACCGACGCCTTCCTCGACCAAAGTCTTGGCTTGGTCGGGGGTCGCTTCACCGTATATGGGGCGTTCGTCTTTTTCGCCGTAATGCATGGATAGCGCCTCATCCGTGAAGCGGTCACCCACATAGTCGCAAGTTTCTTCAATCTCTTTGCGGATCGTTTGCGCCGCCTCATTCATCATGGCGGTTGCTTTTCTTTTCGCCAGCGCCTGTTGCTCGACCACCGCTTCTTTTCTGCGCGCCGTAGAGATATTGGGGGCCATAATCGCTTTTTCAACTTTGGTCGTTTGGCAATAGGGGCAGATAACATCGCCGCGCGCGGCTTGCTCATCATAGTCTTTAATAGACCCAAACCACGCCTCAAAACTGTGGTCATGGTCACAGATAAGCGCGTAGCGGATCATAGATTATTCACGCCGAAATCTGGCTCATGCTGCCAAGCAG
Source organism: Fretibacter rubidus (assembly GCF_041429785.1). Taxonomy (GTDB): domain Bacteria; phylum Pseudomonadota; class Alphaproteobacteria; order Caulobacterales; family Maricaulaceae; genus Fretibacter; species Fretibacter rubidus. Next base: position 2,725,015 of record NZ_CP163423.1, read on the forward strand.
GCACTTTGCGGCGAGCGTCCGATACATCGTCCAGATCAATATCCGCGCAGATATAGCCTGGCGCGTCGTTATCGATTACCGCGCGCACATCCCCCCACGGCCCGATAATCATACTGTGGCCCCACGTCGACCGTCCGTCTTCATGGTTGCCGCCTTGGGCGGGGGCGATGATAAAGCTGCCTGTTTCAATCGCGCGCGCGCGTAGCATGGTTTCCCAATGGGCCTGACCCGTCGGCACAGTAAAAGCCGCCGGCACGGTGATGACCTGCGCGCCTGCTTGACCATAAGCGCGGTAAAGCGCCGCAAAGCGCACGTCATAGCAAATTGATAATCCAAGCTTTGCGTCGTTCACCATGGCCGTAACGGCCTGCGTTCCGCCGTTATAGACATTGCTTTCTTTGTAGGTTTCTGCCCGTGAAAGCGTCACATCAAAGAGGTGGATTTTATCATAACGCGCGAGAATATCGCCAGAAGGGCCAATGAGAAATGACCGGTTCATCGCTTTGTCATTTTCCCCAAGGACGGCCAGTGACCCAATGAGGATGTGAATATTAAGCTCATCCGCTAAGGCTCTAAACCGCTTTAACCCGACATCCTTATCCTCGGTCGTGATGGTCGCGAACAAACGCTTTGGTGAGCGCTGCAACAGATGCGTCATCTCTGGGGTCGCGACACATGTCGCCCCATCAGCGACTGCCGCGCGAATAAGGCGCTCGGCCTGTGCCACGTTATCGGTAACACTGACGCCAGAACACATTTGTATAGCCGCGACGCGCAAAGCAGCTAGCCCGCCAACAAAGGATCAAGCCCGCCGCGGGCCTCTAATGCCATCAGATCATCACAGCCGCCAATATGTTTGCCGTCGATGAAAATCTGCGGAAAGGTGTTCCCACCATTGGCCCGTTCGTTCATTTCCGCGCGTTTGGCTTTGTCCATTGCGGCGGGGATGTCGATATATGACGCGCCCTTTTTATCAAAAAGGGCTTTGGCCCGGCTGCAATAGGGGCACATGAATTTAGTATAAATTTCGATTTTAGCCACTGGGGTCTCCGCGCATAGATATGTAAAATTACATATACTATGTAGGCAGAGCGGCCCCTTTGACAACCCGCGCCAGCGTCAGCGCGTGAACTGATTTTGCCCCGCCCTTATAAAGACATTGTGTGCAAGCCTCTAGCGTCGCCCCGGTGGTAAAAACATCATCAATCAAAACAACCGTTTTACCGCCTACGCTGGCCTTGGGGCTGAGCCGAAAGGCCCCGCGCACATTACGTCGGCGCCCTGAATAGGACAGCCCGCCCTGGGTCTTTGTGGCGCGAGCACGGGTGAGGCTGTGGGTATCAACAGGCAGTCGGCAAAGCTTGGCAATCGCGCCCGCCAGTATCGCCGATTGATTATAGCGCCGTTGCGTCAGCCGTGAATAATGCAGCGGCACGGGGATAATAACGTCCGCCTTAGATAATCCGTCGCGCCCCGCGCGGCGCATTTGGCGCGCAAACATCGATAGCGCCTCTGTGCGGCCGCCATGTTTAAACGCCAGCACGACAGAGCGGCTGGCATCATTATAAGCAAAGGCCGAACGGGCAGACCTATAGCGCGGGCGCTTAGACGTGCAGCGTCCACAAAGCGCATCATCGCCCATATCAAATTCAAAAGGAAAGCCACAGGCTGCGCAGCAAGGATCATCAATAAAGGTGACATCCGCCCAACCGAGTTGTGGATCAAGCCCTGGGAAAAGCCCCATAGGCGGTAAAATCGTATCGATAACCCGCCCCCCAATTGATTTCAGAGTTGTGGCTGTTAGAGGGACAGCCTTCATGCGCGGCCAGGATTTAAACATAGGCGTCTTGAACGTCGCCAGTGGCTCTATTTTTGTCCGTGGTAAATTGCCCGCTTTCTTTTCACCCATAGCTCTTCCATAAACGCGCTATGACAGCTTCGGAACCATCCAGCCCGCAATCAGGCACACCGACCCCCCAAAAGACGGCTCCGCATGTCTTTGACGCGGAGCTGCGCCGTATCAGGCGTGCACGGGCCGTCAGACGTGCCGTAAAATCGGACAAGCCCGCCTTTTTTATTCCGCGCTGCGCAGAAGACGCCGCAGACCGTATGCAGGATATAAACCGTCGATTTGAGCGTGCGTTGATCATTGGCCCGCCTGATTTCTGGCCCCAGCTTCGCGAACTGCTGCCAACGGATAAGCACCCAACAACGGTCGTACAGGCCTATGATATTGACCCCGATGATGCAGCGGATTTCGGCCTTGATATAGGCGCCCCTGATGACGGCTTACCGATTGACGGTCCAAAATACGACCTGATTATTTCAGTGTTATCGCTGCATAGTGTCAATGATTTGCCAGGCGCGCTTTTGAATATGCGTCATATCCTCAAGGCGGACGGTTTGATGATGGCGAGCCTGTTTGGGGGTGATAGCTTGCGTGAGTTGCGCACGGTATTTTACAGCGTCGAGGCGGAGCGTTTAGGCGGGATGAGCCCGCGTATTTTCCCCATGATCGATTTTTCCCAAGCTGCACAATTACTCCAACGCACAGGCTATGCCCTGCCCGTGGTCGACACTGACCGCTTTACCGTCAATTACGGCGCGCTCAGCACGCTGATTGGTGATATTCGCGATAGCGGGGATAGCAATGTGGCGGTGGCACGGGATAGACGACACCTTAGCCGAGACTTTCTTAAAGCCCTGGAGGCGGCTTACCGCGCGCAGTTTTCTAATGAGGCTGGAAAGATAACGGCGAGTTTTGAGATTTTATGGATGACCGGGTGGGCCCCGCATGACAGCCAGCAAAAACCGTTAAAGCCAGGGTCTGCTAAAATGCGGTTGTCAGATGCGCTGGGCGCGAAAGAGATTAAAATTTAAACGCCCGATTGCGCTTTACATTTCATCGCCGACTTTATTGGAAATTTTGGTCCACATACCGCCTGTACCGCCGCCCAAAAGACGGATAGAGCCGATAATACCGACACCGATAAGGGCGGCAATCAGACCATATTCAATGGCCGTTGCGCCAGATGTGTCACGGGCATAATCGTTTAAAAGTTTGCGCATCGCGTTCATCTCAATCCGTAAAGCGTCGGCCCGAAGGCAAACGATCCCTTAATTCCCGTGCCAGTTCAACATCCGCTGGCACCAAGTTTAATTCCGTCAGACGATCTGGGAACACCCATTTCACCTTTTGGCCTTCTGTGGGACGTAAAAACCCATCCCATTGTCGACACAGATAAAGTGGCATCAAAAGATTAAAATCATCATAAGCGAATGAAGAAAATCCAAAGGGTTGCAAGCAGCGCAAGCACGGCTCTATCCCTAGTTCTTCATAAAGCTCGCGTACGACCGCGTCTTCTGGTGCCTCCCCCGTCTCCAGTTTTCCGCCCGGAAATTCCCACATCCCTGCATGGTCTTTCCCGCTCGGTCGCTGGCTCATTAAGACCCGCCCATCTGCATCAATCAGAGCACAGGCCGCAACAAGCAACAACGGTTTATTAAGTGACATGTCTTAATTTTCCCTCAGCCGTTATGGTTAAGCGCGTCTTAATCTTAGCTCTAGCTGCGGTAATCCGCGTTAATATCGATATATTGATGGGTCAAATCACAGCCGTAAACAACAGACTGACCGTCGCCCAGTCCCAAATCGACACGGATATCAATCTCGGCATTTTTCATATAAGCCGCCCCGTCGGCCTCTGTATAATGCGGCGCAGGTTGACCATGCTGCGCGAGCAAATGCGGGCCGATATGAACCGTCAGCTTATCACGTTCCGCCGGCTCCCCCGCTTTGCCGACAGCCATAATGATGCGGCCCCAATTGGCGTCTTGCCCCGCCACAGCGGTTTTCACCAGCGGAGAGTTCGCAATGCTCATGCCGATTTTCTTGGCGCTTTTATCGCTGACGGCCCCAGATATTGTGACGCGAATAAATTTGGAAATCCCTTCGCCGTCTTTGATGATTTGCATCGCCAAATTAAATAAAACACGGTGAAGTGCGGCTTTGAAGTCATCAAGACGCGGATCATTCACATCTGTAATCAGTCTATGATCCGCCGCACAACTGGCCAGCAGCAAAAGCGTATCTGATGTGGATGTGTCGCTATCAACCGTAATGGCATTAAAGGTGCTGCCGACTTGGTCAGAGAGCAGGACTTGTAAAACGCTGTCGTTGATATTGGCGTCGGTCGCGACATAGGCCAGCATGGTCGCCATATCAGGCGCAATCATACCAGAGCCCTTGGCGATGCCGTTAATTTGCACGCGCACCCCATCAATTACGGCGCTGTCAGTTGCGCCTTTAGCATAGGTATCTGTCGTCATTATCGCACGCGCCGCATCGGCCCAGCCCTCCGCTGACAAGCTGGCTTTCATCGCGGAGAACTGCGCTGTGAGCTTTGAGGCGTCCAAGGCTTCGCCAATGACACCCGTGGAGGATAGCAAGACACCGTCACGCGCGGCACCAAAAATATCCGCAATGCCTTGAGCGGTCTCGACCACGGCATCTACCGATTTTTGACCCGCAAAAACATTGGCCGTGCCAGAATTGACCACCACAACACGCGGGCCTTTTGTGTCAACCGATAGCGCCTTGCGTGACCAATCCACAGGCGCACCGGGGCAGAGGTTTTGGGTGAAGACACCGGCGACTTGCGTTCCCGCTTGGCCGACCATCACCCATAAATCCGTGCGCCCTTTATAGCGCACGCCAGCCTCGGCCGTAGCCATAGTGAAGCCGTCAATCTTTGGCATATCGGGAAAATGTAAAGGGGCAAAAGGCGAAGGCTTATATTTACTCATCAGGGGTTTGCTCTTCTTCTTGTGGGATATTTTCAGACGCGTCCTCTTCAGACATGTCCACTGGCGTGTCCTTATCGACAATAGCTTGACCAAATAATAACGACACATCGCCTTTGTCGCGCAAATCTTTCACGAGTTTTTGTATTTCGTCATAAGTCATAAAATTGACAATCTCGCCGCGCATTTGCTCAAATGTCGGTTGGCGTCCGTCGCGGCGGTCAAGGACTTCGACGATATGCCAGCCAAATTCCGTTTCAAACGGCGCAGATATTGTCTCTGTTGGGGTTGAAAACGCGACACGCGTGAAATCTTTGGTTAGCATATCGGCGGTGAAATAACCCAAATCGCCTGCATTTTCGCGACTGGCACGGTCAATGGACAGCTCTGTGGCCACTGCACCAAAGGGCTCTCCTGCGGCAAGACGCGTAGCAGCAGCTTTGATCTCCTCCTCGGTTTCGACCAGAATATGTCGCGCGCGAATTTCATCACCCCGTTCCCGCAAAGCGGCTTGGGCTTCAAACATCTTCTTGATTGTCTCCTCATTCACGGTTTTTTGCAGATGCTGCTCGACCAGAATTGACGACAAAATACGCTCGCGCGAGACCGCCAGCCGCCGCTGCGCCTCGTCGCTTTGGTCAAGCGACTGCCGCAGCGCCGCCAGAGCCATAAGCCGTTGATCGATTAATTCGTCCAACATTTGTTGAAACACCGCATCACCAGGCTTTAGCCCCGCACCCGTCTCAATGAGTTTTTGCGCCGTGGCCGCCCGTTCCACATCGCTAAGATAGATTGTTGTGCCGTCCACATTGGCCACAGCTGTATCGCCCAACCGTACTACAGAGGTCCCCATTGCGCTTTTATTATCGACCAAAGTCTTGTCATGACAGGCCGCAAGAAAAACCGTCACCGATAGAAGACACAGCAGCAAAAAACGGCGAAAAAAGAGATTGTTTACAGGCATTTTAACTCCATTCGGCCAAAACGGGCCAATTGGCCTGAATTGTAACATGCGCTTACATTGACTTAGGCGATAACCGTCCCTAAGTCACCCCAAAGCATAATCTGGCGGGACCCTATAAGATGCCAGGCATAGGAGTGTCTTGATGTTGAACATCGCGAAGAAGCTTTTCGGGACAGAAAACGACCGGAAACTGAAAAAGCTACAGCCCATTGTTGACAAAATTAACGCGCTAGAGCCAGATTTTGTTAGCCTCACCGATGAGCAGCTAAAAGCAAAAACAGTCGAGTTTCGCACGCGTTTTGACGGCGGAGAGAGCCTTGATGATATGCTGCCCGAGGCGTTCGCCACGGTTCGCGAAGCCGCCAAACGCACGCTGGGTCAACGCCATTATGACGTGCAGCTTATTGGCGGTATCACACTCCACCGCGGCGAAATTGCAGAAATGCGCACAGGCGAAGGTAAAACACTTGTCTCGACCCTTGCGGCTTATCTTAACGGACTAACTGGGCGCGGTGTACATATTGTGACCGTCAATGATTATCTGGCCAAGCGCGACTCTGAATGGATGGGTCAGATTTATAATTTCCTTGGCCTAACGGTCGATTGTATCAATAATCACGACCCTTACGGTAATCAGCGCAAAGCCGCCTATGCGTGCGATATTACCTACGGTACGAATAATGAATACGGCTTTGATTATCTGCGCGATAATATGAAATATAGCCTTGAGGAGATGAGCCAGCGTGGCCATGTCTATACCATCATCGACGAGATCGACTCAATTTTGATTGATGAAGCCCGTACGCCGCTGATTATTTCCGGTCCGACAGATGATAAATCAGACTTTTACCAACGCATCAACACTATCATCCCTGACATCACAGAGGACGGTTATGATGTCGACGAAAAAGCCCGCACAGCGACCTTTAATGAAAAAGGTAACGAGCAGATTGAAGCCATCTTACGCGGCCTGGGTATGCTCGAAGGTGAAAGCCTTTATGACGTGGAAAACGTCACAGTTGTGCACCACATCAACCAAGCCCTCAAAGCCCATAAGCTTTTCGTGCAAGACAAAGATTATATTGTCAAAGACGGTGAAGTTGTTCTGATTGATGAGTTTACAGGCCGCATGATGGATGGCCGCCGCCTATCCGAAGGCCTGCACCAAGCGATTGAAGCCAAAGAGGGCGTTGAAATTAAACCAGAGAACCAGACGCTGGCCTCTATCACGTTACAAAACTATTTCCGTCTTTATGAAAAACTGTCTGGCATGACGGGTACAGCGGAAACCGAAGCGTCTGAATTTTTTGACATCTATAAGCTTGAAGTGCTGGTCATTCCCACTAACCGCCCCATTCAGCGGATTGATGACCAAGACGAGATTTACCGCACAGAACGCGAGAAGTTCAACATCATCATTGACGAGATTATCGAATGTAAGAAAAAAGGCCAACCCGTTTTGGTCGGTACTGTCTCTATTGAAAAATCCGAAGCATTGGCCCGCATCCTGGTTGAGCGTAATATTGAGCACAAAGTCCTCAATGCGCGTTTCCACGAAGAAGAAGCCGCCATTGTCGCGCTTGCGGGTGTGCCGGGTGCAGTCACAATCGCCACCAATATGGCGGGCCGTGGTACCGATATTCAGCTTGGCGGTAATTTTGAAATGCGCGTCGAGCAGGAAATTCCAGAGACCGCAACAGAGGCCGAACGCGAAGCGCAAACCGCCCGTATCAAAGCCGAAATTGCGGTGCTGCGCGAAGAGGCGCTTAACGCTGGCGGGCTTTATGTCCTCGGCACAGAACGTCACGAGAGCCGCCGCATTGATAACCAATTGCGCGGTCGTACGGGCCGCCAAGGCGATCCGGGGCGCTCAAAGTTTTACCTCTCAACCGAAGATGACCTGATGCGCATCTTTGGTGGTGACCGCCTCAAAGCGATGATGAGCAAGCTGGGCTGGGAAGAAGGTGAAAACCTGACCAACCGCTTTATGACCAAAGCGGTCGAGCGCGCGCAAGTCCGTGTGGAAACCCGGAACTTTGATATTCGTAAAAACCTTCTGAAATATGATGACGTTATGAATGACCAGCGCAAAACGATCTTTGATCAGCGCATGGAATTTATGACCGATGACGATGTCTCAGACGTCATTGAAGATTTCCGTCACCAGCTTTGTGAAGAGTTGATTGAAAAACACGTCCCGAAAAAGGCCTATGCTGAACAGTGGGATATCAAAGGTCTAGAGGCGCGCACAGGCGAGCTTTTGCGCATGTCTGTGCCTTTTGATGAATGGGCCGCCGAAGAAGGTATCGCCGATGAGGAGATGCGTGAGCGTTTGATCAAAAGCTCTGATTTGATGTTTGCGGAACTGACCAAAAATATTCCCGAAGACGCGATGCACCGTGTAGAGAAAGATATCCTCTTGCAAGTTATCGATTTGAACTGGCGAGAACACTTGCAACAGCTTGACGCGCTGAAATCCGTTATCGGTATGCGCGCCTATGGCCAGCGTGATCCGCTAAATGAGTATAAGTCAGAGGCCTTCACCTTGTTTGATAATCTGCTGACTGATCTACGCGAAGGCGTGACCAAGGCGATGACCAATGTGTTGATGCAGGAAATGGAACGCCAAGCGCAAGCTCAAGCACCTGCACCCAGTACTGCTTCAAGTACTGGCTCAAGCGCTACCCGGCGTAGTAGCGCCCGTAGCCCCATGGATATGGTCACCGCCGCCGCGGCCGCGGCCCCCGCTGTGGGCTCTGGCACAGGCACATTGCCCGAAGGCGCGCTTGACGGCATATCACGCAATGCGCCTTGTCCGTGTGGTTCTGGCCTAAAGGTCAAACAATGCCACGGCAAAGTCGGCGGCACGCAGAGCTTCTAAGGATTTAGTGAGCGGTTCACACTAAAGACACGTCATTCCGACGCGACAAATGAGTTTTATCCCTAGAGCGGTATCAAATTCCGCTTTCGTGTATAGCTCGTATAGCCGACATTTGCGCCGAGGCGCACGCCAACACCGCTGCGTACGGGCGCGAGCGTAATGCCGTTAGCCCGTTGATAATTCACCGCCATACCGGCCACTAAAAATGCCGAACCATCAGCGCCCGGGAAACGCTGGAAAATATAATTCGGATCGGTCAGACCGTAAACCAGCGTAAAGACTTTCGACGCATCCGCGCCCCAGTCAAAGCCAATGCTGGGCCCTTGCCAGTAAATTTCTTGTGACGTGCCATTTTTCATCCATAGCGTGCCTTTGCCGTAGCGCACACCGCCGATAACCGCACCGCCGCCTTCTTCGCCAGTGATATAGCCAACAGGACGACCCCGGTCTTTAAACAGGCGTTCAATGGCAGAGGCTGCTGATTCCGATGTCACGCCCAAATGGGTGGAAATCCCCGCAACCAGCTCGCTCTCATTATAAGTTTCCGCACGGTTAATATTGCGGTTTTGCGCGTCGCGTACGTCAGACTTGCCTGTCGGGTCATTAGGCGCCGTGGCGCAGCCGCTAAGACCACCGCTCATCATCATTATTGCTGCTGTTGTGGCCATGGCCACGCGTTTGATAGAGAAATCCGTCATAATAATTATCCTTTTGTGCCCATCAGTGGTCACCGTGCAAAACTATAGTTAATAAATGACGAAAATATGGCTGTGATAACCCCTATGGAGGTTAAACTTTGGACAGACGCGCCCTCGCCCCCTTTAAAAAGTTTCGTCTTTGTTCTGTTTTCTTGCAAGCCCGCCGAATCTGTGGGACACAGCGCTATGGATCCACTTTTATCATATCAAGGCATAGAGCTGACGCTGGTCGAGCTGTGCCTCTGGGCGGCGCTGTTGCTGCTGGGTATTTTAATCACGCTGCTGCTCGCCCGTCGCGGGGCAAAAAACCCTGTGCTGGAACAACAGTTGACCGATATGGCGCAGCAGCAAGCGGCCCTGCAAGGACGGCTTGCGCAATTTGCCGATGATAGCGCGCAGCGCGAAACCTTGTTCCGAGAGAGCCTTGATACACGACTGTCCAAAGTGTCCGAGACCGTCGGGCGCTCGATTGTCGAGACGCAAGAACGCAATTCACAAAACCTAAAACAGCTGCATGAACGCCTGGCCCTGATTGACCGCGCGCAGAAAAATATTGAAACGCTGTCGGGCGAAGTGTCGGGCCTGCAAAGCTTGCTATCTAATAAACAATCACGCGGCGCCTTTGGCGAGAAGCAAATGCAGGACCTGATCGAGAATTACTTGCCGCCCAATGCCTATAGTTTTCAGCACACATTATCCAACGGCAAGCGCGTCGATGCCCTGATCCATATGCCCAATGACCAAGGCGATGTGGCGATTGATAGTAAATTTCCCATGGAAGCGTGGCGGCGTTTAACCGACGCTGATAATACAGACGGCAGCGTTCAAGCGGGTCGTGATTTCGCCCGCGATATGCTGGTGCATATCAAAGCGGTGGCCGAGAAATACCTCATTTTTGGAGAGACCCACGATATTGCGCTGTTGTTCCTGCCCAGCGAGGCTGTCTATGCCGAACTGCACGCCAATTTCCCGCTGGTCGTCGAGCAAGGCTTTGCGCAAAAGGTGATGATTGTCTCGCCGACGACATTCATGGCGACGCTGCATACCATGCGTGCCGTAATGAAGGACGCCGCCATGCGCGAACAAGCCCATATCATCCAGCGCGAGGTTGGCATGATGGCCAAAGATGTGACCTTGCTGGATGACCGTGTCGCCAAACTACAAAGTCATTTTAACCAGACAGGCGAAGACATTCGCAAAATCCGGATCTCGACCGAGAAAATCACCAAGCGCGCCGACAAAATAGAGAGCCTAGATGTGGCCGGGTCAGAGGCAGACAGCGCCAGCAATGTCACGGAATTTGTCAAACCGTCCCTGAAAGATAATCGGTCATAGGGCGTGGCGATAAAAGATTATGACATTTACTACGGCGGGCGATTGTTTCGTCCCGTCGCGACAACGGACGGCTCAGATACAACATCAGAGACAATTTTCAAATATGAGCAAAAAGGCGATATGCTGACCGGCACCTATGCGGGTGGGGATGTCTATTTCGGGCACCTTATCGGCACAGTTGACGAACGCGGGCGCATCGATATGCGTTACCATCATATGACCGAAAACGGCGATCTGATGACAGGGATTTGTCAGTCCACACCAGAGATTATGAGCAACGGGAAAATCCGCCTTTATGAGCGCTGGCGCTGGACATGCGGCAACCGCTCTAAGGGGCGCTCGACGCTGGAAGAACTATAGGGGGCGTAGCTGTCTCTTCGGCTTTACGGGTCTCGCGCAGATGCGCGCCCAAATCCACAATCGTCTTTAGCGCAATCAACAGAATCAAGGCCGCAATCGGCGCGCCAAAACTTTGCATCGCAAAGCCGCCAAATAGAACTGTCATATGCATAATCATAACACGGCCATAAGGCGCGAACAGCTGGGCCTGCGGGTTTTTTGACACAAATTCACCGCGCGATAACCGCATAACAAATGACACACTATGGCTGAACAAAAAAACGGCTGCTGTCCACAGAAGCGGCCCGCCCGATAAAAGCTGCGCAAACTCTGGCCCTGCCTCAAAAAGCGAGCCTAGAAAGGCCGCATGGGCGGCGCAAAATCCTCCAAAATGCACAGTGAAAAAGAGGCTTAAAAATATTTTGCCGCCAAGGCTTTTGCCGTGCTGGCTTGGTACCCCATTTATTTTTGGCCCGCTGCCCGCCGCGAGAATACGAGGGATGTTCAAAATCCCGATAATCACGCTCTCGACCCAATAAACCACCAGTATCGAGTTCACCGTCCAACCAAACGCAAACAACCCAATGAGCGGCACAAGGTTCGCGGCCACAAGCAGGATTATCGGGAGTGTTTTAGATTGGCCAAACATCACTAAAACGGACGGCGGCTTTTCATCGCGGCCGAGATTGTGCCGTCGTCCAGATAATCAAGCTCCCCACCGACAGGCACGCCGTGGGCCAGGCGCGAGACGCTCACGCCCGTACCAGAGAGCTGATCTGTAATATAATGCGCCGTGGTTTGACCGTCGACTGTCGCGTTCATGGCGAGGATTATCTCCGATACTCCGTCACGGCTCGCGCGGGTAATCAGCCGCGCAATGTTTAAATCCTCTGGCCGTATGCCCTCAATCGCGGACAGGGTCCCACCCAGCACATGATAGGTCCCGCGAAAGGCCGCCGCCCGTTCCATCGCCCATAAATCCGATACATCTTGGACCACACAAATCAGCGCCTGATCCCGCCCCGGGGCCGCGCAAATATTGCACGGCGAACAGGCATCAAGGTTCCCGCAGTTTTCGCATTCCGTGATATGATTGGCCGCATCCATAAGCGCTTGGGCCAGAGGCCGCATCAAGCGGTCGCGTTTTTTAATGAGATCAAGCGCCGCCCGCCTTGCTGAGCGCGGCCCAAGCCCCGGCAGCTTGGCGAGCAAGCCAATCAACCGTTCAATTTCAGGGCCACCCTGTCCGTTTGCCATAACGCATCCTTTTCATGACACCCAAGCTTCTCATGATACCAAGGGCGCACATCTTTGACATAGGCGTAACGGGATTTGCACAACTCGACAATAGGGCGCGGCAATAGCACCTTGAGTCAAAACACTATCCGTCATTTAACCCGCTCTCTATTGCTCTTGGCGCGAAATTGGGGCAGGAGGGGGCTATGAATTGGATTACAAAACTTACCCCGCCCGGCGTCAAAAATATCTTCACCAAGAAGGACAGCCCGGATAATTTATGGATCAAATGTCCCAAATCGGGCGAGATGGTTTTCTCGGCTGATTTGCCGGGACTTTTGCATGTCACCCCTGCGGGGCATCACCTGCGCCTTGGCCCCGAAATGCGGCTGGGTTATACCTTTGATGACGGCGTCTATACCGAGGTCGAGGTGCCGCAAGTTGCCAAAGACCCGCTTAAATTTAAAGACGATAAAAAATATACGGACCGTTTAAAAGCCGCGCGCACCAAGACAGGCGATGATGACGCTATGTCAATTGGTGTCGGTAAAATCGGCGGGATAGAGACCGTTGTGTTGGTGCAAAACTTTGCCTTTATGGGCGGGTCACTCGGCATGGCGGCGGGCGAAGGCTTTATCAAAGCGGCAGAATATGCGGTTGCGCATAAATTGCCTATGGTCGCGTTCACAGCCGCTGGCGGCGCGCGTATGCAAGAAGGCGCGCTGTCGCTGATGCAAATGCCGCGCACGACGATTGCCGTGCAAGAATTGCGCGAAGCGGGGCTGCCCTATATCGTGGTGCTGTGCGATCCGACCACAGGCGGCGTCACGGCGAGTTACGCCATGCTGGGTGATATTCATCTGGCAGAGCCAGGCGCGCTGATTTGTTTTGCCGGGCCGCGCGTGATTGAAGAAACCATTCGCGAAAAATTGCCCGAAGGGTTCCAACGTGCAGAGTTCCTTAAAGAAAAAGGCATGATTGACCAAGTCGTCCACCGCAATGACATGCGCAAAACGCTGTCTGATATTCTGGCGGTGTTGATGCAAAAAGACGCTGTTTACGCTGAAGCGGAATGACCGAGAACACACCCGCGACCGCAAGCGCATTAGAAACAGCGCTCGCGCAGCTATCCGCCCTGCATCCCAAGAAAATTGACCTCGGCCTGTCGCGGATTGAGCGTGTGCTGTCCACCCTGGGCGATCCGCATAAAAAACTGCCGCCGACTGTGCATATTGCGGGTACGAACGGCAAAGGCTCTACCGTGGCTATGTTGCGCGCCATGGCAGAGGCCGACGGCCTAAAAGCGCATGTCTATACCTCCCCGCATTTGGTGCATTTTCGCGAACGCATTGTTGTGGCGTCTGAGGAAATATCAGACACGCAATTGCTGGACGTTATTGCACGGGTGCAAACGGCTAATGACGGACAGCCGCTGTCTTTTTTTGAAGCCACCACAGCTGCGGCGTTTCTGGCGTTTGCCGAAACACCCGCCGATATTTGCATCATAGAGGTCGGCCTTGGCGGGCGTTATGACGCGACCAATGTCATTGAAAACCCCGCCGTTGTCGGTATCACCCCAGTCGATCTGGATCACGCCGAATTTTTAGGCCGCGATATTGCCGGCATTGGCCGCGAAAAGGCTGGCATTATGAAACCCTATTGCCCCGCCGCCGTCGGGCCGCAGCGCGACGCGGTCCGCGCGGTGATGGAAGCGGCTGGCAATAAAAACAACATTACGCCGCTGTTTTGGGGACAGGATTTTCGGACCTACCGCCAACATGGACGGCTGGTTTATGAAAACGGCAATAGCCTGATGGACTTGCCGCTGCCTGCGCTGATTGGGGAGCACCAGATTAAAAACGCAGGGCTGGCCATTACCTTGGCCCGTCATATGCAGATTAGCGACCGCGCGATTGAACGCGGGCTAGAGACGGTGTCTTGGCCTGCGCGCTTGCAAAACCTGACCACTGGGCCATATGCAGACCTTGTCGCGGAAAGCGGCGGGGAGCTTTGGCTTGACGGCGGGCATAATCCCCATGCCGCCCTGGCGCTCGCCTCCGCTATGGCGGAGCTTGAGAGCGAGACGCCGCGCCCGCTGATCCTCGTCACTGGTATTTTGGCCAATAAAGATATCGGCGGCTTTTTAGACGCCTTTCAAGGATTGGCCAGCGCCGTGATTGGCGTGACCATTCCGGGCCACGCTGCCCTTGCGCCTGAGACACTAATCGAGTTAGCACGCGCGCGTTTTACCACGGGCTATGTCGCGTCCAACCTAACGGCGGCGGTGCAATTGGCGATTAATACGGGCGAAGGCCTGTCGCGCCAAACTGTGGACGAGCCCATCATACCGCCGCGTATCTTAATCTGCGGGTCATTATACCTCGCAGGTGAGGTTTTAAGCGCGCAGTAAGACTATAGCGTCACGGTCATATGCACATGCAAGCCATCAGGCGTGGCGATGCGTTCGCAGTCTATATTGCGGAGCATGCGGATAAGTTTCGTGCCAAAGCCATCACGGTCAATATTGCCAATAGGGCCAACGCCGCTTTCCTCCCATTTAATCTTGACCCCATCACTATCACGCTCCCAAGTCACCAATAGTGTTCCACCTGGGCAGCTAAAACAGCCGTATTTGACCGCGTTGGTCACGAGTTCATGCACGACCATCGAAAAGTCCTTGGATAGCGCCGTATTAAAATTAACGTCATCTCCGTTAAGATCATAGCCATGTGATGCGTCAATTGACATAGCGTCGAGTTCTTCCGCAAAAATTTCGCGCAAAGTCGCACCTTGAAAATCATTTCTATAAAGGCGGGAGTGGTTGCGGCTCATGGCATTAATACGACTGATAAAATCATGCGTGAAATCTTCAACGGAATCGTGATTGCGACTGGTTATACGCGCCACAGATTGAATGACGCTCATCACGTTTTTCACGCGGTGTTCTAATTCGCCCGCGATTATGGCTTGTTCGCGCTGGGCATGAACGCGGGCGGTAACGTCTTCGCAATATTGAATGACATGGGTGATATCGCCGTTTTTATTCCGCATCGGCTCTTGCACGGCTTGCCAATAATGGGTGACCTCGTGACCGTTATCATCCGTTAGAATAAACGGCTGTTCGTCCATGCGGGTTTTCTCACCGTCAAATCCGCGTCGAAAGTAATCATGGACTTGCGCTACCCGCTCTGGCGAATCTGGGAACACCTCAAAGACATGTTGTCCCTTGACCATGTCCCAATCAGACTTTGTTGATGTCAAATAAGCGTCATTTGCAAAGACAAATCGTAATTGCCTGTCCAGTATCATGACAGGCAATGACCAATGGTCCACGACATCCGTAAACCGGCAATCAAGTTCAAAAACAATGGTTTCGTCTTGCCGTTTCACATCCATAAAGCGCCCTTTAATCTGACTGAATGCACCCTCTGTTATTTTTGAAATATAAACCGTGATGAATTTTTTGGCTATAGTATTTTTAGACTCGACACGGCCTTGTTAACCTCCCCTAACAAAAGGTAAATTTTATATATTTTTCAGCGGGTTAAGACCTTGGTAAGCAAATCAGCAAATGCAGGAAATCAACTGATTACCACAAAACGCAAGGGCACGCCGCGTGACACTGATAAAAAAACCAAAACTACCGCTGAATACAATCATTCAGGGCAATTGTATCGACGGCATGAACGCACTGCCCGAAGACTCTGTGGATCTGATTTTTGCTGATCCGCCTTATAATCTACAGCTCGGTGGGGATTTATCCCGACCTGATAATTCAGTTGTCAACGGCGTGACAGAGGACTGGGATCAGTTTGATACCATGGACGCCTATGATTTATTTACCCATGACTGGATGAAAGCCGCGCGCCGTATCCTAAAACCCAACGGGTCGTTTTGGGTCATCGGCAGCTATCATAACATTTTCCGCGTCGGGACGATTTTGCAAGACCAGCAGTTTTGGGTGCAAAATGATATTATCTGGCGCAAGACCAACCCTATGCCCAATTTCCGGGGCACGCGTTTTACCAACGCCCATGAAACCCTCATCTGGGCAACCAAAACAGAGGACGCGCGCCCGACCTTTCATTATGACGCGATGAAGATGATGAATGACGGGGTGCAAATGCGCTCTGATTGGACGCTGCCGATTTGCACGGGGCTGGAACGCCTTAAGAAAAAAAGCGGCGAGAAAGCTCACCCCACGCAAAAACCTGAAAGCTTGTTAAACCGTGTTATCATGGCGACCAGTAATCCTGGCGACGTGATTGTCGATCCGTTTTTTGGCACAGGCACAACGGGCGCGGTTGCGAAAAAGCTCGGCCGGGATTTTATTGGGTTTGAGATGGAAGAAGAATATATCATCCACGCCAAACGCCGAATTGAGAAAATCACGACAGGCACAGGCCAAGCGATTGCGGTCACCCCGTCCAAGCGGTCTGCGCCGAAAGTCGCATTCCCGACCCTGCTGGAACGCGGGCTGATTAATCCCGGCACCATGTTATATTCGTCCAATTCAGAGCACCGCGCCCAAGTCCGCGCAGATGGGTCGCTAATCTCGGGCAAGCATACAGGCTCTATCCACCAAGTGGGGGCTTCTGTACAAGGCGCGCCGAGCTGTAATGGCTGGACATTTTGGCATTTCCAAACACCCCAAGGCCCAACGCAAATTGACGCGCTACGCTCTATCGTGCGTCAACAAATGGCCGAAGCAGTTTAAGCGTGGCCACGCGCAGAGCTATAAAATCTGCGCTCGCCATGGGGGCGATTATTGCCGCCCTTGGGCTTTATGCTTGCAATGGGGCCGAAGCCGTACAACCGACCGCCACCTCCCTGCCCGCCGTGATGCAAGCCCAAGGCTACCACGCCGTATCGCTGCGCCGCGTGGTCAGCAATCATGATGTTTTAACCGCCACAATCAACGGCGTGACGGGGCAATTTATTGTCGATACGGGGGCGGCTTTTTCTATCGTCCATAGCCCGCGTACGCCGCGGTTTTACCTGTCCCGTGATGACGCGCTTGGTCAACGCCCCGCGACGATGCCGACAGGCAATATCACCTTAACCCGCTATCGCCTGCGCTCTATTTCAGTCGACAACAGAGGCTACCGCCTGCCAGAGATGACCAGCGCCGACCTATCGGCTTTGGTTGGAATTGTCGCGCAGACCTCTGGCGTTAATGTCGACGGAATTATCGGGCAGGATTTTCTTATTACCAACCAAGCGGTGATTGATGTCGGCCAAAGACGGATTTATTTGCGCGCGCCTTAATGGGCGGCTTTCAGCACTTTGGTCATCACGGTTGGCAAAGCGTAATCTTTTATACGGTCAAGCGGCGCCCAAATCGCGACGTCTCCCGTGGCCTCGCCTCGTAACTCGGCCGCGATCTCGCTATGGAATACACTTAACCGCAGCTCGAAATGTGTAAACACATGGCGCACCTCCACTGCTGATTGCTCCCAATTGCGCGGGGTTGGTTCCGCCGCGCGTATCACATCGTCCTTTGGCTTTGGCCCCCATTCCGTGCCTGGAAAGCCCATCATCCCGCCGAGCAATCCCGTGTCAGGGCGGCGGTGCAGCAACACCGCATCCCCGCTGCGCAAAACGAAAGCAGCGCCGTGCCTGACGGGGAGTTTTTTCTTGGGAGTTTTCTTCGGATAATCCGTTTGCACACCTGCCGCCTTGGCCGCGCAATCACCCGACCACGGACAAAGACCGCACGTCGGGCTTCGCGGGGTGCAGACCGTCGCGCCCAAATCCATCACCGCTTGGCCGTAATCGCCGGGCCGTTCAAACCCGTCTAATGTCGGATCAGACAATGCCGCCGCCAAAGCACGCAGGTCAGATTTGCCCTTTGGCAGCGGCGTCTGCACCATAAAAATACGGCTGATAACCCGCTCGACATTGCCGTCCACAATGGTTGTCGCTTCGTCATGACAAATGGCAGCAATGGTCGCCGCGGTATAGGCGCCAATACCGGGTAGCTTTAATAATGCCGTCTCGGTCAACGGGAAAACGCCGTCATGATCATCCGCCACGACGCCAGCGCATTTATGCAAATTACGCGCACGCGCATAATATCCCAGCCCCGCCCACATGGCCAAGACCTCGTCGCGGTCTGCCTGCGCCAAATCAGTCACAGTTGGAAAACGCGCAAGGAATTTACGCCAATAGGGCGTGGCGTGCGGCACCGTGGTTTGCTGGAGCATGATTTCGGATAACCACACGGCATAAGGATCAGGGGTTATCCCCTTTGCGCGGTCCTCTGGCCTGACCCGCCACGGCAATGTCCGTCCGCCGTCGTCATACCAAGCCAGCAAAGCGCGGCGCATGGCGGATAGCTCATCGGATGGTTTTAAGTCAGGCGGCGATTTTGACGTCTCTTTCATAGCTGTAACTTGTCCTTTGCGCCGCAATAAGGCAATGAGAAGCCGTGGATGAAGAGACAGAAAAATTGTCGCGTGAAGATCAAGCCAAACTCACCCGTTGGCTCTCTGAGCAGCGCGGGCGCAGACAGTATCGCCATGCGCCCAAGGCATCCGTATCTGTTGCGAAAATAATCAAACCGCTCAGTTCTAAATTCGGCGCGGGCGTAACGCCCATCCATCAAAATTGGGAGCAAATCGCCGGAAAGCGTTTTGCCAAAATCTCTCGCCCTGTGAAAATTATGGGCGGTAAAGACGGGCGGACTTTAGTTATAAAAGCCCCCGGCGCGGCGGCGGCCCTTATTATGGCCTCAAGCGGGCAAATTCTCGATAGGCTGAATAGCTTTTTAGGATATGGCCATATTGCGCGTATTAAAGTCATTCACGGGGCCATGAAAACTGCCCCCCAGAGTGCCGCGCCCAAGCCCTCACCCCGCGGGCTATCTGCGACAGAGGCACGCGAACTGCAATCAAGCCTAGCCCATATCAAAGATGATGCGCTAAGACAGGCGCTAGAGACCTTGGGTAAAAAAACACTGTCTGAGACCCGCCAATATAGTAACAAGACATAACTTTAATCAGGATAGATGATTATGATGAAACAGTTCCTCACCGCCGTTCTCTTGGCTAGCGCCGTCAGCTTTGCCTTTTCAGCGAACGCACAAGATAGCCACGCGGGTCATGACCACGGCGCAGACGGCCATAGCCATGCCAAGCCGCCGTCCATGTCGCCAGAGGAAATTGCCAAGGTCAGCCATATCTATAGCCAAAGCCCTGAAGATCATGTCGTAGGTCAGGCTGACGCGCCCAATACACTCATTGTTTATGCTTCTGTCACCTGTCCGCATTGCGGGGATTGGTTCACCAATGATTATCCCATTTTACAAAAAGAGCTGATTGAAAAAGGTAAAATGAAAATGGTCTTTCGTGAATTTCCGACAGGCCCGGTAGAGGTCTCAATGGCGGGCTTTCAACTGGCCAATTGCGCAGGGGCTGACAAATATTTTGACGTCCTACAGTTTCAAATGGAAAACCAAGAGGACACTTTTGCCGCCTTGAAAGAGGGGAAAGCGATTGAGCGTTTCTTGGAAATTGCGGCCATCGCTGATATTAAGGGTCAAGAAGCGATGTTCACTTGTTTTGATAATGAGGACGGATTTGAGCGTGTCGAGCAATCCATGACCCGGGCGCGCGCCGCCAATTTGACGGGCGTCCCCGCCCTCATCCTGAATGGCGACGTCGTTGAGGGACCGTCAGATGCGGCCTCCATCAAAGCTTTATTGCCCTAAGTCCCGCGCCAAAACGCGAAAATACCTTAAAACTAAAGCCCGCCCATCATCGCATCGGTGGGCTTTTGGTCATAAATTGTTAATAAGTTAACGAAATATGACCACAATTACTTGCGAAACCCTTTGATAGTGAGAAACTGCGATATGAAAAACTTTTTTAACACCGATTCGCGCGGCGGATTTCGTTTTGCCAAAGTGCTAAGCGCGACGGCAGCAGCGATTATATTAGCAAGCTGCGGCAGTGACGGCGGCACGACAACACCCACGTCAGGCAAAGCGGGTAGTTTCGAAATCGTCAATGATCACGCCATCGGCAGTCCAGATGCAAAAGCGACAATCGTTGAGCATGCCTCTGTCATGTGCGGGGCCTGTGCCAATTGGCATAATACGGTCTATCCCGATTTTAAGAAAAAATATATCGATACGGGCCTTGTGCGCTTCGTCTTTCGTGAGTTTCCAACACAACCTGAAAACCTCGCGCAGGCTGGTTTTCTCATTGCCAATTGTTCAGGCCCAGATCGGTTTTTTGATAACATCAAATTACAGTTTAATCGCCAACAGCAAATCTTCAAAGCCATGCAAACGGGCAAAGTTCTCGAAGAATATATCGCAATCGGCAAAGCGGGCGGCCTATCCGAGGAAGAAACAATGGCGTGCCTAAAGGACGAACAACGCATCGCTGATTATGAAGCCAAAGTGCAAAACGGTCTTGATAACGGTGTGACAGGCACTCCGTCATTTTTCCTAAATGGCGAAAAAGTCAGCCGCACAGCGGATGGTCAGCAAGTTTTCACCATGGAAACATTTGATGAAATTCTGCGCCCCGTCCTCGGTGAAGAGGCGACCGAAACATCAGAGCCTGAGAAAGCTGACGCTGAGTAGTTATGGGATCGCTGGTTTTCAATCAAATCAAACTGGTCGGGTTTAAGTCTTTCGTAGACCCGACTGATTTTGTGATTGAACCGGGCCTGACCGGGATTGTTGGGCCGAACGGCTGCGGCAAATCCAATCTGCTCGAAGCCATACGCTGGGTCATGGGCGCCAATTCTGCCAAAGCCATGCGCGGCGGGGCCATGGATGATGTTATATTCTCTGGCACAAAACAGCGCCCGGGCCGTAACCAAGCCCATGTTACGCTAACCATTGATAACAAAGCCCGCATCGCCCCGCCGATGTTTAATGATGATGACACGCTGGAAGTGTCGCGTATCATCACCAAAGGCCAAGGGTCAAAATACCAAGTCAATAATAAGACCGTTCGCGCCAAAGACATTCAGCTTTTATTTGCCGATGCCAGCACAGGCGCGAACTCGCCTGCCCTCGTCCGCCAAGGCCAAATCAACGAGTTGATTTCAGCCAAGCCGTCCAACCGCCGTAAAATCCTCGAAGAAGCTGCCGGTATTTCAGGCCTGCATACTCGCCGTCATGAGGCGGAACTCCGTCTTCGCGCAGCAGAAACGAACCTGTCGCGCCTCGATGATATATTACAACAAATCGAAGGGCAGCTTTTATCGCTGCGCCGTCAATCCCGCCAAGCAGCGCGGTATAAGCGCCTTGCGGGTGAGATTTTTGAATATCGGGCATTGCTGTGGCTAAAGCGGTGGAACGCTGCGATTGAGACATTATCCGTCGCGCGTGAGACACTGCAAACTTATGAGACGCAAGTTGGGGACACAGCGGCGGCCGCATCCGAAGCCACGCGCGAAGCCGCCGAATTAGCTGCCCTTTTGGATCCCAAACGCGAAGAACAAATTATTGCTGCCGCCGTATTAGGACGTCTGAATGCGGCCAAAGAGCTGCTGGAGCGGGACGAGAACGCGGCCAAAGCCGAGCTTGAAAAACTGCAAGGTGAGATGGAGCAATTGGGCCGCGACTTAGAACGCGAAACAGGCATTGTCACGGACGCCGAAGAAGCCGAAGCCCGGCTTAAAGTCGAGTTTGAAACCCTATCCGCTGTCAAGGATATGAGCGCCGCACTGGACGCAGCCGCGGACGAGGCGCAAGCCGCCATCGCGCAACGCTCGTCGCTGGAGACGGATTATAATGAGCTGACGCGTAAGGCGGCTGATCAAAACGCACGCCTTGATGCCGCGCGGCGTGAAAACACCCAAGCCCAAGCACGGCTGGTGCGCGTGACCCGCGACTATGACGCCGCGACGGCCAAGCTAGATAATTTAAGTTCCCATGGAGGCATATTGGGCGGGACCGTGCAATCCGGAAATCTTTTCTCCTCTGCGGCGAAAGACGCGCTGAGCGCTTTGGATGCGGCGCGGGCAAAAGAACAACAACTCGCCAGCGCTCGGTCAGAGACAGAGACCGCAGACCAAGCTGCGCGCGAAAACCTCGCCGATGCCAAGCAAGTGGCCTCAAAACTCCGCGCGGAACAAGACGCGCTTAACCGTGTCGTATCGCGCGGAAATAGCGATAGCTGGACGCCAGCACTATCAAAAATCGATGTCAAAAAAGGCTATGAGCAAGCGCTCGCCGCGGCCCTAGGTGAGGATCTGGACGCGGCGATTAATGAGCTCGCCCCCGTCAATTGGCAGGGCGCAACCACCCCCGACCAAGCCCTGCCCAAAGGTGCGACGCCGCTATCACAATTTGTAACCGCCCCGCCTGAACTGACCGCACGTCTATCCCAAATCGGAATTATTGATGCGGATGATATGGACGCAGTGTCAGAGATGTTAAAACCGGGCCAACGATTGGTCAGCCCGCAAGGCCGCGTGGTGCGGTGGGACGGTTTGGTCATCGATTCAGATGCCGAGACATCGGCGGCAATACGGCTCAAACAGCAGACCCGCCTGTCTGAAATTGAGGACGAATTACGCATTGCCGACAGCGCGATTGAGACGGCAAATGCAGCGTTTGAAGCGACACGACAAGCCCGACAAAACGCAGATCAAGCCGCGCGCGAAGCCCGCCAAGCCCTGCCCGATCTTGAGCGCAAAGAACGCGCCGCCCAAGCCGCATTGACGCAGTTTGAAACCGATATTGCCCGCGAAACGGCGCAAAAACGCGCGCTTGAAGAGCAAATCGAGCGCCTGCGGGCAGAGCAAGCGGAGCTGAGCAAACAAGCCGATACGGCGCTGGCCGCCCTACAAGCCCTTGAAGGCGTTGAGGATGTCTCCGCCGCTCAAGACGCGCTATTAGAGGCGTTATCATCCGCGCGCGAAATCGCTGACGATAAAGGGGCGGCCTACCGCAGTTTGAAAAACGACATGGACGCGCGCGCCAAACGCCTCTCGGCGGTCGAGTCTGAGCGTACAAATTGGGCCCGCCGCCGCGAAGCCGCGCAAACGCGGGTCACACAGCTAGAGCGCCGCACGGAGGTGTCCAAGGCCGCGCTAAGCACCGCAACATCTGGCCCCGACCAATTTGAAGATCGCCGCAATAAATTATTTGCAGAATTAGCAACAGCCGAAAACCGCCGCAAATCCGCCGCCGATGCGCTGGCCCTGTCCGAGAGCCAATTAAAAGAGGCGGAAGCCAAAGCCCGCGACTGCGAAGCCGCCCATAACACGGCGCGCGAACACCGCGCTGGCGCCCAAGCGCGCCTGGCCGCGTCAGAGGAACGCATCACAGAGACCCGCGCGCGCATTGACGAAACACTGTCTTGCGGCCCCGATGAATTGACCCAACATCTCGGCGAGCTCGACCCTGGATCAAAATTATCTGAGACCGATATTGAGCGCAAATTAGAGCGCCTATCCCAAGAGCGAGAACGCATGGGCGGGGTGAACCTGCGCGCGGACGAAGAAGCGGCCGAGCAAGAAGAGCGCCTGTCCGCCATGTCAGAGGAACGCACGGACCTCATCGCCGCCATTGCGCGCCTCCGTGAAGGCATTGACGAGCTTAATTCAGAGGGCCGTCAACGTTTGCTCGCGGCTTTTGATACGGTCAATGGCCATTTTGGGCGGCTGTTCACAACGCTGTTCGGGGGCGGTGAAGCGGCGCTAGCGCTGACTGAATCAGAGGACCCGCTAGAAGCCGGCCTTGAGGTCATGGTCAGCCCACCGGGTAAAAAGCTCGGCTCTATGAGCCTGATGTCGGGCGGGGAACAAGCCCTGACGGCCACCGCGCTTATCTTTGCGGTATTCCTGTCAAATCCTGCGCCGATCTGTGTGCTGGACGAGGTCGACGCGCCGCTGGATGATGCCAATGTCGCGCGCTATTGTAATCTGCTGGACGAAATGGCGCTGGCGACCAACACCAAATTCATCGCCATCACCCACAACCCCGTCACCATGGCCCGCATGAACCGCATTTTCGGCGTCACCATGGCCGAACAAGGCGTCAGCCAATTAGTATCAATAGAGCTAGACGCCGCCGCGAAATTGGTAGCAGTCTAATTAGTTTAAATTTTGCACCGCAAAATATAAACACAAGGGCAGCAAAAAACGCGAAACCTTATCGCGTTCTTTTGTGCACCGCTTACAAAATTCAAATCCCATAAAAACAAAACAGCCATGTTGAAGCCTTCACAAAACAGCCCTGTTTCGCGTGAATGCACTCTTTAAAACTATTGAGCGGTGCACAAAAATCGCACGAAAAATGTGCGTTTTTTGCGGCCCTGTTGTGTTGTTTGTTTTCAACAAACAACACTAATCTGGCACACTGTGCGCGTCCCACACCCCGTCCGCCATACGAAAATCCCCGCGCGTAAACATGGCCATCACCGCTTCACGGACCATGCGCGACGACCAATAGATCATGCGGTAAACGCTGATACGTCCATGGACAGACAGGCGGCAAAGGCGTTCCATAAATTGTGTCGGTGACAGGCCGCGCGCAGCGTATTGATAAAAAGGCGCGTAATTACGCGCAGGCGGAACAGCGCGAGCCGCAAAGCGCGCCCCCCGCCGCTGCGTGGTGCGGTTATGGGGGTAAAGCGGGCGCGTATCATCACGCCCCCTATCCATAACACCTCGTCCCAAAAGATGCGTTGAAACCACCCCAAGCCAAAGCCAAATCGCAGACAACACCGCCTGAACGCCCGTGGGCGCAGGGCAACGCACGCCGCAAAGCGGGGCGGCGGTGTCATGATATGTCTGCGGGATTAAATCCATGGCCGTATAATACAGCAGGGTTTGAGGGCGGGAGTGGGTTTTTAGAAATTTAAGGCTACCAAAGGTATTCTAGAGTCTAATATGACTGTTATCTTGTTTACCTCCATCCTCTC